>NZ_BCUA01000005.1 GCF_001591045.1 Sphingopyxis granuli NBRC 100800 | reverse complement strand
ACAAAAAGGGAAGGTCCGGCCATGGATGCTGAAACGAGTTCAGCATGACGAAGGATGGGGCAGCGCGCCGAAACCCGAATCCCCACAGACTTTAATCCAGGCGGCTATGGATAAAGAAAAAGGGCGGCCGTCCCATGGACGCCGCCCTTGATCTTGTGTCACCGGAAAGGCGCGGCTTATGCGTCTTCCAGTTCCTCGTCGGTCATCACCGGACCCGAATCCTGGCCCTTGGCATCGACGTCGCGGTCGACGAATTCGATGATCGCGATCGGCGCCGCGTCCGAAGCGCGGATGCCCGCCTTGATGATGCGGGTGTAGCCGCCGTTGCGGTCCTTGTAGCGTTCGGCAAGCACGTCGAACAGCTTGACGAGCTGCGTGTCGTCCATCAGCCGGCTCTGCGCGAGGCGCCGATTGGCGAGCCCGCCGCGCTTCGCGAGCGTGACCAGCTTCTCGATATAGGGGCGCAGTTCCTTCGCCTTGGCGACGGTCGTCGTGATCTGCTCGTGCTTGATCAGCGAGGCCGACATATTGCGGAACATCGCGATGCGATGCGCGCTGGTGCGCTGAAGCTTCCGGCCACCCGATTTATGACGCATGTTCTTGTCCTTCGTTCGTTAAGGGCCCGTATGAGGTAGCCCAGACCAGGTCGATTAACGGGCCGACCCATTCCCCATTGGTTGCTTCCCTCTCCCCTTGGGGGAGAGGGTTGCGAAAACTTGGCGACTTGTCGCCTAGTTGCAGCTGGGTGAGGGGTATGCGGTTGCTTTGCAACCGCGCGGCGCTTCGCGCCGCTCACCCTCATCCAACTTCGCCTAATCGCTTCGCGATAAGGCTACGTATCCTTCTCCCCTCAAGGGAGAAGGTTCGTTGCTCAGCCCAGCAGCTCCTGTTCGAGCTTCTTGGCCATTTCCTCGATATTCTCCGGCGGCCAGCCGGGGATGTCCATGCCGAGGCGCAGACCCATCGACGAGAGCACTTCCTTGATCTCGTTGAGCGACTTGCGGCCGAAGTTCGGCGTGCGGAGCATCTCGGCCTCGGTCTTCTGGACCAGGTCGCCGATGTAGATGATGTTGTCGTTCTTGAGGCAGTTGGCGCTGCGGACCGACAGTTCGAGTTCGTCGACCTTCTTGAGCAGGAAGCGGTTGAGCTGGTTGACGTCCGACTCCTCGCTCGCCTGCGACGGCGCCGCCATGCCGATCAGGCCGCTGTCGTTCATCGCCTCTTCGAAGTGGACGAAGACCTGGAGCTGGTCCTGCAGGATGCGCGCCGCATAGGCGACCGCATCCTCGGGCGTCACCGTGCCGTCGGTCTCGACGGTCAGGTTGAGCTTGTCATAGTCGAGTTCCTGCCCGATGCGGGCGTTCTCGACCTTGTAGGCGACCTGGCGCACCGGCGAGTAGAGCGAATCGACCGGGATCAGGCCGATCGGCGCGTCGGCCGGACGGTTGGCGGTCGCGGGGACGTAGCCCTTGCCGGTGTCGGCGACGAGTTCCATGTTCAGCGTCGCACCATCGTCGAGATGGCAGACGACATGGTCGGGGTTCATCACCTTGATGTCGCCAGACACCATGATGTCGCCCGCCTTGACGACGGCGGGGCCGGTCGCCGAAAGCTGCAGCCGCTTCGGGCCTTCGCCTTCCATCCTGAGCGCGATCTGCTTCACGTTGAGGACGATGTCGGTGACGTCCTCGCGCACGCCGGCAAGGCTCGAGAATTCGTGCAGGACGTTCTCGATCTTGATCGACGTGATCGCCGCGCCCTGGAGCGACGACAGCAGCACGCGGCGCAGCGCGTTGCCCAGCGTCAGGCCGAAGCCGCGCTCGAGCGGCTCGGCGACGAAGGTCGCCTTGCTCTTGCCGTCGCTGCCGGCCTTGATTTCCAGGTTGCTGGGCTTCTTCAATTCCTGCCAGTTCCGGATATTGACAGTCATGGACTTCCCTTTGCTTTTGCGGGACGGGTCGGGGTCGCGGCCTGCCCTCGCGTGAATGGTGTGACGGCGCGGCGGCGGGGGTGCCGCCGATCCGGAAGCGTCAGACGCGGCGGCGCTTGGCCGGGCGCACGCCGTTGTGCGGGATCGGCGTCACGTCGCGGATCGACGTGATGTGGAAACCGACCGCCTGCAACGCGCGCAGCGCCGATTCGCGACCGGCGCCGGGGCCCTTCACTTCGACTTCCAGCGTGCGCACGCCGTGCTCGGCGGCCTTCTTGCCGGCATCCTCGGCGCAGACCTGCGCGGCATAGGGGGTCGACTTGCGGCTGCCCTTGAAACCCATCATGCCGGCGCTCGACCAGGCAATGGCGTTGCCCTGCGCGTCGGTGATGGTGATCATCGTGTTGTTGAAGGTCGCGTTGACGTGGGCGACCCCCGAAGAGATATTCTTGCGTTCGCGCCGACGAAGGCGCTGCGGTTCACGAGCCATGATGAAATCCTGTCCTAGATCCTGAAGCTGGCCGGCGAGGGACGGGTGGTCCCGGTCGCGGCCGCGAAGCAGGGAAGCGCGCCCGGTGGACGCGCCGCGACCTTACTTCTTCTTGCCGGCGATCGGCTTCGCCTTGCCCTTGCGGGTGCGCGCATTGGTGTGCGTGCGCTGGCCGCGGACCGGCAGGCCCTTGCGGTGGCGCAGACCACGGTAGCAGGCGAGGTCCATCAGTCGCTTGATGTTCATCGCCGTCTCGCGGCGCAGGTCGCCCTCGACCGTCAGGTCGGCGTCGATCGCTTCGCGGATCTGCAGCACCTCGGCATCGCTGAGGTCCTGGATGCGGCGGCTGTGGTCGATCCCCAGCTTGTCGGCGATGCCGACGGCGGTCTTGCGGCCGATGCCGTGGATATAGGTGAGCGCGATGATCACGCGCTTGTTGGTGGGCAGGTTGACGCCCGCGATACGTGCCATGTAATCTTTCTCCTGCTCCACAGGGCACGCTGGCAAACGAGCCCTATCTCAAAGCGTCTGATTTCCAACGCAAAAAGCGGACCACGAAGCCGCGTCCCGCGTTTCGCCGTCCGGTCGGTATGTTGGAATAGGCCGCAACTAGGGCGAGTCGCCCCGATTGTCAAGCAAAGCGCCGGTCCGGCGGCTCGCCGATCCGTACCTCTCTGCCGTCTAGGACGTTGCCGCCACCGCCCGGTCGTGCAGCCGGTCGACGACGGCCGCGTGGATGCCCGGGGCACAGGCGATGACGCCGAAGGCCTGCGCGCTCGGCGTGTTGAAGGCGAGCGGCTGGCCGAAGGCGTCGGTCACGGTCGCGCCCGCCTCCGCCGCGATCAGCGCCGCCGCGGCGACGTCCCATTCGAACCCCCAGCGCAGCGTCGCGACCAGGTCGGCGCGGTCGTCGGCGACCAGCGCCATGCGCAGTGCGATGCTGTTCGGCTTGGTCACCATCACCAGATCGCGGTCGACCTTCGGCAGGCTGTCGGCGGGGACGCGCGCGCCGTCGAAGGCGACGCGGCGGCTGGCGCGCAGCGTTTCGCCGTTCAGCGTCGCGCCCTGTCCCTTGCGCGCGACCCACAGTTCATCGAGTGCCGGGGCATAGAGAACCCCGACCTGCGGGGCGCCGTCGATGACGAGCGCGACCGAGACCGCCCAGCCGGGGCGGCCGCGGATGAAATCGCGCGTGCCGTCGATCGGATCGACGCACCACAGCGCGCGCCGCGACAGCCGGTCGGCATTGTCGGCGGTCTCTTCCGACAGCCAGCCGGCCTCGGGGACCATCGCGCCGAGCACCGCCTTGAGCCGCGCATCGACCGCGAGATCGACGTCGCTGACCGGATTGTCGTGCGACTTGTGCCAGACGTCGATCGCCTTTCCCTCGCCGCGCCAGCGCGCCATCGCCATGTCGCCGACCTCGCGCGTGGCGGCGATCACGGCTTCGAGGTTGCGGGCGGGCATCGGATGGCGAGGCCTTAGCTGCTGGCCACCGTCATGCCGTCGATGCGGAGCGTCGGCACATTGGTCGCATGACGGAAGACGAGGTCGCTGGCGGGAACCAGCGCCGCGAACATGTCGATCAGGTTCCCGGCGACGGTGAATTCGGCGATCGGCCCCGCGATCGCCCCGTCGCGGATCGCGAAGCCCGACGCGCCGCGGCTGTAGTCGCCGGTCACGGCGTTGACGCCCTGGCCGATCAGCTCGGTCACATAGACGCCTTCGCCGATATCGGCGATCAGCGCTTCGCGGGACAGGGCGCCGGGGGCGAGGTGCAGGTTGCTGGCGGTCACGCCCGCCGCGCCGCCGCCGCGACTGGCATGGCCAGTCGGCGCCAGGCCGAGCTGGCGCGCCGACGCGGTGTCGAGCAGCCAGCCGGTGATCCGCCCGTCCGCCACGATGTCGCGCGCGCCGGTCGGCAGGCCTTCGCCGTCGAAGGCGCGGCTGCGCAGACCGCGCGGCCGGTGCGGTTCGTCGCGGACGACGATGCCGCTGTCGAACAGCGCCCGATCCTCCTTGCCGAGCAGGAAGCTGGTGCCGCGCGCGACGGCGGGGCCGGCCATCGCGCCGAGCAGATGGCCGAGGATGCTGCCGCCGACGCGCGGATCGAGCACCACCGGGACCTTGCCGACCGGCGCCTTGCCCGGATTCAGCCGCGCGACGGCGCGGGTGCCGGCGCGCGCGCCGATCTCCGCCGCGCTTTCGAGGTCCGACAGATGGTGCGCGCTGTGCCAGCCGTAATCGCGCTGCATCGCGGCGCCTTCGCCGGCGATCACGCTCGCCGACAGGCTGTGCCCGCTCGATCCGTAGCCGCCGGCGAAGCCGTGGCTGGTGGCGAGGGCAAAGCGGGTGCGGCTGTGGCTCGCGGTGCCGCCCTCGCTGTTGGTCACGCCCGCGACGGCGCGCGCGGCTTCCTCGACCGCCAGCGCCGCGGCGCGTAGCGCCTGCGGATCGGCCTCGCTGCCGTCGTCGAGATCGAGGTCGGGCACCGGGCCCTTGTAGAGCAGTTCTTCCGGCGCGAGGCCCGCATAGGGGTCCTCGGGCGCTTCGCGCGCCATCGCGACGCAGCGCTCGACCAGCTTCGCCAGTTCGCCCGCGTCCATGTCGGCGGTCGAAACGCTCGCGCTGCGTCGCCCGACGAAGACGCGCAGCGAGATATCCTGCCCCTCGGACCGCTCGACATCCTCGAGCTGGCCGAGCCGCATCGACACTCCGGTCGCGGCGTTGCAGTAATAAAGGGCGTCGGCGGCGTCGGCGCCCGCCTTGGTCGCGGCGTCGCAGAGCATCTGCGCGCGGTCGAGGGCTTCGGAAACACTCAGCATGGCCGCGCCCTATACGGCGCGGGACCGGTCGTCAAAATCAAAGTCGGCGGCGCCGTCCTAGAGGGTGATGGCGGCGAAACCCTGCGTTGCCGCCATCGCGCCGCTGACCCACAGGAAGGGCAGGGCGAGCGCGGCGGCCCACAGGCGGCGGACGTCGCGGCGGAAGCGCGCGTGCAGTCCCCAGCTCGCGAGCGCCTGGCGGCTCAGATGATACCAGCGCCGCTCGGTCAGCCGCGCGGCGGGAAGGGCGAGCGCGACCAGCATGACGAGCGCGACGATGATGAAGGCGGACGGCGCGCCGGCGGCGATCGCGCTCGACACCAGCCAGATCTGCAGCGCGGCGAAAACGAGCAGCGCGGCGGCCGCGTGCAGGGTCATCCGGCGGCCGAGGCTGCGTGCCGCGGGCACGCTCGGCGGCAAGCGCTTCCACAGGCGCGGTCCGAATGCTGATGCCATGTTTTCAGCCTCCCCGGCTGGCGATTCCCAGAAACCCCAGGTTTTCAGCCGTTAATCCCCAAGTCAAGCCACGATGCCAGCGATTCGTTAATTTTTTCGTCATTTCATCGCAGATTCCGAACGATTTCGCGGCGCGCCGTTGCTCCATGGCGACCATCGAGCCGCAGAGGCCGTTGGTCGAAACCCGGCACCGGCGAAAGCGCGCGTCGGGCATCGGGTCCGAAACGCGGCCCTCTCTTCCGCTCGACACGAACGGCGAGATGGGCCAGATTTAGGGCGCGATGCCTTCATTGGGCGACCGCCATCCATCGCGCAACATGGGGAAATCATCATGCGTCATCTGTCTTTTCTGGCCGCGATGGCCCTGCCGCTGGCGTCCGTTCCGGCTGCCGGGCAGGAGGCGCCCGCCGACGTGCAGCCGAAGCCCGCGGCGCTGGTCGCCGACGGCATGCCCGACGTCCCCGCGGCGCTTGCGGTGGCGACGCGGCCCTATATGGAATATCGCGGCGCGTCCTTCGTCGGCTGGAACCCCGGCGACAAGACGATGCTGATCGCGACGCGCTTCGGCAACACGACCCAGCTTCACCGCGTCGCGGCGCCGATGGGCGCGCGCGAGCAATTGACGTTCGAGGCGGAACCTGTCGGCCGGGGCGTGTGGGCGCCCGCGACCGGCGACCTGATGCTGGTCCAGAAGGACATCGGCGGCAACGAATTCTATCAGATCTACACGATGAAGGATGGGCGCCTGACGCTGCTGACCGATGGCAAGAGCCGCAATGCGCTCAATGCCTGGAGCAAGGACGGCAGCCTCATCGCCTTCACCTCGACGCGGCGGAACGGCCGCGACAGCGACATCTATGTCATGAACCCGCGCGACCCCGCGTCGGCGCGTCTCGTCGCGCAGGTCGACAGCAACGGCTGGGCGGTCGCCGGCTTCGCGCCCGACAAGAGCTGGGCGCTCGTCGCCAGATATGCCTCGGTCGAAAAGACCGACCTGTTCCGCCTCGACCTGAGCAGCGGCGCGATGACGCCGATCGGCGACCATGGCAAGACGGTGGCCTATGGCGAGGCGGCTTTCGCGCCCGACGGAACCATCTGGGTGACGAGCGACGAGGGCAGCGACTTTCAGCGTCTCGGCACGCTAGACCCCGCGACCGGCGTCTTCACGCCGCGCGGGCCGGCGGAATCGTGGGACGTCGAGGCGTTCGACCTGTCGGACGACGGGCGCTTCGTCGCCTATGCGATCAACGAGGCGGGGGCGAGCCGCCTGCGCGTGCTCGACGTCGCGAGCGGCCGGGCGCGCACGGTCGACGGCCTTCCCGCAGGCGTGATCGGCCATGTCGAGGTCGCGCCGTGGGGCGCGATCGGCATCGGCTTCACCTCGGCGCGCAGCGCCGCCGACGCCTATAGCGTCGATCCCGAAACGCTCGCGGTGACGCGCTGGACCAAAAGCGAGACCGGCGGGCTCGACGCGGCGCGCAACATCGAACCCGAACTGGTCAGGGTGAAGAGCTTCGACGGGCTGGAGATGTCGGGCTTCCTCTATCGTCCCGACCCCGCGAAATTCCCGGGCAAGCGACCGCTGATCATGCACGTCCACGGCGGGCCCGAAAGCCAGTGGCGCCCCGAATTCCTGGGCAGCACCAATTATCTGATCAACGAACTGGGCGTCGCCTATTTCTATCCCAACGTCCGCGGTTCGACCGGCTATGGCAAGCGCTTCGTCGGGCTCGACAACGGGCCGTTCAAGCGCGAGGACAGCGTTCGCGACATGGGCGTCTTCCTCGACGCGCTGGCGAAGGACAAGGGGCTCGACGCGGCGCGCTTCGGGCTGACCGGACGCAGTTACGGCGGCTATATGTGCTACGCCGCCGCGACCCATTTCGCCGACAAGCTGCGCGCGAACCTGTGCGTCGTCGCGATCTCGAACTTCGTGACCTTCCTCGAGAACACGCAGGAATATCGGCGCGACCTGCGCCGTGTCGAATATGGCGACGAGCGCGATCCGGCGCAGCGCAGGAAGCTGATGGAAATCTCTCCGCTGACGCGCGTTTCCGACATCCGCAAACCGCTGTTCGTCGTCACCGGCGCCAACGATCCGCGCGTGCCGGCGTCGGAGGCGGACCAGATCGTCGCCGCGGTGCGCGGCAACGGCGGCACCGCCTGGAGCCTTGTGGCGACCAACGAGGGGCACCAGTGGGGCAAGAAGGAGAATGTCGATTACACCTTCTGGACCTCGCTGCTGTTCTGGCAGCATTATCTGCTGAACTGATCAGCTCGGGTCGAAATCGGCGATCAGGTCGTGGCGGTCGCCGGGAAAGAGCTGGCGGACATAGGTGACATAATCGCGCGCGCGCCACGTCCAGCGTTCGAGGCTCAGGCAGGCGGTTCCCGGCCGGATCGCCAGCCGCCGCGCCTCCGCCGCCGACGCGGCGACCGCGCGGATGCGGTGGCGCGCGTGGGTCCAGGGGACATGGCCGAGAAGCCAGGTGCCGGGCGCCGTGCCGGTGAAATCCTCGTCCGCGCATCCGGGCACGGCGGCGAGCGAGATCCAGCGCTCCTCGATCGCGAACGGCAGGTCGTCGGCGAAATGCACCCCCTCGACCGCCAGCGCCGCGCCGGCGATCCCGGCGATGTCCGGCGCTTCGCCCGCGGCGAGCGCCGCGAGCCGGTTCCGCTGCCAGCGATAGGTCTCGCCCTTGGCGGCGGCGACGCTGGCGAGGTCGGGGACTTCGAGCACCGCCGACTGGCTGTGCGGGCGCGCGACGAAGCTTCCCGCCTTGCGCCGCCGTTCGATCAGCCCGGCGCGCGCCAGCGTTTCCATCGCCTTGCTCACCGTCGCGCGCGCGCAGCCGTAATGCGCGGCAAGCTCGGTCTCATAGGGAATGCGGGTCCCCGGCGGCCATTCGCCCGAATGAATCCGCGCGCTGATGTCGCCGCGAATCCGCTGGTCGAGCGTCGCGGTCATGCGAGCAGGCGTTCCAGCGTCGCGGTATAGCGCGCCGCGATCGCCGGGGCGGCGACGTGGCGGCCGCCCTCGACGCACAGCCGGCCCCCGCGCCACACGCGGTCGATCGGACCGGTGCGGCCCGCGAAGATCCAGCGGTCGAGCAGGGTGGCCGGATCGGCGCCGGCGAGCGTCGGGTGCGTCATGTCGAGGTTGACCATGTCCGCGGGCGCGCCGGCCGACAAGCCCCCCGTGACGCCGAGCGCCTGCGCGCCGCCCGCGAGCGCCGCGTCGAACAGCGTGCGTCCGACCGAATCCTGGCCGTTTCCGGCGAGCAGCACGCGCCGCCGGTCGCGCAGCCGCTGCGAATATTCGAGCGCGCGCAATTCGGAGGCGAGGTCGATCGCGATGTTCGAATCGGTGCCGACCCCGAAGCGCCCGCCCGCCCGCAAATAGCGCGTCGCGGGAAAGATGCCGTCGCCGAGGTTGGCTTCGGTCACCGGACACAAGCCCGCGACGGCACCGCGCGCCGCGAGCGCGTCGCATTCGGCGTCGGTCAGGTGAGTGGCGTGGATCAGGCACCAGCGCGCGTCGACCCCCGCTTCATCGAGCAGCCATTCGACGGGGCGCCTGCCGCTCCATGCGAGGCAGTCGTCGACCTCGCGCTGTTGTTCGGCGGCGTGGATATGAATCGGACCGTCGGTGGCGAGCGCGGTCACCTCGGCCAGTTCGGCGGGCGTCACCGCGCGCAGCGAGTGCGGCGCGATCCCCAGCGTCGCGTCGGCGGGAAGCAGGGCGCGGCTCGCCTCGACCAGCCGCGCGAAGCCGTCGCGCGACGACAGGAAACGCTTCTGCCCCGGACTGGGCGCAGCGCCGCCGAAATTGCCGTGCGCGTAGAAGACGGGCAGCAGCGTCAGGCCGATGCCGGTCGCGTCGCACGCCGCGACGATCGCGCCCGCCATCGCGGCGGCATCGGCATAGGGCCGCCCGTCGGGATCGTGGTGGAGGTAGTGGAATTCGCCGACGCGGGTGAAGCCCGACTCCAGCATCTCGGCATAGGCCTGCGCGGCGACGGCGGCGACGTCGTCGGGGGTCATCCGCGCCAGGAAGCGGTACATGACCTCGCGCCAGCTCCAGAAATCGTCGTCGCGCCCGGCGCCGCGCTCGGACAGGCCCGCCATGCCGCGCTGAAAGGCGTGGCTGTGGACGTTGCACAGGCCGGGCAGGGCGACGGCGTGGACCTCGGCCGACCCCGCCGCGCTATCGGGCTCGACCCGGGTGATCCGGCCCGCGTCGTGGGTGATCAGGACGGCGTTCTGCCATCCGTCGGGCAGCAGCGCCTGCCGGAACCAAAGCTGTTGCATTCCGATCCTCCCTTGTTATGACTAGACATAATAACGGATCAGGCGGAGGGCAATGGCCGATCGACTGTGGATCAATGCGCGGGTCGCGACGATGGGTGACGATGGTCTCGGCATCATCGAGCGCGGCGCCGTCGCGGCCGAGGGCGGGCGGATAGGCTTCGTCGGGCCGCAGGCGGACGCGCCGACAGGCGCGTGCGAGACGATCGACTGCGAGGGGCGCTGGATCACCCCCGGCCTGATCGATTGCCACACCCACCTTGTCCACGCCGGGACGCGCGCCGCCGAATGGCGGATGCGGCTGGCGGGCGCGCGTTACGAGGAGATTGCGGCGGCGGGCGGCGGCATCGTCTCGACCGTGCAGGCGGTGCGTGCGGCGAGCGAGGCCGATCTGGTCGCGGCGTCGCTGCCGCGGCTCGACGCGATGCTCGCCGACGGGGTGACGACGGTCGAGGTCAAGTCGGGCTATGGCCTGTCGCTCGACGACGAACTGCGGATGCTGCGTGCGGCGAAGGCGCTGGCGGCGGCGCGGCCGGTGCGCGTCGCGGCGACCTTCCTCGGCGCGCACAGCGTTCCGCCGGAATATAAGGGGCGCGCCGACGACTATGTCGCGCTCGTCTGCGACGCGATGATCCCGGCGGTGGCGGGGCTTGCCGACGCGGTCGACGTCTATTGCGACACGGTCGGTTTCACCCCCGCGCAGACCGAGCGCGTGCTGGTCGCGGCGAAGGCGGCCGGGCTGCCGGTCAAGATTCACGCGGAACAGCTTTCGGACCAGCATGGCGCGGCGCTCGCGGCGCGATACGGGGCGCTGTCGGCCGACCATCTCGAACATCTGGGCGCCGACGGGATCGCCGCGATGGCGGCGGCGGGCAGCGTCGCGGTGCTGCTGCCCGGCGCCTATTATTTCCTGCGCGACGAAACGAAGCCGCCGGTCGCGGCGCTCGTGGCCGCGGGAGTGCCGCTGGCGGTCGCGACCGACTGC
Source organism: Sphingopyxis granuli NBRC 100800 (assembly GCF_001591045.1). GTDB lineage: Bacteria > Pseudomonadota > Alphaproteobacteria > Sphingomonadales > Sphingomonadaceae > Sphingopyxis > Sphingopyxis granuli. Next base: position 85,858 of record NZ_BCUA01000005.1, on the reverse strand, counting down.
AATCCGGGCACGTCGCCACTCACCTCGCTACGCCTGGCGATGAACATGGCGGCGACTTTGTTCGGACTGACGGTCGAGCAATGCTGGCTCGGCGTCACGCGCCACGCGGCGCGCGCGCTGGGGCTGAGCGGGCGGGTGGGGACGCTGGAAGTCGGCAAGAACTGCGACCTCGCGATCTGGTCGGTCGAGACGCTGGCCGAGGTGCCTTATTACATGGGGATGAGCCCGCTGCACGCCCGCGTCTTTCATGGGAATATATTTCAGGGGAACGGGCGATGACGACAATGCTGACGCCGGGCGCGGTGACGCTTTCGCAGTGGCACGCCATCTATCGCGGCGACGCGCCGCCGCTCGACCCGTCGTGCATGGCGCGCGTCGACGCGGGGGCGGCGGCGGTCGCGCGCATCCTCGCGCGCCAGCGGCCGGTCTATGGCATCAACACCGGCTTCGGAAAGCTGGCGAGCGTGCGCATCGCCGATGACGAACTGAACGCGCTTCAGCGCAACATCATTCTCAGCCATTCGGCCGGGGTGGGCGACCCCGCGCCCGCAGCCGTCGTGCGGCTGATGCTGGCGCTCAAGCTCGCCAGCCTTGCGCAGGGCGCCTCGGGCGTGCGGCGCGAGACGGTGCAGATGCTCGATGCGATGCTCGCGCGCGACTGCCTGCCCGTGGTGCCGTGCCAGGGGTCGGTCGGCGCGAGCGGTGACCTCGCGCCGCTGGCGCACATGGCGGCGGCGATGATGGGGGTGGGCGAGATCGACTGGCAAGGCCGGCGGATGCCCGCCGCCGACGCGCTGCGCGCCGCCGACCTGCCGATCCTGACACCGGGGCCGAAGGAAGGGCTGGCGCTGCTCAACGGAACGCAATTCTCGTGCGCCTATGCGCTCGCCGGGCTGTTCGAGACCGACCGGCTGTTCCGTGCCGCGCTGCTCACCGGCGCGCTGTCGACCGAAGCGGCGAAGGGCACCGATGCGCCTTTCGACCCGCGCATCCACGCCCTGCGCCGGCATCGGGGGCAGGTCGAGGTCGCGGCGGCGCTGCGCGCGCTGATGACCGATTCGGCGATCCGCGCCTCGCACCGCGACGACGATCCGCGCGTGCAGGACCCCTATTGCCTGCGTTGCCAGCCGCAGGTGATGGGCGCCGCGCTCGACGTGCTGCGGCAGGCGGCGGCGACGCTGGAGGACGAGGCGAACGGCGTCTCCGACAATCCGCTGATCTTCCCCGACACCGACGAGGCGCTGTCGGGCGGCAATTTCCACGCCGAGCCCGTCGCCTTCGCCGCCGACATGATCGCGCTCGCGATCTGCGAGATCGGCTCGATCGCCGAACGCCGCGTCGCGATGCTCGTCGATCCGGCGCTGTCGGGGCTTCCCGCCTTCCTGACCGCGCATCCGGGGCTCAACTCGGGCTTCATGATCCCGCAGGTCACGGCGGCGGCGCTCGTTTCGGAGAACAAGCAGCGCGCCTATCCGGCGAGCGTCGATTCGATCCCGACCTCGGCGAACCAGGAGGATCATGTGTCGATGGCGGCGCACGGTGCGCGGCGGCTGCTCGCGATGGCGGCGAATGCGCAGAATGTCATCGGCATCGAACTGCTCGCCGCGGCGCAGGGCTGCGACTTTCATGTCGGGCTGCGCGCGTCGGAGGCGCTCGAACGGGTGCGCGCGCGGCTGCGCCGCGACGTGCCGGGGCTCGGCGAGGATCGCTATTTCGCCAGCGACATGGCGGCCGCGACGGCGCTGGTCAGGGGCGATGCGCTGGCGGAGGCGGCGGGTGTCGCCCTGCCGGGCGTGATGCGATGAGCGGCGACTGGCTTCGCATCGCGCGCGGGGAGGCGCCACTGATCCTGTGCTTTCCGCACGGCGGCACGGCGATCCCCGAAGCGCTGGCGGCGCGGTTCGTGTCGCCGTGGCTCGCGCGCAAGGACGCCGACTGGTGGATCGAGGCGCTCTACGGTTTCGGCGCGGAACTCGGCGCGACGACGATCGCGACCGATATCTCGCGCAGCGTCATCGACATGAACCGCGACCCGAGCGGCGCCTCGCTCTATCCGGGGCAGGCGACGACCGAGCTGTGCCCGACGACGAGTTTCGACGGCGAGCCGCTCTATCGTGGCGATCCGCCCGGCGCGGACGAGATCGAGCGGCGCAAGGCGACATGGTTCGCGCCCTATCACGCGGCGATCGAGGCGGAGATCGCGCGGCTGCGCGCCGTCCATCCGGCGGTCGTCGTCTATGACTGCCATTCGATCCGCAGCCATGTGCCGCGGCTGTTCGGTGGCGAGCTGCCGCAGTTCAACATCGGCACCAACAGCGGGCGAAGCTGCGCGCCCGCGCTCGCCGACGCGGTCGAGGCGGTGTGCGCGGCGAGCGGCTTCGGCCATGTCCGCGACGGCCGCTTCAAGGGTGGCTGGACGACGCGGCATTACGGCCGCCCCGAAGCGGGCGTGCATGCGATCCAGATGGAACTCGCCTGCCGCGGCTACATGACCGAGCCCGCCTCGCCCGACGAGAGCAATTGGCCCAGCCCGCTCGACGCCGATCCCGCGATCCTGCCGACGCTGCGGCAGGCGGTCGCCGCCGTGCTCGATTTCGCGAAAGGATGCCCATGACCCGCCTCGACAACAGCCGCATCATCCGCCCCGCCACCGGCACCGACCTGTCCGCGAAAAGCTGGCTGACCGAAGCGCCGCTGCGGATGCTGATGAACAATCTGCACCCCGACGTCGCCGAGCGGCCCGAGGAGCTGGTCGTCTATGGCGGCATCGGCCGCGCGGCGCGCGACTGGGAAAGCTATGACCGCATCCTTGCGGCGCTGCGCCGGCTCGAGGACGACCAGACCTTGCTCGTCCAGTCGGGCAAGCCGGTCGGCATCTTCCGCACCCACGCCGACGCGCCGCGCGTGCTGATCGCGAACAGCAACCTCGTCCCGCACTGGGCGACGTGGGAGCATTTCAACGAACTCGACCGGCGCGGGCTCGCCATGTACGGACAGATGACCGCCGGGTCGTGGATCTACATCGGCAGCCAGGGCATCGTGCAGGGCACCTACGAGACGTTCGTCGAGATGGGGCGCCAGCACTATGGCGGCGACCTGTCGGGCCGCTGGCTGCTCACCGCCGGGCTCGGCGGTATGGGCGGCGCGCAGCCGCTCGCTGCGGTGATGGCGGGCGCCTCGTGCCTCGCGATCGAATGCCAGCCGAGCCGGATCGAGATGCGGTTGCGCACCGGCTATCTCGACCACCGCGCCGACACGATCGAAGAGGCGCTGGCGATCATCGAAGCAAGCTGCGCCGAACGGAAGCCGGTCTCGGTCGGCCTGCTCGGCAATGCCGCCGAAGTCCTGCCCGACCTGTTCGCGCGCGGGGTGCGCCCCGACCTGCTCACCGACCAGACCTCGGCGCACGATCCGGTGAACGGCTATTGCCCCGCCGGCTGGAGCGTCGCCGAGTGGGTCGAGAAGCGCGAGAGCGACCCGCAGGCGGTGGCGCGGGCGGCCAAGGCGTCGATGGCGACGCACGTCCGCGCGATGCTCGATTTCCACGCCGCGGGGGTGCCGACCACCGACTATGGCAACAATATCCGGCAGATGGCGAAGGACGAGGGCGTCGACGACGCCTTCGATTTCCCGGGCTTCGTCCCTGCCTATATCCGCCCGCTCTTCTGCCGCGGCGTCGGCCCGTTCCGCTGGGCGGCGCTGTCGGGCGATCCCGAGGACATCTATCGCACCGACGCCAGGGTGAAGGAACTGCTGCCGGACGACACGCATCTTCACACCTGGCTCGACATGGCGCGCGAGCGGATCCGGTTTCAGGGGCTGCCGGCGCGCATCTGCTGGGTCGGGCTCGGCGACCGCCACCGGTTCGGCCTCGCGTTCAACGAGATGGTCGCGAGGGGCGAACTCAAGGCGCCGGTGGTGATCGGCCGCGATCACCTCGATTCGGGGTCGGTGGCGAGTCCCAATCGCGAGACCGAGGCGATGAAGGACGGCACCGACGCGGTGTCCGACTGGCCGCTGCTCAACGCGCTGCTCAACACCGCGAGCGGGGCGACCTGGGTGTCGCTGCACCATGGCGGCGGCGTCGGCATGGGCTATTCGCAGCACGCGGGCATGGTGATCGTCGCCGACGGCAGCGAGGCGGCGGCGCGGCGGCTCGAACGCGTGCTGTGGAACGATCCCGCGACCGGCGTGATGCGCCATGCCGATGCGGGATACGAAATCGCGATCGACTGCGCGCGCGAAAAGGGCCTCGACCTGCCGTCGCTGGCCTGAGGCGACGCTTGCGCATCTGCCGATCTCTGCTGGCTTTGGTTAGAGCGACGCGCGTGAAATCTGCACCACCCTTTCTGCCGTTCGTGCTGAGCTTGTCGAAGCACCGTCCTTCTTCTTGCGGCGCCTGACAGAAAGAACGGCCCTTCGACAAGCTCAGGGCAAACGGTGCATATTTAAGGCACGATGCACTAATCCATGCCGTCCTTGCGAGCGGCGAAGCCGCGCGGCAATCCAGAGCAGGCGTAAACCGCCCTGGATTACTTCCCCCGGATCATGTCCGGGGTCGCAGTGACGCGGTCCAACTGCATCACCATGGCTAACGCGCTTCAGGCCGGGCCGCGCACGTCCCCTCCGGCGCCGCTGCGGAACCAGTCGGTCAACCGGCGGCACGCCTCTTCGACCAGTTCGGCGCTCAGCGCGTAGCTGAAGCGGATGAAGCGATGGCCGTTCACGGGGTCGAAATCGATTCCCGGCGCGGTGGCGAGCGCGGTGTCGGCGAGCAGCCGCTTGCAGAAGGCCATGCTGTCGTCGGTCAGATGCGCGATCGATGCATAGACATAGAAGGCGCCGTCCGACGGCGCGATGTCGGTGATGCCGAGATCGGCGAGGGTGGCGAGCAGCCGCTCGCGATTGCGGCGATAGACGTCGACGCGCGCGTCGAGTTCGGGCTCGCAGTCGAACGCCGCGAGCGCGGCGTGCTGGCTGAGCGCAGGGGGCGACAGGAAGAGGTTGCCGGCGCGCGCCCGCGCGGCGTCGACCAGTGCCTCGGGACAGATCACCCAGCCGAGCCGCCACCCCGGCATGCCATAATATTTGGAGAAGCTGTTGATGACGAAGGCGTCGTCGTCATGGTTCAGGATCGACTGGGTCTCGATCCCGTAGCTCAGGCGATGATAGATTTCGTCGGAGATGATGCGGACGCCGCGCTCGCGGCACGCCGCCGCGATCTCCGCCAGTTCGTGCGGCGGGATGATCGTGCCCGTCGGATTGGCGGGGCTGGCGACGATCAGCCCGTCGGGCGCGGGCGCCGCCTCGCGGATGTGGCGCGCCGCGATCTGGAAGCGGTCGTTGGCGCCGCAGGCGATCTCGATCGGCGTCATCTCCAGCGCGCGCAGCGAATTGCGATAGGCGACATAGCCGGGCCGCGCGGTCATCACCCGGCTCCCCGCGCGAAAGCCGGTGAGCAGCGCGAGGACCAGCGCGGGCGACGCGCCGCAGGTCAGGACGATGCGCCGCGGCGCGACATCGACGCCATAGGCGGCGCGATAATGGCGCGAAATGCGCTCGCGCAGCGCCGCGCTTTCCCAATAGCCGAGCATGTCGCCGCTGCTCAGCACCTGCTGCGCGGCGGCGACCGCGCCTGCCGGCGCGCCCTCCGACGGCTGGCCGAATTCCATGTGGATTACGGGGGCGCCGGCGGCGCGCATCTTCTGCGCGAGTTGGCTCAACTCGATGGCGTGGAACGGTTCGATGGCGTCGGCGGTGCGCGGCTGGGTCATGGCGAAGGCTTGTGCCGCCTTGCCGGGCGAATGGCCAGCCCCTTGTGGCGTGGACGAGCAGGGGTGGATGGCAGGGAAATGCATGTTCCCCGGCGAATGCCGGGGTCCAGATGGCGTAGCGCTACCCAGTGTGGACCCCGGCGTTCGCCGGGGAGCGGTTCCTTTCCGGAAAAAGGGTACTGCCAAACTATCTCAGGAAGACGGATGCGGATTACGGCCTGTGGGGATTCGGGATTCGGCGTGCTGCACATCCTTCGTCATGCTGAACTCGTTTCAGCATCCATGGCCGGACTTCTCCTTTTTGCGCCGTCTTTCATTCGAGGGCAGACCATGATCCGCGTCCTATTCAGCCATCGCCGCTGCCGGGCTCGATCGCATAGTGGATCGGTTTGAAGCTGCCGCCGCAACTGTCGTAGGCCGAGCAGGCGGTGAGCCCGACGATCAGGTCCGCGAGCGCCCGCAGGCGGATGAAGTCGCCCGGCCGGGTCGTCGGGGGCTCGACCCGGATCTTGCCGTCGGGGGCGACCGGCACGTTCATGAAGATATTGAAGGCGGTCGGAATCGCGTCGGCTGCGATGGCAAAGGGTGCGAGCGCCTCGGCGAGATTGCCGAAACAGCCGCGATGCACCGGCTTGTCCGGATAGAAATGGCGGAAGGTCGCCTCGCTGCACGGCGTTAAAAGGAAGTCGTGCGTGCCGACGCTGTCCTCAACGATCTCCAGCATCGGCCGCGACCGGTTCGACCACAGGCGATGGCCGGTGGTCAGCCGGATCGTCTCCTCATAATCGAACGTCCGGCCGTTCGACAGCGCCTCGCGCGGATCGTCGGCCATGAAGGCGAGCATGTCGCTGACCTGCCCGCCCTCCGGGTCGATGACCCGAAGGCTGTCGCCGCGGGCGAGCCGGAAGGCGGTGCCGCTGCGCGGCGGGATTTCGGTTATCATGCGCCGGCCCTCGGGTCGTGGAACGGGCAGGCCCAGTCTTCCTCGACGGCGCGGCCGCTGTATTGCGCCGCTTCGCTCGCCTCGCCGTGGCGGGCGAGCATCGGGTTGATGCTGCCCGCAAGCTGCTCGTCGCGCGCGAGGATGCGCTCGCGCATCCGTTCATAGCGCCCTTCGGCGCGCAGCCGTTCGAACTGGTCGTGGAGGTTGAAGACGAGTACCGGCCGGCGAAAGCGGCGCGCGGGGCGCGAAGCGCGCGGATGGAGGCCGATGACGAAAAAGGCCTCGCCGCCGAAGCTCAGCGAGAAATGCGGATGGTCCGGGTCGGCATGGACGCGCGGGTCGTAAGGCAGGCCTTTCCAGGCATCCTTGTCGGCGAGCGACTGGATGCGTTCCCACAGCATCGTCTCGAACGCCGGCTCGTCGAGATCGTCGGGGCCGTGGAAGATCACTGCGAGGCTGCGGAAACCCGCCGGGTCGTCCTTGTAGGCGCGCGCCCATTCGAGCAGTTCGCGGTGAATCTGAAGGTCGTTCCAGCCGCTGGTGAGGTCGTGCGCCTCGACGATCCGCAGCATGTCGTTCGCCAGCGCGGATTTGGCGCCGACGCAGGGAAAATCGGGGGCGCCGACGAAAGTCCGGAATCGGCGGGAAAGATCGGTTTCGGGAGGCGCCGCAATGATACTGGTTTCCATGGTGCGGAAAACGCGGCAGAAAAGAATAAGCTGCATCGGCCGATCGGCGAATCTGGATTGTCATCCGGCCGTCTGCCGCATCGCGGCGGCGGCCGTGGTTTGAACTTGATCTGCGCCCCGCGATTGGGACACCATCGGCTATGCGCCCATCCTTCATCCTCGACCGCGACGGCGACGTCACGCTGCAGGATCAGATCCGCAAGGGCGTGATCGAACTGATGCGGTCGCAGGCGTGGCCGGCGGGGCATCGCCTGCCGTCCTCGCGTACCATGGCCCGGCTGCTCGGCGTCGCCCGCAACACGGTGACGATCGCCTATCAGCAGCTGGTCGCCGACGGGCATGTCGTGGCGCGCGAGCGGAGCGGCCTGTTCGTTTCGGGCGACCTGACCGCCGGGCGCAGCGGCTTCGGCGAGATCGCGGGCATCGCCGAGCGCGCGACCCCGAACGGATTGCCCTGGTCCGAGCGTCTGCCGCGCCTGCCGGCGCTGCCCAGGCCGCGCCCCGCCAACTGGCAGCAATATCGCTATCCCTTCCTCGACGGCTGTTTCGACGACAGCCTGTTCCCCGCCGACGAGTGGCGCGAGGCGGCCAGCCTGTCGCTGAAGCGGCGGCAGATCGCTTCCTGGTCGGGAATCGCCGACGACGATGCCGCGCTGGTCGAGGAAATCCGTACCAAGATTCTGCCGCGACGCGGCATCTATGCCCGGCCCGACGAGATATTGCTCACGCTGGGAACGCAGCATGCGCGCCTGCTGGCGCTCGAACTCTTCTGCGCCGAGGGAAGCCGCGTCGCGGTCGAGGACCCCGGTCCGTTCGAACTGCGCGCGCTGATCGAGGCGCGTCGCGGCGAGGTGGTGCTCCAGCCGGTCGACGCCGACGGCATCGTCACCGACGCGCGGCTTGCAAGCTGCGACCTGGCGGTGGTGACGCCCAGTCATCAGTTGCCGACCGGCGCTACGCTGTCGCTCGACCGGCGCCGCGAGTTGCTCGCCGCCGCGGAGGCGCACGACCTGATCGTCGTCGAGGATGATTTCGAATGCGAGACCAACTATCTCGACCAGGATTTTCCCGCGATGCGCAGCATGGCCGGCGGCAGCCGCGTCGTCTATATCGCGGGGCTTGCCAAGGTGCTCGATCCCGGCCTGCGGCTCGGCTTCATGGTCGCCGATCGCGAGGTCGTCGCGCATCTGCGCGAACTGCGTCGGCTGTCGGTCAAACAGCCGCCGCCGAACAATCAGCGCGCCGCCGCGCAGTTCCTGTCGCTCGGTCATTATGATTCGATGATGCGGCGGATCGGGCGCGAATTCCGCACCCGGCAGATGGCGCTGCGCGACGCGCTCAATCATTATCTGCCGCGCTCGATCGCGATCCAGCCGGTGCGCGGTGGTACGACGATGTGGGTGCGCGGTCCCGACGGCCTCGACGTCGCCGAGCTGGCCGCGGCGGCCGAACGCCGCGGGGTGCTGTTCGAGCGGGTCGATCCCTATTATGCCGGCAGTCCGCCGCCGGCGCTGTTCCGGCTCGGCGTCACCAGCCTGCCGGCCGACCGCATCCGGCCCGGCGTCGCGGCGCTGACCGCGGCGCTCAACGACGTGCTGGAGAAGAAGGCCGATCCGCTGCCGATCCTGACCGGCCGGGCGCTGCGCCGCAAGATGAGCGGCGCGCGGCTCGATTGCCGGACCATCTATGGCGATCCCTGCACCATATTGCTGCTGCCCGACGGCACGATGACCGGGCGCGCCGGCCATGCCGACGAAGACGTCGACACGGGGCGCTGGTGGATCGAGGGCGACCGCTGGCATCGCCAATGGCAGAGCTGGTCCTATGGCGAGGCGGCGGCTTTCCACGTCGCGGTCGAGGGCGACGTCATCCAGTGGCTGGACCCCGGCCACCGCGTTGTCGACTGGGCGGTGATCGGACGCATCGGCAATCTGGCACCATCCTGATTTCCAAACTGGACCTATCGCAAGGCGTGCCCGGGAGGCACCATGATAACCGGACGCGCCCCGATCGGCGCGCCGGGGAGGATCATGACTCATTTCGCGATCGCCGGACTGCAACTGGCCCTGCCGCGCGGCGACAATCTGGACCGCATTGCCGAGGAAATCCGCCTCGTCCGCCGCCGTTTCGGCTGGGTCGACATGGTGGTGCTGGGCGAACTGTCCTGCTTCGGCCCGGCCACAGCGCACGCGCAGCCGCTGCCCGGCCCGGCCGAGGACGCCTTCGCCGCGATGGCGCGCGAGCATGGGCTGTGGCTGGTCAACGGATCGCTGTTCGAGCGCGACGGCGATGCGATCTACAACACGACCAGCGTCTTTGCCCCCGACGGCAGCATCGCCGCGCGGCACCGCAAAATCTATCCCTTCTATCCCTATGAAGAAGGGGTGACGGGCGGCAGCGAGCCGACTGTATTCGACGTTCCGGGCGTCGGGCGCTTCGGGCTCGCCATCTGCTACGACATCTGGTTTCCCGAGGTCGTGCGCTCGCTGATCTGGCGCGGGGCGGAGGTGATCCTCAACCCGGTGATGACCAACACGATCGACCGCGACGTCGAACTGTCGATCGTCCGCGCCGCCGCGGCGACCAACCAGGCCTATGTCGTGTCGGTCAATGTCGCGGGCGACCTCGGCTACGGGCGCTCGTGCGTCGCGGGGCCGGGCGGCGAGATGATCCACGAGGCGGGGCAGGGGCGCGAGGTCATCGCCGTCGACCTCGACCTCGATCACGTCCGCCGCTGCCGCGAGCGCGGCTGGCACGGCCTCGGCCAGCCGCTCAAGAGCCTTCGCGACGGCCCGCAGCATTTCGAGGCCTATGACCACGGCCCCGCCGCTTCGCCGGCTCTCCAGGCACTCGGTCCGCTCGTCCAGCCCATGTCTTCGACCGGCAAGGATGGCGCCGGCGCGTCCATAATGACACACAAGGGGGTAAAGTCATGACCAACCATATGCGACTATTGGCGACGACATCGCTCGCCTGCACGGGACTGCTGGCGGTGCTGCCGGCGCCGGCCTTCGCTCAGGAGGCAGGAGCCGCGAGCGACGACACCGACATCGTCGTCACCGCGACGCGCCGCGAGGCGCGGACGATCGACATTCCGTACAATATCTCGGCGGTCGGCGGCGACCGGATCGATGCCAACCAGACGCGCGACCAGGCCGAACTCCTCCGTTCGATCCCCGGCGTCGCGGTCGTTGATCGCGGCCGGCGCAACGCGGGCGTCATCAACACGGTGACGATCCGCGGCATCAACGTCGATAGCGCCGCGCTCGGCGATTACGCCGTCTCGGGCATCTCGCCGGTATCAACCTATGTCAATGACACGCCGCTGTTCGCCGCCTATCTGCTCAAGGATCTCGACCGGGTCGAGGTGCTGCGCGGACCGCAGGGCACGCTCTATGGCTCCGGCGCGCTCGGCGGTACGGTGCGCTACATCCTGAAGAAGCCGGTGCTCGGCCGCTTCGAAGGCCGCGTCACCGGCGGCGTCAGCAGCGTCAAGGGATCGGACGGCATCGGCTACGAGGCCGACGTCGTGCTCAACGTGCCGCTGGGCGAGACCTTCGCGATCCGTGCGGTCGGCAGCCGCCAGCATTATCCGGGGCTCACCGACTATGTGAACGTCTACAAGCTCGATGGCGACGGCATCCCGACCGCGCCGGCGGGCGTGCTGGCGCCCGACGCCGAATATCGCCGCGTCAAGGATGCCGACTTCGTCCATGTCTGGTACGGCCGCATCGCCGCGCTGTGGCAGCCGAGCGACGCCGTCGACGTGACGCTGACCTATAACCATCAGGAAGACAAGGTCGGCGGTCGCCGCCAGATCACGCGCGGCCTCGACGGCTATGGCGAGGCGTATCGGGGGTATCAGAACGGTTCGGTCCAGCTCGAACCATCGAACCGCAACGTCGATTCGGTCGCGCTGGAGGCGAATGTCGACCTGGGCTTCGCGACGCTGACCTCCAGTTCCTCATGGTACGAGCATGAGGGCGACAGCGTCAGCGAGAATACCGGCTTCTATGCCAAGGCGGGTTTCCTCGCTTTCTATTACAACTATCCGCGCCCGATGGCGTCGGCGGTGCGCGGCTATCGCGACAAGAGCTTCGTGCAGGAACTGCGGCTGGTGTCGAAGGGCGGCGGGCCGCTCGATTATGTGGTCGGCGCCTATTACCAGGACCAGAAGCTCTTTTCGTCGCAGGACAGCTATCTGCGCGGTTTCAAGCGCTGGTGGGACGCGGCGACGGGCCTGACTGCCGCGGTCGCGGGCGATCAGGATTTCTTCTATCGCCGGCACGAGAATTTCAAGGATCGCGCGCTGTTCGGCGAGCTGACCTGGCATGTCACCGATACGGTCGATCTGACCGGCGGGGTGCGCTATTTCTGGAACAAGGCGCGCAACGACACCTCGATCGACATTCCGATCTTCCCCTCGCTGTCGCAGCCGACCGACGCGACCTTCCGCACCAGCGAGGACAAGGCGCTGTTCAAGGGCAATCTGTCGTGGAAATTCGCCGACCGCGGTCTGCTCTATGCCACGGTGTCGCAGGGCTATCGTCGCGGCGGGTCGAACGCCGTGCCGACGATCGGCCGTTATGCCGAGGACCCGTCGTGGCAGCAGTACAAGTCGGACACGCTGATCAACTACGAGATCGGCGTGAAGGGCGGCGTCGGCGGGCTGACCTACAACCTCGACGCCTTCTACATCGACTGGAAGGACATCCAGCTCAACACCGCGACGCCGGTCTGGGGCTTCTACGTCGTCCAGAACGGCGGCAAGGCGCGCTCGCAGGGCATCGAGGCGCAGGTCGAGGGTCGGTCGGGCGGCTTCCACTATGCGCTCGGCTATACCTATGTCGACGCGAAGCTGACGCGCGACTTCTTCTCCCCCGACCCCAGCCGCACATTGATCGGGCGCGACGGCGACCGGTTGCCCGGTTCGGCGCGCCACATCCTGACCGGCAGCGCCGATTACAGCTTCGACCTGGGCGACGACACCAGCCTGACGCTGCGCGGCGACGGCTTCTATCAGTCGTCGACGCGCAACGCGATCAGCACCTCGCCCAAGTTCAACGTGCGTCTGCCGGGCTTCTCGATCTGGAACGCCTCGGCGACTTTGCGCAAGGGCCCCTATGGGCTGACGCTGTTCGTCAAGAATCTGTTCAACGCGGACGGCGTCACGGGCATCTTCACCGAAGCCTATATGGGGACGTCGCCGGGGCAGGGCTATTACGGCAACGGATCGAAGGATATGATCACGCTACCGCGTACCGTCGGCCTGTCGGCGGACGTGCGTTTCTGACGGTCATGGCGCCGCCCGCCGCTCCTCCTTCTCGCGCCCGTCCCGGCGATTTCGACGCCGGGCTGGCGCGGGCGAGAGAGGCGGCGCTGGGCGGGCGTTATCGCGAGGCGCGCACGATCCTCGCCGTCATCGAGGAACGCGCGTGGGACAACCCCCGCGACCTGCGCCGTCTGGCCGAATATCACGGTCATATGAACCGGCCGGTCGAGGCCGAGCGCTGTTGCGCCCGTGCGGTCGAACTGGCGCCGGACGATGCGCGGGCGCATTATGATCTCGCCGCCGCGTCGATCGCGATCGGCCGGATCGATGCGGCGGAGGCACATTTCGACCGGGTGATCGCGGCCGATCCGCAAGACTGGGACGCATGGGCCAACCGCTCGACGCTGCGCCGCGCGACGGCGGAGCGCAACCATGTCGCGGCGCTGGATCGCGCGATGGCGGCGGCGGGGCGCGACGCGGAAGCGCGCATCGCACTCGGCCATGCGCTGGCGAAGGAACTCGAGGACCTTGGCGACCATGACCGGGCATTCGCGGTTCTGAAGGCGGCCGCCGATGCGCGGCGCGCGCGCCTGTCCTATCGCGTTGCAGACGATGTCGCGACGATGGCGGGAATCGCCGACGCCTTTTCGGCCGAACGCCTGCGCGGCGCACCGCCACCGGCCGCCGAGCCGGGGCCGATCTTCATCCTCGGCCTGCCGCGCAGCGGGACGACGCTGGTCGACCGCATCCTCTCGTCGCACAGCCGCGTCGCAAGCCTCGGCGAAATTCAGGATTTTGCGCTTGCGCTGGTCGAGGGGGCAGGAACGGCGCAGGGCAAGGCCGACCTTATCCGTCGCAGCGCCGCGATGGACCATGCCGCGCTCGGCCGCGCCTATCGCGCGCGCATCGCCGAGCGCGATCCGGGCGCGCCGTTCGCGATCGACAAGACGCCGCTCAATTGCCTCTATATCGGGCTGATCGCGCTCGCGCTGCCCGACGCGCGCATCGTCCATGTCCGGCGCGGAGCGATGGACGGCTGCTATGCGATGTACAAGACCCTGTTCCGCATGGGCTATCCGTTCAGCTACGACCTTGGCGACCTCGCCGCCTATCGCATCGCCCACGAACGGCTGATGAACCATTGGCGGGCCGCGCTGCCCGGCCGGATGATCGAGATCGACTATGAGGCGCTGATCGCCGACCAGGAAGGCGAAAGCCGGCGTCTCGTCGCGGCGTGCGGGCTCGATTGGGAGGATGGCTGCCTCGATTTCCACCGCAATCCCGCGCCGGTCGCGACCGCGAGCGCGGTGCAGGTGCGCGCGCCGATCCATGATCGTTCGGTCGGCCTCTGGCGGCGCTATGAGACCGGGCTCGCGCCGCTTGCCGATGCATTGCGCGGCGCCGGTATTCCACTGGATTACGGGCGGTGAGATATTGGGCGCTCGTCCTGGCCGCGCTCGCGGTGCCCGGCAGCGCGGCTGCCGAGGAACTGCTGCGCAGCGACTTCCAGCAGGGCAGCGCCGACCCGTGGCGCGCGGCGGGCGCGGGCGACGTGCGGCTGACGAGTTTCGAGGGCAATGTCTCGATGCGCCTCACCGCCGGCGCGAGCGCGCAGGTCGCGGTGCCGGTCGAGGGTAGGCGCCGCCTGTATGTGAATGCGAAGATTGCCGCCGACGCGCTCGACGACACCGCCGCTTGCGTGGCCGAAGCCTCGCGCGACGATGGCGCGACATGGACGCCGATCCTTTCGGTCGGCAAGGCGCGTGCCGATGCGGTGACGCTGTGGCCCGGCGGACAGGCGCTCGCCGATGGCGGGGAAGGGCTTGGGGGCGGTCTGCTGCTTCGCCTGTCGGCGCAGGGGAAGCGCGCGACCTGCTGGTTCGACGATGTGGTGGTGACTGGCGTTGCCCGAGCCGAAACCTCCGACGCGCGGCAGGCGCTGGGCCGCGACGCGTTGTTCGCAGGCGCGGGGTTTGACCGTCCGGTCGATCTGTCGGCCTTCGCGCCCGCCGCCGATGCCGCGCCGCCGCAGGCGAATTTTACCGGTCGACTGCAGCTGGCGGGCGCGGCGATGGCGGGTTTTCGCCTGATCGCCGAGGAGAGGGGCTATGAACGCGGCGATACGATCCGCTCGCTGCCTGACCTCGACCTCGATCTCGTCCAGCACGGCGATGCGCTGATCCCCGCGCAGCGCGGACTGATCGCCTCGACCCATCCCGACTGGAACTGGATCGTCGAGCCGGGGCGCGTCTGGTCCGAAGCCGGTGACGGCGGGCTGACCCGCGCCGCGCTGCCCTTTGCATTGCAGGAGCGCAATGCCAATTGCACGCACAACGGGATGCTGACCTTCCTGTTCGGCGCGGACGGAACGGTGAGCAAGGCCGCCTTTGAGATCGCGGGCGAAACCTGCCGCTACCGCAAGTTCGACGCCTGGGGCTTCGTCGCGGCGCGCGCTGCGCCGGGCGCCGTCGCCGATGCCGAGGCGATCGTCCGGCGGCACGAAGCGGTCGTCGCGGCGCGGCTTCCAGTGCGCCCGGTCGAGGCACTGCCCGATGCGCTGGCGCTCGCCACCGCCGCGGGACCGGAGCCGACCGTCTATGGCGCGGTGGTGGACGGCATTCATTACCGCAGCGCTTGCGTGACGCGTCACGGCGACTATCCGGCGTGCGAGGTCATCGACCTGCCGTCCTATTCGACCGCCAAGTCGCTGTTCGGCGGCGTGGCGCTGATGCGGCTCGAAAAACTCTATCCGGGCAGCGCCGGGGCGAGTATCGCCGCCTATGTCCCCGCCTGCGCGCGCGGCTGGGCGGGCGTGACGCTCGAGCAGACGCTCGACATGACGACCGGCCGCTATCGCTCGGCCGCCTATATGGCCGACGAGGACGACCCGTCGATCGCCGGTTTCTTCGAGCCCGCCGACCATGCGGCGAAGATCGCTTTCGCCTGCACCCATTATCCGCGCAAGGCGCCGCCGGGCGGCAAATGGGTCTATCATACCTCGGACACCTATCTGCTCGGCACCGCGATGGCCGCGATCCTGCGCGAGAAGCGCGGGGCGGAGGCCGATCTCTACGACGATCTCGTTCGGCCCATGTGGGATGGGCTGGCGCTCAGCCCGACGCTGTCGACGACGCGGCGCAGCGAGGATGCGGCGGCGCAGCCCTTCGTCGGCTGGGGGCTGACCTTCCAGCCCGACGACATCGCCCGCCTGTCGCGCTGGCTGATGCAGGGGGCGGGCGGGTTGCTCGACCAGCGCCTGCTCGATGCGGCGATGCAGCGCGCACCGGCGGGCGGCGGTCTGCCCGCGGGCTTCCCCGGCTTTCGCTACCGCGCCGGTTTCTGGACTCGCGACATGGGCGCGAGGCTCGGCTGTGCCGGATCGCTCTGGGTGCCCGCCATGTCGGGGTTCGGCGGCATTTCGGTCGCGATGCTGCCTGGCCGCGACGCGCTGTTCTACAGCTTCGGCGACAGCGATCACTGGGACTGGGCCTCTGCCGCCGTGGCGCTGGCCGGAAAGGATGCGCCATGCGGCTGACCGATACGCTGCCGAAGGTGGCGCCCGACGGCTTGCCCGCCGCGGTGCTGCTGTCCTTCCTCGCCACCGCCGGGCTTTTCTACGTCAACATCATGGCGGCGCTCGTCACCGGCCTGTCGGATGGGCTGGGAATCAAGCCCGCGAGCGCGGGGCTGATCGCTTCGGCCAATGTCTATGGGGCTGCGGTCGGGGCGTTGGCCGCGGTGTTCCTGATCCGGCGCATCCCGTGGCGTGTTGCCGCAACGGCGGCGCTGCTCGGCCTGATCGCCATCGACCTCGTCTCGACCCGCGTCGTGTCGGTGCCGTGGCTCACAGCCTTGCGCGCCTGTCATGGGATCGTCGGCGGGCTGCTCGTCGGGGTCGCCTTCGCGGTGATCGCGCGCACCCGTTCGCCCGACCGTGTGTTCGGGATGCTGCTCGTCGTGCAGTTCGGGATCGGCGGCATCGGCCTGTGGGCACTGCCGCCGCTGGTTCCGCATTACGGCACTGCGATCCTGTTCCTCGCACTCGCCGCCTTCAGCCTCGCGACGCTGGCGATGCTGCCCTTCCTGCCTGCCTATCCGGTTGCGACGGAGAGCGGCGTGGCCGCCGCGCCCGCGCAGATCGCACGGCGCCCGCTCGCCGCGACGCTCGCCGCCATCTTCCTGTTCCAGGCGGGCAATATGGGTCTCGCCGCCTTCATCATCGGGCTGGGGCGCAACGCGGGCCTGTCGCAGGATTTTATCGGCCCGACGCTCGCTGCCGCCAACTGGCTCGGCGCGCTGGGGTCGATCCTCGTCGTCGCGATGGGCGCGCGCTTCGGGCGGGCGAAGCCGATCCTCGGCTCGATCACGGTGACCTTGCTGTTCACCGCCGCCTTCTGGCGCTCCGATCTCGCCGCCGTCTATGTCGCCGCCAACATCGGCTCGGCGATCGTGTGGGCCTTCACCATCCCCTATCTGCTCGGCCTTGCCGCCGCTTTCGACAAGGTTGGGCGGACAGCCGCGCTCGGCGGCTTCTGTTCGAAGCTCGGCCTGGCGAGCGGGCCGCTGCTGACCGGCATGCTGCTCGATCGCGGCGGCTATCCGCTGACGATCGGGGCCGCGGTGCTGCTGTTGTTGCTGAGCGGACTTGCGGCGGCCTGGCCCGCCCGGCTGCTCGACCGCGCCGCCCCTTCCCAAGACTGATCCCAAACCAATGAGGTCCAACGATGAGCCAGAATGCCCTTCTTTTGTCGCGCCGTGCCGCCGCCGTCCCGCAGGGGGTCGCCACCGCGACGCCGCTGTTCGCGGAGCGTGCCGAAAATGCCGAGCTGTGGGATGCCGACGGCGCGCGCTACATCGACTTTGCCGGCGGCATCGCGGTGCTCAACGTCGGGCATTGCCATCCGCGCGTGATCGCGGCGGTGCGCGACCAGCTCGACCGCTACACTCACACGGCGTTTCAGGTCGTCGCCTATGAACCCTATGTCGCGCTGTGCGAGCGGCTGAACGCGCTCGCGCCCATCGCGGGGCCCGCCAAGACGATCCTGTTCACGACCGGGGCCGAAGCGGTCGAGAATGCGGTGAAGATCGCGCGCGCCGCGACAGGGCGGCCGGGCGTGATCGCCTTCGGCGGGGGCTTCCACGGCCGCACGCTGCTCACCATGGCGATGACGGGCAAGGTGCTGCCCTACAAGCGCAGCTTCGGCCCGCTGCCGGGCGAGGTGTTCCACCTGCCGTTCCCGATCGCGCACTACGGTGTCGGCGTCGAGGATAGCCTGCGCGCGCTGTCGCTGCTGTTCGCCGCCGACATCGAGCCGTCGCGCGTCGCCGCGATCATCGTCGAGCCGGTGCAGGGCGAGGGCGGCTTCCACATGGCGCCGCCCGAACTGCTCCAGGCGCTGCGTCGTATCTGCGACGAGCATGGCATCCTGCTGATCGCCGACGAGGTGCAGACCGGCTTCGCGCGCACCGGGCGGATGTTCGGGATCGAGCATGGCGGAATCGAGCCCGACCTGATGACCGTCGCCAAGTCGCTCGCCGGCGGTTTCCCGCTGTCGGGGGTGATCGGTCGCGCCGACATCATGGACGCGGCGCAGCCCGGCGGGCTCGGCGGCACCTATGCGGGGTCGCCCGTCGCCTGCGCGGCGGCGCTCGCGGTGCTCGACGTGATCGAGGAGGAAGGGCTGATCGCGCGGGCGAACGCCATCGGCGACCGGCTGCGGACCACGCTGGAGGCCTTCGCGGCGCGCAACGACCTTCTGCCCATCGGTCATGTCCGCGGCCCCGGGGCGATGGTCGCGTTCGACCTGCTCGCGGCGCGCGGCGGCGACGAGCCCGACGGCGCGGCGGCGAAGCGGGTGACGGCGCGCGCGCTGGAGCGGGGGCTTGTACTGCTGAGCTGCGGTATCCATGGCGAAACCATCCGCCTGCTGATGCCGCTCACCGCGTCCGATGCGGTGATCGACGAAGGCATGGCGATATTGGAAGAGGCATTGAGCGCATTATGAGCAACGCATGGACATTGACGCGCGGCGACCTGCTGCGGACCGAGGCTTTCGTCGGCGGCTGCTGGGTGGCGGGCGAACGCCGTCTGACCGTCACCAACCCCGCGACCGGGGCGCTGATCGCCGAGGTCGCCGATACGACCGCCGCCGATACGCGCACCGCGATCGATGCGGCGGCGGCGGCGATGCCCGCCTGGGCGGCGATGCCGGCCAAGGCGCGCGCCGCGATCCTGCGCCGCTGGTTCGATCTGATCATGGCGAATCAGGAGGATCTCGCGCGGCTGATGACCGCCGAACAGGGCAAGCCGCTCGCCGAAAGCCGGGGCGAGATCGCCTATGCGGCCTCCTTCATCGAATGGTTCGCGGAGGAAGCGAAGCGTGTCTATGGCGATGTTATCCCCGCGACCCAGAACGGCCAGCGCATCCTCGTGCTCAAGCAACCGGTCGGCGTCGTCGCGGCGATCACGCCGTGGAACTTCCCCGCCGCGATGATCACCCGCAAGGTCGGTCCGGCGCTCGCCGCGGGCTGCGGCATCGTCGTCAAGCCGGCGGCGCAGACGCCGCTGTCGGCGCTCGCGCTCGCGGTGCTGGCGGAGGAAGCCGGGCTGCCCACCGGCCTGCTGTCGATCGTCCCGACCAGCGATGCGCGCGGTGTCGGCGAAGAGATGACCGGCAACCCGCTGGTCCGCAAGCTCTCCTTCACCGGCTCGACCGAGATCGGCAAGCTGCTTTATCGCCAGTCAGCCGACACGGTGAAGAAGCTTGGTCTCGAACTCGGCGGCAACGCCCCTTTCATCGTCTTCGACGACGCCGATGTGGACGAAGCGGTGAAGGGCGCGATCGCCTCCAAATACCGCAACGCCGGGCAGACCTGCGTCTGCGCCAACCGTCTCTATGTGCAGGCGGGCATCCATGACGCGTTCGTCGCGCGCCTCGCCGACGCGGTGCGGGCGCTGAAGGTCGGCGATGGCGCGGTGCCGGGGATCGAGGTCGGCCCGCTGATCGAGGAAGCGGCGGTCGAAAAGGTCGAACGGCATATCGCCGACGCGACTGCAAAGGGGGCGCGGGTCGTCTGCGGCGGCGCGCGCTCGGCGCTCGGCGGCACCTTTTTCGAACCGACGCTGCTTGTCGGGGTCACGGCGGCGATGGCGGTTGCGCAGGAGGAAACCTTCGGCCCGCTGGCGCCGGTTTTCCGTTTCGAGGACGAGGCTGACGTCGTCGCGCAGGCAAATGACACGCGCTTCGGCCTTGCCGCCTATTTCTATGCGCGCGACCTCGCGCGCGTCTGGCGCGTTGCGGAGGCGCTCGAATATGGGATCGTAGGGGTCAACACCGGCCTGATCTCCACCGAGGTCGCGCCGTTCGGCGGGATCAAGGAATCGGGTGTCGGGCGCGAGGGGTCACGCTATGGAATCGACGATTATCTCGAGATCAAATATGTCTGCATGGGCCTGAGCCCGGCCTGACCCCTGGGGATGATCGGTTCCGATAAACGGAACGGCGGCTCGCGCTCAGTCGACCTTGGCGGCGTTGCGCGCGGCTTCGATCTGCCGTTCCTTTTCCGCACGCGCCGTTTCGGCGCGGATCAGCTTGTCCGCCATCGCGCGCCAGGCGGCGGCTGCGCGCAGGCTGCGGTCGCGAACCTGCACCAGCTTGGTGCCGGCCGCATCGACATCGCATTTCTCGGCCTGTGTCAGGTAGAAATCGATCGTGGCGGACATCGTCTGCTCCCTTGTTCGTGTGTCAATCAACCATGTCGGCGATCAGTCGCCGCAACTCGCGGCGCGACAGCGTCGGCGAACGGCGCGGGGCCGGACGCGGTGCGATCGCCTTGCCGGCGAGGGACAGACCCGCAAGGCGCGGGAAAATATTGTTATAAATCATTCTTTACTCTTGTTTATTCTGTAGGTCAGCGGCGCTTGCGCGCGCCGCCGCCGGGACCGCCGGGGCCGCGCTCGCGATAGACGATGCGGCCCTTGGTCAGGTCGTAGGGCGTCATTTCGACGCGGACCGAGTCGCCGACCACCGACCGGATGCGAAAGCGTCGCATCCGGCCAGCGGTATAGGCGATAAGGCGGTGATCATTTTCGAGCACGACGCCGAAACGGCCGTCGGGCAGGATTTCGTCGATCACGCCTTCGAAGGTCAGAAGCTCTTCTTTCGCCAAGGATCAGGCCTGCTGAAGGTTGATGGCCGATACCTTGCCGTTGCGGCCGGTTTCCAGTTCGTAGGAAAGGCGCTGGTCCTTGTTCAGGGTCGCCATTCCGGCGCGCTCGACGGCGGTGATATGGACGAAGCTGTCGCCCGAGCCGTCTTCATTCGAAATGAAGCCGTAACCCTTGTCGGTGTTGAAGAATTTGACGGTGCCGATCGGCATGGGTGTTTTCCTTTCACGAAAACAAGATACCCACCGGCAAAAGCACCGGCGGAGCTGGTAGCGTGAGAAGGGAAGTTCAGCGCCTGGGGCGTAAATTTTCCGTCGCAGGCGACGTTAGCGCGAACAATATGGGTAGATGGGGGAAAAAAGTCAAGTTTCGCGAAAAATCCCCGCGGGATCGACACTCGGAATTCGCTTTCTTTTCTAATGTCCGATCGCCGGATTCGTCCGGATTTTTTCATATGACGATGCGTTTGAGAATCGCGATTTCATCGATTCAGGCCGACATCCGGTTTCCGCCCCGTATCGCTCTGCCGGCGTGCGAAGGATCGGCAAACCCGGACGCGGCAACTGCCGTCTTCGCCGTGCGTTCGTCAGGGACAGGCTCGCCAGCGGAGCCTGGTCCGCGACAGGAGATGATATCATGACCGACCGCCGCGACGCGCTGCTCGATGCAGCCGAAACCGCCCCTGTCGAACGGGTCGCGCGCGTGCTCGCGGGCCATGCGCTCAGCCGCAATGCCGAAGGGGACATGTCGTCGGCCGGAGCGGCGGTCGACGAAAGCTGGCCCGAATACACCGATGCCGCGCTTGCGGTGCTCCGCACGCTTCGCGAACCGAGCGGGCGCATGGTCGCCGCCGGCGACGCCGCCATATGGGATCGGATGATTGCCGCGGCCATCGAGGACGAGACCATCTCCGACCGTTGAAACGCGCCGAAGCCTGTCGCTGCCATCGTGGAAAGAAATGGCTCCCCGGGCAGGATTCGAACCTGCGACCAATCGATTAACAGTCGATTGCTCTACCGCTGAGCTACCGAGGAGCAGCCCGCCAAGGCGGGCAAGGCGGCCCCTTTGCCGTTGCCCGCGCCATTTTGCAAGGGGGATTCGGTATATTTCGTACCGCTGGCCCTGCACTGGAGCCAGCGTGCCTCAAACGATGAATTGTTCCATCGCGATCCGCTCGTCGAGCCCCTGATCGGGATCGAACAGCAGCGTCAGCGGCCGGCTCCGGTCGGTGGTGACGAGGACGGTCTTCACGTCGCGGATCTCGCGCTGGTCGGCGACGGCGCTGACCGGGCGTTTGGCTGCTTCGCGGACATTGAAGCGGATGCTCGCCGATTCGGGGAGCAGGGCGCCGCGCCAGCGCCGCGGGCGGAAGGGGCTGATCGGGGTCAGCGCGAGCATTTCCGATTCGAGCGGCAGGATCGGGCCGTTGGCGGACAGATTGTACGCGGTCGAACCCGCGGGGGTCGCGACGAGGACGCCGTCGCACGCCAGTTCCTCCAGCATCGTGCGCTCGTTGATCACCACCTCCAGCTTCGCCGCCTGGCGCGTTTCGCGCAGCAGCGAAATTTCGTTGATCGCGGGCAGGATATGCCGTTCGCCGCTGATCGTCGTGATGTCGCCCGACAGGGGGTGGATCAGGAAGGGCCGCGCGCTGGCGATGCGCTCGAGCAGGCCTTCAACGCGGAACTCGTTCATCAGGAAGCCGATCGTCCCGCGGTTCATCCCGAAGACGGGCAGGCTGCGCCGCTGGTCGAGAAGCTGGTGCAGCATGTGGAGCAGGAAGCCGTCGCCGCCGAGCGCGATCAGCAGGTCGGCCTCGGCGAGATCGACGAAGTCGTAGAGCGGACGCAGTTCGGCCTCAGCCTCCTGTCCCGCGGGCGCATTCGACGCGACGAGCGCGATCTTGCGTTGCATAACTACCCCCAGAAGGGCGCCGCGTCAGCCGCCCGTTGCACTCATGTGACGCGCGACCGCCGGCGCCGATTTCCGTTCGATACGAAAATCGTGCGCGCGCGGTTTGCCAGCCAATGCCGTGTCGATCAACCCATCGACGTCCCCGCCGTCGCGCAGCGCCGCGCGCAGGTCGACATGGTCGTCGCGTCCCAGGCACATGTAGATGCGCCCTTCGACGGTCAGGCGGATGCGGTTGCAGGTCGCACAGAAATTGTCGCTCAGCGGCGTGATCAGGCCGAGCGTCACCGGGCTGTCCTCGACCGCGAAATAACGCGCCGGGCCGCCAGTGCGTTTGTCGACCGGCCAGATCGCGCGCTCGGCGCGCAGCGGCGCGACGAAGCGGTGGAGCGGGATGAAATGGGCGCTGCGGTCCGCCTCGACCTCGCCGAGCGGCATCGTTTCGATCAGCGTCAGGTCGCAGCCGTTCGCGGCGCAGAAATCGAGCATCGGGAGGAGCTGGTCCTCGTTGAGCCCGGCGAGCGCGACCATGTTGATCTTGACTGACAGTCCCGCCGCGCGCGCCGCCGCGATGCCGCGCAGCGCGACGGCGAGGTCGCCGACGCGGGTGATATGGCGAAAGGCCGCCGCATCGAGCGTGTCGAGGCTGACGTTGACGCGGCGCACGCCCGCCGCTGCGAGCATCGCCGCATGCTCGGCGAGCCGCATGCCGTTGGTGGTGAGGGTCAGTTCGTCGAGGCCGTCGTCGACCAGTGCGCCGAGCCGCCCGGCGAGCATGTCGATGCCGCGCCGCACCAGCGGTTCGCCGCCGGTCAGGCGGATGCGGCGGATGCCGCGCGCGACGAATCGTTCCGCGAGATCGCCCATTTCCTCGATCGTCAGCACCGCCGAACGCGGAAGGAAGGTCATCGTCTCCGCCATGCAATAATGGCAGCGCAGATCGCAGCGGTCGGTCACCGACAGGCGCAGATAGCTGATCCGGCGGCCATGGCCGTCGGCCAGCGACGCGGCAGGTGGGGCGGAATTTGCGGTCATCATGATTATTGTGGTGCAAATGGGAAGAGATTGGCAAGCAAAGCCTGCTAGGGGGCCGGCATGAATCGATTGAACGACACGAACGCGGCAAGCGTTCGGCATCTTGAAGACCTGCATGCGCGGCACGGCGCCGACCTGGGCGTGATCCTGATCCAGCTCGACCAGCTGGCGCGAATCAATCACAGCGCGGGCACCGAAACGGGCGATGCCCTGCTCGAAGAGGTGGCGCGGCGGCTCGACACCTTCGCCAGCGATGAGTTCGGCCGCGGCTCCTTCGTCGCGCGCCTCGAAGGCCCGCGCTTCCTGATCGTACCGGCGGTGCCACTGTCGCTCGGCGCGCTGCATGCGCAGGAACGGGCCCTTCACGTCGCGCTCGCCGAGCCGATGGTCGGCGACCCCAACGGGCGGCTGGCGATCCGCATCGCCGCGGCGCTGATCACGCGCGACGAGCCGATCGACGATCAGCTACGCATGGCGGCCGAGCAGCTCGCGCGGCCGGCGTCGGCGCGCGACGGCGCGATGGTCAAGGCCGCGCTGTCGCGCGGCGAGGTGGCGATCTTCTATCAGCCGCAATATGACGTCGCGAGCGGCGCGATGGTCGGGGTCGAGGCGCTGCTGCGCTGGCGGCATCCCGACCTCGGCCTGCTCGGCGCCGGGCCGCTCGTCACCGCGGCGCGCGCGGCGCGGCTCGAATGCGAGTTGACCGAACATGCGCACCGCGTCGCGCTGGCCGAGGTCGCGCGCTGGCCGAAGCCGCTCGGCAAGCTGCGCGTCTCGCTCAACATCACCGCCGCCGACCTCGGCGACCCGGCGTTTGCCGACCGGCTGGCGGCGATGATCAAGGCGGCGCGCGTCGATCCCGACCGGCTGACGCTCGAACTCACCGAACAGGCGATGCTCAGCGATCCGACAAGCGCGGCGGCGCAACTCGCGCAGATCCGCTCGCTCGGCTGCGCGATCGCGATCGACGATTTCGGCACCGGCTATTCCAGCCTGTCGCTGCTCGCGCGGCTGCCGATCGACTATCTGAAGATCGACGCCGGCTTCACGCGCACCATCGACGGCAGCGACCGCGACCGCATCGTCGTGCGCGCGATCGTCGACCTTGCCCGCGCGCTCGGCCTGCTGGTGGTTGCCGAGGGGATCGAGAGCGAGAGCCAGCTCGCGCGGCTGAAGGAGATCGGCGTGGCGACGTGGCAGGGCTTCCTGAAATCGGGGCCGGTCCCGGGCGACGAACTGCTGGCGTTGATGGAATAGGGATTTATCCCGCCTGCTTCGCCAGCTTCCCCAGGCC
The DNA here is from genome assembly GCF_001591045.1 of Sphingopyxis granuli NBRC 100800. Lineage (GTDB taxonomy): Bacteria > Pseudomonadota > Alphaproteobacteria > Sphingomonadales > Sphingomonadaceae > Sphingopyxis > Sphingopyxis granuli. The sequence goes on along the minus strand of NZ_BCUA01000005.1, from coordinate 60,773 downwards.
TTTCGACAATTGGAGCGCGCCGTTGAGTCGCGCGCCGGCGCTGCTCCATTCGCCGCTGACCGACAATCGGTTATCGGGGCGGATACGCGCGCGGCCCTTCAGCCGTTCGACATAGGCGATCAGGCCCGGCACGTTCGCGAACTGGTCGCCGTGGAAGGCGACCAGCGCGCCCTTGGTGCCGACGTCGAGCTTGGCGATGCCCGCCGCCCTGGCGTTCGCCTTGATTTCCATCAGCTGGATCAGGTTCGCCGTCTCGGGCGGCAGCGGGCCGAAGCGGTCGATCATCTCGGCCGCGAACGCGTCGAGTTCCGCGCGGTCCCCGGCCTCGTTGAGGCGGCGGTAGAGCGCCATGCGCAGCGGCAGGTCGGGGACATAATCCTCCGGAATCAGGATTGGCGCGTCGATGGTGATGACCGGCGACAGCGCCTCGCGCGGCGGCGCGACGCCGGCGCCCTCCGCCTTGGCGACGAGAATCGCCTCCTCCAGCATCGACTGATAAAGTTCGAACCCGACCTCGCGGATGTGCCCCGACTGCTCGTCGCCGACCAGATTGCCCGCGCCGCGAATGTCGAGATCGTGGCTCGCGAGCTGGAAGCCCGCGCCCAGCGTGTCGAGGTCGCCGAGCAGCTTGAGGCGCTTTTCGGCGGTGTCGGTGATCGCGCCATGCTCGGGCGTCGTCAGATAGGCATAGGCGCGCGTCTTCGACCGCCCGACCCGCCCGCGAAGCTGATAGAGCTGCGCGAGGCCGAAGCGGTCGGCGCGGTGGACGACTAGCGTGTTGGCGCTCGGAATGTCGAGCCCGCTCTCGACGATGGTGGTCGAGACGAGCACGTCATATTTGCGGTCATAGAAGGCGCTCATCCGCTCCTCGACCTCTCCGGGCGCCATCTGGCCGTGCGCGACGACATATTTGACCTCGGGCACCCGCGTGCGCAGGAATTCCTCGATGTCGGGCAGGTCCTTGATGCGCGGGGTGACGAAGAAGCTCTGCCCGCCGCGGTCGTGCTCGCGCAGCAGCGCCTCGCGGATCACCACCGGGTCCCACGGCGCGACATAGGTCCGCACGGCGAGACGATCGACCGGCGGCGTCTGGATGACGCTCAGTTCGCGCAGCCCCGACATCGCCATCTGCAGCGTGCGCGGGATCGGCGTCGCGGTCAGCGTCAGCACATGGACGTCGGTCTTCAACTGCTTCAGCCGCTCCTTGTGGACGACGCCGAAGCGCTGTTCCTCGTCGACGACGACGAGGCCGAGGCGCTGGAACTCGACCGCCTTCGCAAAGACCGCATGGGTGCCGACCACGATGTCGATCTGCCCGCTCGCCAGCCCGTCGCGCGTCTTGGCGGCCTCGGCCGCCGGAACCAGCCGCGACAGACGGCCGATGTTGATCGGGAAGCCTTTGAAGCGCTCGACGAAATTGCTGTAGTGCTGCCGCGCGAGCAGGGTGGTCGGGCAGACGACCGCGACCTGCACCCCCGCCATCGCCGCGACGAAGGCGGCGCGCAGCGCCACTTCGGTCTTGCCGAAGCCGACGTCGCCGCACACCAGCCGGTCCATCGGCCGCCCCGATGCCATGTCGGCGAGCACGTCACCGATCGCGCGGTCCTGGTCGTCGGTTTCCTGATAGGGGAAGCGGTCTGCGAAGGCGGGGTAGGCGGCATCCTGCGCCAGCATTTCGCCCGACCGCAGCGCGCGCTGCGCCGCGGTCGCGAGCAGTTCGCCCGCGATCTCGCGGATGCGCTCCTTCATCCGCGCCTTGCGCCGCTGCCACGCTTCGCCGCCCAGCCTGTCGAGCGCGACCCCCTCGCTCTCGCCGCCGTAGCGCGACAGGACGTCGAGATTCTCGACCGGCACGTAAAGCTTGTCGCCTCCCGCATAGGTCAGCGCGACGCAGTCGTGCGGGCTGTTCCCGACCGGGATCGAGGTCAGCCCCTCGTAGCGGCCGATGCCATGATCGAGGTGGACGACGAGATCGCCGACGCTGAGCGTCGCCAGTTCGGCAAGGAAGGCGTCGGCGCTCTTGCGCCGCTTCTGCCGCCGGACCAGTCGCTCGCCGAGGATGTCCTGTTCGGTCAGCAGGCTGATCGCGTCGGTCGCGAAGCCGTGGTCGAGGGGCAGCACGATCAGGGCGACGGTGTCTGTCCCCGGATTATTCGTTCCCAACCCGTTCGCGTCGAGCGAAGTCGAGACGCCTCTCGGCGTGGCGCTATCCCGCGGGGTGTCTCGACTTCGCTCGACACGAACGGACGTTGAACCCAGCGCTTCCTGCCACGTATCGACCTGCGCCAGCCCGCTGACGCCATGCTCTTTGAGCAGCCCCGCCAGCCGATCCCGCGCGCCTGCCGAATAGCTGGCGATAATCGTCCGCCGCCCTCTGCGCCGTTCGTCGGACAGATGGTCGGCCACCTTGTCGTAGACATTGAGGTCGGCGGTGCGCTCGGGCGTGAAATCGCGCGCCGCGAAGCTTTCGAGGTCGAGAACCGTCGGTGCCTCGGGAATGGCGAACGGGGTGACGACATGGATAGGGCGCGCCGCCTCCGCCTCGGTCCACTCGGCCTCGGTCAAGTAGAGCGCTTCGGGGGCGAGCGGGCGATAGCTGCCCGCCTGCTCCTGCTCGGCGGCGACGCGGTTCGCGTGATAGTCGCGGATCGCGTCGAAGCGCGTCTCGGCTGTCGCATCGGTGCGGTGGCCGCGCAGCACCGGGGTCGCCGGGTCGATATGATCGAACAGCGTCGCCAGCCGTTCCTCGAACAGCGGCAGCCAATGATCCATTCCCGCCTGCCGCCGCCCCTCGCTCACCGCCTGATAGAGCGGGTCGCCGGTCGCCTGCGCCCCGAATATCTCGCGATAGCGGGTGCGGAAGCGCTTGATCGTTGCCTCGTCGAGCAGGGTTTCAGCGGCCGGGAGCAGTTGCAGCGCCTTGGCGGGGCCCAGGCTGCGCTGGTCGGCGGGGTCGAAGCGGCGGATGCTCTCGATCTCGTCGCCGAAGAAATCGACGCGCAATCCGGCATCCTCGCCCGCCGGGAACAGGTCGACGATGCCGCCGCGCACCGCGAACTCGCCCTGGTCGGTGACGGTATCGACGCGGTTGAAGCCGCTGGCGACCAGCAGTTCGGCGAGCGCGTCGCGGTCGATCCGCTGTCCGGCCGCGAGCGTCGTCGCGAGCTGGCGGATACGGAACGGGGTCAGCGTGCGCTGGGTGATCGCGGCGACGGTGGTCAGGATCAGCTCGCCGCGCCTGGGGGGCGCCTGTAGTGCCGACAGCGTCGCCAGCCGGTCGGCGCTGACGCGCATCGACGGCCCGGCGCGGTCATAAGGCAGGCAGTCCCACGCCGGAAAGCGGTGGACGACCAGGTCGGGCGCGAAGAAGGGCGCGGCGTCGGCGATCGCCTGCATCGCCGCATCGTCGGTCGCGACGTAAAGCAGCCTCTTGTCGCTCGCCCGCGCCAGATCGGCGAGCAGTAGCGGCAGGAATCCGTCGGCGGCGCGCGCCAGCGTCAGGGGCGCCGACGCCGACCCGATGGCGGCGAAGATGTCGGCGGCGGTCCGGGTCATGGCAGCGGGATATAATCCAGCCGGCGCATCGCCGCGATCCATGCGGGTCGGTCGAGGTGCGCGGGCGGATGGCCGGTGCCGAGCGCCCACGCCATGATATCGACGTCGTCCTCTTCGACGACAGCCTCGAACCACTCGACCTCCGCCTCGTCCCAGCCGGGCGAATAGCGGTCGAAGAAGCCGCCGATCATATAGTCGGCCTCGCGCGTGCCGCGGTGCCAGGCGCGGAATCTCAGGCGTTTCAGGCGGTCTTGCATGGCGGGCCTTTTAATCGCGCGAGCGATGAAGCGGAAACGGGCATCGTATCCGCTCACCGTTCGCCCTGAGCTTGTCGAAGGGCTGTTCTTTCTTTGCGCCGCCGGAAAATAAGGACGGTGCTTCGACAAGCTCAGCACAAACGGAAGAGGGGCCGGCTTTCCTTCGCTCGACACGAACGGAAAGACGAGGCTAGACACGCTCTAGCCATGCGACCCGAAATCCTCAACCCGCTCTTTGCCGCGCTGACCGACCTCAAGGGCGTCGGGCCGCAGCTCGCCAAACCGCTGGCGCGGCTCGGGCTGGAGCGCGTCGTCGATGTGCTGTTCCATCTGCCGACCGGCCTCATCTCGCGTATTCCGGTCGAACGGCTCGACCAGGCGCAGCCGGGGCAGACGATCATCGTCGATCTGACCGCGCAGGACTATCGTTCCGGCCGCTCTCCGCGCGCACCCTTCGGTGTCGAGGCCGTCGATGGCGCGGGCGATCATGTGCGGCTCGTCTATTTCGGACGCACCTCCGGCCTCGCGCGCAAGCTGTTCCCGCTGGGGGAAAAGCGCCGCGTGTCGGGCCGGCTCGACCTCTATGGCGACATGCGCCAGATCGTGCACCCCGATCATGTCGCCGAGCTGGGGGACGAAACCGCCATCGCGGAGCATGAGCCCGTCTATCCGCTCACCGAGGGGCTGACCAACGCGCGGCTGTCGCAGCTTGCCGAGGTGGCGCTCGACCGGAGGCCCGAACTCGCCGAATGGATCGACGCACCGCTGCTGGCCGGCCGGGGCTGGCCGGCCTGGCGTGAGGCGCTGGCGCGCGCGCATGCCGGCCCGCGCGACGAGGCGGCGCGCGACCGGCTGGCCTATGACGAGATTTTCGCGAGCCAGGTCGCGCTGATGCTGATCCGGCAGGGGCTGCGCAACCGCAAGGGCCGGTCGATCGCCGGCGACGGGCGGCTGACCGGGGCGCTGAAGCTGCCCTTCGGCCTCACCGGCGCGCAGGAGCGCGTCGGGCGCGAGATCGCGGGCGACATGGCACAGGACGTGCCGATGCTGCGGATGCTGCAGGGCGACGTCGGGTCGGGCAAGACGCTGGTGGCACTGCGCGCGATGCTGACGGCGGTCGAGGCGGGGACGCAGGCGGCGTTGCTCGCGCCGACCGAGATATTGGCACGCCAGCATCATGCGACCTTGCAGCAGATGCTCGCGAGCCTGCCGGTCAACCTCGCGATCCTGACCGGGCGCGACAAGGGCAAGGTGCGCGAATCGACGCTGATGGGCCTCGCCGACGGCAGCATCGATATCCTCGTCGGCACCCACGCGATCTTCCAGCAGGCGGTCGGCTACCGCGACCTGGCGCTGGTCGTCGTCGACGAACAGCATCGCTTCGGTGTTGCGCAGCGGCTGATGCTGACCGACAAGGGCGCGCGGCCGCCGCACCTGCTGGTGATGACCGCGACGCCGATCCCGCGCACGCTGCTGCTCGCCAATCATGGCGAGATGGAGGTGTCGCGGCTCGACGAGATGCCCCCGGGGCGCACGCCGGTCGACACGCGCGTCGTGTCGGTCGACCGGCTCGATGAGGTGGTTGACGGGCTCGGGCGCCATCTGGCGAGCGGCGCGCAGGCCTATTGGGTCTGCCCGTTGGTTGCGGAGAGCGAGGCGAGCGAACTCGCGGCGGCAGAGGATCGCGCGGCGTTGCTGCGCGAACGCTTCGGCGCCGACGCGGTCGGGCTCGTCCACGGACGGATGAAGGGGCCCGACAAGGATGCGGTGATGGCGCGCTTCGAAGCGGGCGAGATCGGCGTCCTCGTCGCGACGACGGTGATCGAGGTCGGCGTCAACGTCCCAGCGGCGAGCCTGATGATCGTCGAGCACGCCGATCGCTTCGGCCTCGCGCAGCTCCACCAGCTTCGTGGGCGTGTCGGGCGCGGGACCGCGAAATCGGTGTGCCTTCTGCTGCGCTCCCAGAATCTGTCGGAGACGGCGCGCGAGCGCCTCGCACTGATGCGCGAGACGAACGACGGCTTCGTGATCGCCGAGCGCGATCTGGAACTGCGCGGCGGCGGCGAACTGCTCGGGCTCAAGCAGTCGGGCGACGCCGACTATCGCCTTGCGACACCCGAGCAACTGGTGCGCCTGCTTCCCGTCGCGCACGACGACGCGCGCCTGTTCGTCGAACGCGACGGCGGCATGGACGGCCCGCGCGGCGAGGCGGTGCGCCTGTGCCTCTATCTGTTCGAGCGCGACGCGGCGGTGCCGCTCCTGCGCAGCGGCTGACCGACTCCCCGCCCATTGGCTGGAGCGGAAATACTTTGTATCCTAACCATCTGATGAGCGAAGATGGAGGAACTGCAGTGCAACTGTCGTCGGGCGAAGTGACCTTCACCGAAACGAAGCGCGTCGTTTTCGGGCGACCGGCGGGAGAAGCGCTCCGCGAGCAGGCGGAGGCGATGGGCGCGCGGCGGGTGCTGCTGATCGTCTCGACCTCGCTTCGCAAACAGACCGACGCCGTGGCGCGGATCGAGAGCGCGCTCGGCGACCGGCACGCGGCGACCTTCGACGGCATCGCGCCGCACGCGCCGCGCTCGGATGTGCTGCGCGCGGTCGAAGCGGCGCGCGCAGCACGGGCCGACCTGATCGTGTCGGTCGGCGGCGGATCGGTGACCGACGCGACCAAGATCGTCGCGCTGGCGCTCAGGCATGGGGTGCGCCGTGTCGAGGATTTCGAGCCGTTGCGCACGCGCGTCGACGACCAGGGCCGCGCGGTGAATCCGCTCACCGAAGGGCCCGACGTTCGCGTCATCTGCGTGCCGACGACGCTGTCGGGCGGCGAATTCAACCCGCGTTCGGGCGCCACCGACGAAGCGACGCGGCACAAGCAGGGCTATGGCCATCCGGCGATGGTCCCGATCGCGATCGTCCTCGACCCGGCGCTGACCGTCCACACGCCCGAATGGGTCTGGCTTTCGACCGGGGTGCGTGCGGTCGACCATTGTATCGAGACGCTCGCCTCGTTCCGGTCGAACGATTATGCCGACGGGCTCGCCGACAGCGCGCTGCGGCTGCTCGTCGAGGGGCTGCGGCGGGCCAAGGCCGACGCGCGCGATCTCGAAGGGCGGCTGAAGTGCCAGATCGGCGCGTGGCAGGCGATGATGCCGGTGCTCGCCGGTGTCCCGATGGGGGCGAGCCATGCGATCGGTCATGTCCTCGGCGGGACCTGCGGGGTGCCGCACGGCTATACCTCGTGCATCCTGTCGCCTGTCGTGTTGGCCTGGAACGCCCAGGATGACGCGAGCAGGCAGCGCCGCATCCTGCAATGCCTGGGCGGCGGCCATGCCACGGCTTCGGCGGCGCTCGACGCCTTCGTCCGCGGGCTCGGCATGCCGCGCACGCTGGCGGAGGTGGGCGTCGGCGAGGACCAGTTCGGCGCCGTCGCCCGCTATGCGATGCATGACCTTTGGCTGCGGTCGAACCCGCGGCCGATCGAATCGCAGGACGATGTGCTGGAGATATTGCGGATGGCGGCGTAACGTCGCGCGTGTCGACCTTAGTTGACGTCGCCGCGGGCACCCATGGCGCGCAGCATCGGCAGATAATCCTCCGCCACGATCGACTTTTCGAACTGGACGCCGGTCTTGCCGCCCAGCGACCAGATGACCTTGGCGGCGGTGCGACCGATGATCGGCATGCGGAACACGACGAGGTCGCCGGGCTCGAGCCTGCGCTCATAGCGCATCAGCAGGCCGTCGGCGCTGATGTTGACGCAGGTGCACATTTCCTGCCGCCCGTCGGGCAGCACGAAGGGCAGGCGGCAATAGACGTCGCTGCGCGGCGCGATCCGCTGGTCGAGCCCGACATAATGGGCCTTGTTCGTGTCGATCTTGCGCATACCAAAAAGCCTTGCTGGTCTGACCGAATAGAATCGGTCCGATTGCTGAAGAAACGGTAAACGCTGTTGCTTCGTTCCCGGCAACCCCGTTCAGCGGGTCACCAGCCCGTGCTTCTTGCTGCCGAGGCTCACCGGAACCTCCGCATCGCCCGGCACGATCAGGTGATGGGGGTCGCGGATCACCGCGCCGTCGACCTTCACAGCGCCTTCCTCCAGCTTGCGGCGCGCTTCCTTGTTCGATGCGGTAAAGCCCAGATCGCGCAGCGCATTGAGGATGCCGATTCCCTCCGCCGGGGCCGCGACGCGCGGCAGATCGCCGCCGATATGCCCTTTTTCAAAGGTCTGCGCGGCGGTCTCGGCCGCGGTCCTTGCCGCGTCGGCGCCGCGGCACAGCGCGGTCGCCTCGTTCGCCAATATCTTCTTCGCCTCGTTGATGTCGGCGCCTTCGAGTGCTTCGAGTCGCGCGATCTCGTCCAGCGGCAGGTCGGTGAACAGGCGCAGGAAGCGGCCGACGTCGCGGTCGTCGCAGTTGCGCCAATATTGCCAATAGTCGAAATGGGACAATTGCGCGGGATTGAGCCACACCGCGCCGGCGGCAGTCTTGCCCATCTTCGCGCCCGCCGCGGTGGTCAGCAGCGGCGTCGTCAGCCCGAACAATTCAGTGCCGTCCATACGGCGGCCCAGTTCCATGCCGTTGACGATGTTGCCCCACTGGTCGGACCCGCCCATCTGGAGCCGCACGCCCATCTCGCGCGACAGATAGCGGAAATCATAGCCCTGCAGGATCATGTAGTTGAATTCGAGGAAGGTCATCGGCTGTTCGCGTTCGAGCCGCAGCTTCACCGAATCGAAGGTCAGCATGCGGTTGATCGTGAAATGGGTGCCGACCTCTTGCAGCAACTCGATATAACCGAGCTTGCCGAGCCAGTCGGCGTTGTTGACCATCACCGCGTCGGTCGGACCGTCGCCAAAGGTCAGATATTGCTGGAAGATGCTGAAGATCGAGGCGATATTCGCCTCGATCGTCGCGTCGGACAGCATCTTGCGGCTCTCGTCGCGCCCGGTCGGGTCGCCGATCCGCGTCGTTCCGCCGCCCATCAGCACGATCGGCTTGTGCCCCGTCTGTTGCAGACGGCGCAGCATCATGATCTGGACGAGGCTGCCGACATGGAGCGAGGGCGCGGTCGCGTCGAAACCGATATAGGCCGGGACGACCTGCTTCGCCGCGAGGGCGTCGAGCCCTTCCGCGTCGGTCATCTGGTGGATATAGCCTCGCTCGTCGAGCAGGCGCAGCAGGTCGGATTTGTAGGTGGTCATGGCGCGGGCGCGCTTAGCATGGGGTTTGCGGTTTGGATAGCATCCGGAAGGACCTGATCTGTCATCCCGACACGCCGGCGCGCGCCGCGCGCGCCGTGTGGGTGGAGGTGTCGCTGTCTTTCGACGAAGGCTTCGCGCTGCGCTTCGGGATCGAAGGCGATGTCGACGCGCTGGCGCTGCCGCAGGGCGACGCACAACTCGTCATCGCCGATACCGCGACCGACGGCCTTTGGCAGAGCAGCTGTTTCGAGGCCTTTCTGAGCGAGGAAGGGCAGCCCGACTATACCGAGTTCAACTATGCCCCCGACGGTCGCTGGGCCTGCTATCAGTTCGACGACTATCGCTCGCTGTTCAAATCCGACGACCTGGCCCCCTGGGACATGACGAGCGAGCGGGGGCATGCGCTCTATGCGCTGCGCGTCGAACCCGGCATCTATCCCGAGCGCGGCAGCCGGCTGGGCCTGTCCGCCGTCGTCGAGGAACTGGACGGCACCCGAAGCTATTGGGCGCTCGCGCATCCGCCGGGGAAACCCGACTTCCATCATCCCGATTGCTTTCGCCTGACGCTTGGGGCACCCGAACGGCCATGACCATCCAGTTCGGCATCGACCGCCTGCTCGCCGACCCCGCGCTGCGCAGGCCGCTCGAAGGGCGGCGCGTCGCGCTGCTCGCCCATCCTGCGTCGGTGACGGCCGACCTCGTCCACAGCCTCGACGCGCTGGTCGCGGCGGGGGTGACCATCAGCGCTGTCTTCGGGCCGCAGCACGGCGTGCGCGGCGACCTGCAGGACAATATGATGGAGTCGCCCGACTTCACCGATCCGGTCCATGGCGTGCCCTGCTTCAGTCTCTATGGCGAGGTGCGGCGGCCGACCGGCCAGTCGATGCAGACCTTCGACGTGCTGCTGGTCGACCTGCAGGACCTCGGCTGCCGGATCTACACCTTCATCACGACGCTGCTCTATGTGCTGGAGGCCGCGGCCGCGCACGGCAAGGCCGTCTGGGTGCTCGACCGGCCGAACCCGGCGGGCCGCCCGGTCGAGGGGACGCTGCTGCGCAGCGGCTGGGAAAGCTTCGTCGGCGCCGGCCCGATGGCGATGCGGCACGGGCTGACGATGGGCGAGATGGGGCATTGGTTCATCCGCCATTTCGGGCTCGACGTCGATTATCGCGTGATCGGGATGGAGGGCTGGGAACCCGATAGCCCAAGCTTCGGCTGGCCCGCGGAGCGCGTCTGGATCAACCCCAGCCCCAATGCGCCCAACGTCAATATGGCGCGCGCCTATGCCGGCACGGTGATGGTCGAGGGCGCGACGCTGAGCGAGGGGCGCGGGACGACGCGGCCGCTCGAACTGTTCGGTGCCCCCGACATCGACGCGCGGGCGCTGATCGCCGAGATGCGGCGGATTGCGCCGCAATGGCTGGGGGGCTGCAAGCTGCGCGATATCTGGTTCCAGCCGACCTTTCACAAGCATGTCGGCGCCCTGTGCGGCGGGGTGCATATCCATGCCGACGGGCCGTGGTACGACCCCGCCGCCTTTCGCCCGTGGCGCGTGCAGGCGCTGGCGTTCAAGGCGATCCGTTCGCTGTGGCCGGACTATCCGATCTGGCGCGGCAAGGATTTCCGATATGAATATACCGACGACGTGCTGGCGATCGACGTGATCAACGGGTCGCCGTTGCTGCGCGAATGGGTCGATGATGCAGGCGCGGCGCCGGGCGACCTCGACGCGCTGGCGCTGCCCGACGAGGCAGCGTGGCGCGAGGCGATCGCGGGCCTGCTTCTTTACTGAAAGGCGAGGGGAATGACGATGCAGCGACGGCAATTTCTGGGCACCGCGGCGCTCGGCGGACTGGCGGCGGCCTTGCCCGCTCCTGTCATCGCCGCCGACGCGGCAGGCCTTCCCGACCTGGCGGCGAGGGCGGTGCCGATCGGCGCTGAAGAGCGCAAGGCGCGGATCGCCAAGGCGGCCGGATTGCTGCGGGCGCACGACATGGATGCGCTGCTGATCGAGCCGGGATCGAGCCTCATCTATTTCACCGGCGTCGAATGGTGGCGCAGCGAGCGGCTGACCGCCGCCGTGCTGACGCGCGAAGGCGAGGTGGCGATCGTCACCCCCTTCTTCGAGGAGCCGTCGGTGCGCGAGAGCCTGGGTGTCGCGGCCGAGGTGCTGACGTGGAACGAGGACGAGAATCCGCTCGCCGCGGTGGCGAACTGGCTCGGCAAGCGCGGTCTGGCGAAGGGGCGGGTCGGCGTCGAGGAAACGGTGCGCTTCTTCGCGGTCGACGGGCTTCAGAAAGCGATGCCGGACGTTACGGTGGTCAACGGCGCGCCCGTCGTGCGGGGTTGCCGCATGATCAAGTCGGCGGCCGAAATCGCGCTGATGCGACTCGCGTCCGACATCACCATTGCCGCCTATCGCCACACCGCGCCGCGTATCGAGGCGGGGATGACGCCCGCCGACATCGATGCGATCATGGGCGCGGCGACGAAAGCGCTGGGCGGACGCGGCGAGTTCAATTTGATCCTGCTCGGCGAGGCGAGCGCCTATCCGCACGGCAGCGGCAAGCCGCAGGCGGTGCGGCCGGGCGAGGTGGTGCTGATGGACTGTGGCGCGACCGTTCACGGCTATCAGTCCGACATTTCGCGCAGCTTCGTTTTCGGCAAGGCGAGCCCGCGCCAGCGGCAGGTGTGGGACCAGATGCGCAAGGGGCAGGACGTCGCTTTTGCCGCCGCGCGGATCGGCGCGCCGGCGGGCGCGGTCGACGATGCGGTGCGCGCCTATTACGAAAGCCTGGGCTATGGTCCCGGCTACAAGCTGCCCGGCACCTCGCACCGCACCGGGCACGGCATCGGCCTCGACGGTCACGAGCCGGTCAATCTGGTGCGCGGCGAGACGACACCGCTCGCCGCCGGCATGTGCTTCTCGAACGAGCCGGGTATCTACATCCCCGGTGAGTTCGGTATCCGGCTGGAGGATTGCTTCCACATGACCGATGGCGGACCGGAGTGGTTCAGCGAACCGCCGCCTTCGATCGATAGGCCGTTCGGCTGAACAAGCTCAGGGCGAACGGGTCAGGATGATGGCATCGGGCTTACTCGGCCGCTGCACCAGACTCACCAGCACGAAGCTGATGATCATCAGCAGGTACCAGCTCCCCAACTTTTCGACCCCGACCATGTGCCAGCCGTCCTTCTGGCTGGGATAGGTCCAGGCGCGCGCGAAGGTGCCGATATTCTCCGCGAACCAGATGAAGAGCGCGACGAGACCCCAGCCGACGAGCAGCGGCATGCGGCGATGGACGTGCAGCGGGCGGAACCACACCTGACAGCGCCCGAAGAGCAGCCCGGTCGCCGCGAACAGCAGCCAGCGGATGTCGGGCAGCCAATGGTGCGCGAAGAAATTGACGTAGATCGCCGCGGCGAGCGCCCATGTCGCCCCTGCGGGCGGATAGCGCGTGTAGCGGAAATCGAAGATGCGCCAGACGCGCGCGATATAGCTGCCGACCGCCGCATACATGAAGCCCGAGAAGAGCGGCACCGCGCCGATATGGAGCAGGCTCGCTTCGGGATATTGCCACGAACCGGCGGCGGTCTTGAACAATTCCATTACCGTGCCGACGATGTGGAAGAGCAGGATGACCACGGCCTCGCGCGGCGTTTCGAGCCGGAAGGCGAGCATCGAGAGCTGGATCAGCACCGCGCCGACGGTGATTGCGTCATAGCGGTGGACCGGCGCGCCTTCGGGCCAGAACAGATGCGTGCCGAGCAGCAGCGCCAGCATCAGGCCGCCGAACAGGCAGGCCCAGCCCTGCTTGAAACCGAAGACGAGGAATTCGAGGAACCAGCCGCGCGGCCCCGGCACGACCGCCATCGCCTCGAGGCGGAGGCGGACCCGGTGGAAACGGCTGTGCGCGCGGCGCGGTTCAGACATGGACGGCGACGAGCGCGATCAGCAGCGCGGCGGGCAGCAGCAGCGCCTGCGCCAGCACCGTTCCCGCCAGCCGGCTGAGCGAGATGAGCGCGATGGCGCGGCGGAAGTCGGCCTCTCCGACGCTGCCCTCGACGGCGTCGTCGGTCATCACCGAAAGCTGCGGGTCGATGAAGGCGAAAAGCAGGATCGTCGCGAAACCGTTGATCAGCGCCGAAAGCTGCGAGGCCGTGACGCGAAATTCGGGGGCGAGATAGCCGGCATAGAGCGAGGCGACGACGCCGACGGCGAGCAGCGATTGCGCGAGGCAATTGGCGACCAGTACGCCCCAGCCGATCCCCTGCGGCATGTGCCAGCCCTTGAGATGCACAAGGCCCGGAAGGCGAAACGACCGGCGGAGCGTGCGCAGCCCGGCGGGGCTGGCGGCCTTGAGCGCGAGCTTCGTCGTCGAGCGGTTGTCCTGATACCAGCCGATCGCCGCGGCGAACAGGCGCTGGCCGGTGGGGACGAGCAGGATGCCGGCCAGCGTCGCGATGCTTGCCGCGGCGAGGACCAACTGCATGTCGAGGAAGAGCGAGGCGCCGGTGCCGTCGTGGATGCGCGTCTCGATCCGCTTGGCGAGGAAGGGGCCGAGAAAGCTGTTCGAGGTTCGCGAAAAGAGCAGGAGGATGTTGAACAGCGCGAAGGACATGGCGATCCGTCCCGTCCGCACCCCCGCGATCCGTGCCGCATAGGCGAGCGCGCCGATCAGGTTGATGAAGCCGGTGAGCAGGAGGATGACGACGAGGGGGAGGTCGAGCATGGAGGCGTCCGGGACAAGGACTCAGGGAATCCGTTCGCATCGAGCGAAGTCGAGATGCCCATCGGCGGCGCTCGCCTGCGGGGTGTCTCGACTTCGCTCGACACGAACGGGACTAGGGGATCGGCCCGGCCGCGTCACGGCGAAACCGCTCGGGTGCTTCGTCAATGCTTGCGTGTCAACTCGCGCATCGCGTCGTCGAGGCCTGCCAGCGTCAGCGGATACATGCGGTCGTTCATCAGCTGCTTGATCATCTTGATCGACTGGGTGTAGCCCCAGTGCGCCTCGGGCACCGGGTTCAGCCACACCGCGGCGGGATAGACGTTCGTCATCCGTTGCAGCCACACAGCGCCCGCTTCCTCGTTGAAATGTTCGACGCTGCCGCCCGGATGGCTGATTTCATAGGCGCTCATCGACGCGTCGCCGACGAACACCAGCTTGTAGTCGTGGCCGTATTTGTGGAGGATGTCCCACATTTGGGTGCGTTCGGACCAGCGGCGCTTGTTGTCCTTCCACACGCCCTCATAGGGGCAGTTGTGGAAATAGAAGAATTCGAGATTCTTGAATTCGCTCGTCGCCGCGCTGAACAATTCCTCGCACAGCTTGATGAACGGGTCCATCGACCCGCCGATGTCGAGGAACAGCAGCAGCTTGACCGCGTTGCGCCGTTCCGGCCGCATCTTGATGTCGAGCCAGCCCTGCCGCGCGGTGCCGTCGATCGTGCCCGGAATGTCGAGCTCGTCCGCCGCGCCCTCTCGCGCGAATTTGCGCAGGCGGCGAAGCGCGATCTTGATGTTGCGGGTGCCGAGTTCCTTGGTGTTGTCGAGATTCTGGAACTCGCGCTTTTCCCAGACCTTCAGCGCGCGCTTGTGCTTGCTCTCGCCGCCGATCCGCACACCTTCCGGGTTGTAGCCCGAATTGCCATAGGGTGATGTGCCGCCGGTGCCGATCCACTTGTTGCCGCCCTGGTGGCGCTTCTGCTGTTCCTCGAGCCGCTTCTTCAGCGTCTCCATGATCTCGTCCCACGAGCCGAGCGACTTGATCGCCTCCATCTCCTCGGGCGTCAGATATTTCTCGGCGACCGCTTTCAGCCAGTCCTCGGGAACGTCGACGGGGGTCTGGCCGTAGTCGGTGAGCAGGCCCTTGAAGACCTTGTTGAACACCTGGTCGAAGCGGTCGAGCAGCCCCTCGTCCTTCACGTAGATGGCGCGCGAGAGATAATAGAATTGCTCGGGGGTGCGGTCGATCACCTCGCGGTCGAGCGCCTCCAGCAGCAACAGATGCTCTTTCAGGCTGGCGGGAATGCCCGCGGCGCGAAGCTCGTCGAGAAAGCCGAAAAACATGGGGCAGGATTATCCTGTCGGGGCGGCGGGCGCAATCACTTTACGTTTACGGAAAGCAAGGGCGGGAGGGAAAGGAAAGCGGTGGAAAACCGCGCGACTTCACGCGCGATGCGCGGCGGTGCGTCGGAGGGCCGGTCGCTTGAAGCCACAAAAGCCCCGCATGTCGGGTGCGAAATCGAGGCTTTTGTGGCTTCAAGGAGGCCGCGGATGCCCGAACCCGATGTTCGCGGTCGGTTCCGCTTCCGATCCATTGACGCCGCGTTAACCAATGTCCGGCATGGTTGCGCGATCATTCAGGGACGTGAGTGCGTAATGACATTCGATCCGATCAATCCGGCCCGGCCGATCCTCGACCAGTCGGTCGCGAGCGATTGCGGCGAGCTGGCCGTCGGATGCAGCGAGGCGGCCGGGCGCATCAAGCGCACCACCGACCAGATGGATCGCCAGATCGCCGAACTGGGCCGGCTCGAACAATATGTCGTCAGCCTCGAGGCCGACCAGCGCCAGATCGCCGATTCGACCGACGAGGCGAAGCTGCTGTCGGCGCGGGCGTGCGAACAACTCGACGCCGGGGCCGAACGGGTCAATTCGGCGGTGACCGAGTTTCGCGCCGTGATCGACCTCGTCGCGCGGCTCGGCACGCATGTCACCAATTTCGCGGCGGTGATGGAGCAGGTCCAGCAGGTCAGCCAGTCGATCGAATCGATCGCCAAGACCACCAACATGCTCGCGCTCAACGCGGCGATCGAGGCCGAGCGCGCGGGCGATGCCGGGCGCACCTTCGCGGTCGTCGCCGCCGAGGTGAAGAAGCTGGCGCAGAACACGCGCGGCGCCACCGACGAGATCCGCCGCTCGATCGGCAGCCTCGCGGCCGAGGCGGGCGGGCTCGTCGCCGAAATCCAGTCGGGGGTCGAACAGTCGAGCCGCGCCGAGGCGCAGTTCGAGACGATCACCGACGCGCTGCACGACGCGACGCATCTCGTCGCGCTGCTCGACGATCAGAGCGACCGCATCGCACAGTCGAGCGCGATGGTGCATGCCAACGGCGCCAAGGTGCGCGAGGCGCTCGACGGCGTCGTCGCGTCGGTGCGCGAGAATGGCGCGACGCTGGGCGCGACGCGCGATTCGATCCTGACGATGGAGCAGGTGTCGAACCGCATGTTCAACGCGGTGATCTCGGCCGGCGTGTCCCCCCGCGATTCGGCGGTGGTCGAGCTGGCGGCGCGGGTGCGCGACGAATTCGTCGCCATCGCCGAACGCGGGCTAGCGGCCGGGACGCTGACGATGGAGCAGCTTTTCGACACCGACTATGTGCGGGTGCCGCATTCCAATCCCGAACGCTTTCGCACGACGCTGAGCGACTGGGCCGACGCCAACTGGCGGCCGCTGTTCGACCGCATCGTCGCCGAGCATCCTGAGGTGAAGATGTCGTCGGCGGGCGACATGAACGGATTTCTGCCGACGCACATCAGCGCCTGTTCGCGCGCGCCGACCGGCGACCTCGAACATGACACCGCGCACTGCCGCAACGGGCGCATCCTGCTCGACGCGATCGACGCCGCGGCGAAGCGCAGCGACGCGCCCTTCTTCATGGCGGTCTATCGGCAGGAGGGCGACGGCACCAATTATGTGACCGTGCGCAACGTCTATATGCCGGTGGTGATCGGCGGGCGCCGCTGGGGCGACGTCGAGGTCGCGTATCAGCTGTAGATTTCGTCAACCCGGCGAAAGCCGTGGTCCCCACAGGCGCGGCTCCGGAGAGCGAGCGATCCCGGCTTTCGCCGGGATGACGTTCAACTGCCCTGGCGGCGGGCCATGAAGGCGAGCTTTTCGAACAGCATCACGTCCTGCTCGTTCTTGAGCAGCGCACCGTGCAGCGGCGGGATCGCCTTGCCGACGTCGCGGTTCTGAAGCACCTCCAGCGGCATTTCCTCGGCCAGCAGCAGCTTGAGCCAGTCGATGAGCTCGCTGGTCGACGGCTTTTTCTTGAGCCCCGGCACGTCGCGCACGTCGTAGAAGATGTCCATCGCGCGGCTGACCAGCGTCTTCTGGATGCCGGGAAAGTGGACCTCGACGATCTCCGCCATCGTGTCGCGGTCGGGAAATTTGATGTAGTGGAAGAAGCAGCGGCGCAGGAAGGCGTCGGGCAGTTCCTTCTCGTTGTTCGAGGTGATGACGACGATCGGGCGTTCCCGGGCGGTGATCGTCTCGTCGGTCTCGTAGACGTGGAACGCCATGCGATCGAGTTCCTGAAGCAGGTCGTTCGGGAATTCGATGTCGGCCTTGTCGATCTCGTCGATCAGCAGCACGGGCAGTTTGGGGCTGGTGAAGGCCTCCCACAATTTGCCCTTGCGGATATAGTTGCGGATGTCGTGGACGCGCTCCTCGCCGAGCTGGCCGTCGCGCAGGCGCGCGACCGCGTCATATTCGTAGAGGCCCTGCTGCGCCTTCGTCGTCGACTTGACGTTCCAGGTGATGAGCGGGGCGTCGAAGGCCTTGGCGATCTCTTCCGCGAGCACGGTCTTGCCGGTGCCCGGCTCGCCCTTCACGAGCAGCGGACGGCGCAGCATTGTCGCGGCGTTGACCGCGATCTTCAGATCCTGGGTCGCGATATAGGCGCTGGTACCTTCGAAACGCATCGGCTCGCTGCCTTTCCCTTAACGTGAACGTCAACTCGCGTTGGGCATAGCGGGGGCGGGGGAGGGGTGCAAGCAGGCACGTCGCCGCCCGGCCATGCGGTGATGTCGTGCGCGGCTGCCAGCGTCCCCAGCCTTTGCAGTGGCGCCGTCATGGGGATGGCTTTGGGTCCTGACCCTAGCGCGGTCCACGCCCGCTCTGGATTGCCGCGCGGCTTCGCCGCTCGCAATGACGAGTCCGGATATCCCGTTTCAGGAATGCGTGCGCGCGGCAGCGCGGGCGGCGAGCAGGTCCCACAGGCCGCTGTGCTGCGCGAGCAGCTGCTGGGCGCCGAAGGTGAGCGCGCGCTCTATTGCCGGGGTCTGGGCGATCGCGCCCGCGAGGCGCGCGGTGCCCGGCAGGTCGGGCAGCGCGCAGCCTGGCGGCGACAGGTCGAGCCGCTGCGCGCTGATGTCGAGCAGGACGCGGATCGTGCGCCAGTCGAGCGCCAGCGCGATCGCGGCGCCGACCGCGCAGCCGTGGCGGTCCGATTCGGCGAGCATATCGAGCGCCTTGCACTGGGCCGCGACCGCGGCCTCGCACTGGTCCTGCCCCGGCGTGCTCGGCACCGGGCCGGCGGCGGCGGCGACCTGCGACAGGAAGGCGCGCTCGTCGGCGAAGGCCTGCGCGGCCTCCTCCATCCAGGCGCGCGATGCCGGATCGACCGCCTTGCGCGCCGCGCTGTCGACCACCCCGGGGTGGCGCCCGTGCAGCAGGCACAGGAAATGGACCGCATCGGCCAGGTTGCGCATCGCGTCGCCGCCCTGGCTGAGGCGGCCGGACCGGACATGCGGATGCGCGCCCGTTCCCTCGCTCGCGACCAGCGAATCGAGCAGTTCGGCGATACCGCGCGTCGGCAGCTTTTGCTGGGGCGACTGGCTCAACGTCTCATCCTCTCTGGGGCGCGATGGTCGGGTCGCGCCGTTGGATATGCGAAGGCCAGTCCTAGAGCATCGTCGTAAACGTCGCGTTTATGAGGCGCCGGCAAAGTGCCGCGCGCCTGTCCCCGCACGGGACAGAAGCAAGGGGACCGGCAGGCAAGGGAACTGCCGGTCCCCAGGGACCGCGGCGCCAGTGGAACGCCGCGGGATCGGGGAAGCGGGGCGGGGCCAGAGAGGGGCGGCCCCGCCCCGCAAGCCCTCAAGCCGCGAGGGCCATCTCTTCGGTCTGCGGCGTGCGCGTTTCCGTTTCCGCCTCTGTCGCCGCGGGCGCGGTCCTGGCGGGGAAGATCAGGCGCGAGGCGAGCACGATGCCCCCCAGCGCGAAATAGGCGGCGAAGGTCTGCACCGGGAAGAAGAAGAGCGGCGCGATGAAGGCGAGCCGCAGGTACAGCGGGTTGAAGCCGAAATCCTGGCCCACGGCCTCGCAGATGCCGAAGAAGGTATCGCGGCGGCGGAAGAGATTGGTGGTTTCCTGTTCCATCTTGTTCGTCTTTCGTCCTGGCGGTGGGCCGTTCCCCACCCATGTCCGTTCCAAAGCAACGGGCGTGCCAATTCGGGCTTTCTCTCCGTTTTCGGGCGTTTTCGGGCTGATATGCGCCATCCGGTGCCTTTTTCGATGCATCGATTCCCAACGAATGGGAAGGATCACCATTTGATGGGTGCCTAATGAATGGCGAATGAAGCCCGATCCATCCGGCGGGTCGCTATCTGGGGCGCGAAGATGAAAATTTGAAGACCGTGGCGGCAAAATATTTGTGCGGTGCAGCATAGCGGTGGGGCAAAACTTTATGCCGCGTTGGGATTCGGGTTTTCCGGACGCTACTGCCCGCTCCGGATTGCCGCGCGGCTTCTCCGCTGCAAATACTCGGGCCTGTTCCCCGGCGAAAGCCGGGGTCCAGATGGCGTAATATTGCCTCGCGTGGACCCCGGCTTTCGCCGGGGAACGGTTCCTTGCCGGAAAATGATGATTCCCGAACATATTCAAGATGGTCATTGGCGGTAACCGCCCTGGGTTGCTTCGCTCCGCTCGCAACGACGCGAGTGGGGGCATCCGAATTCGGGTCCGGATCGAGCAGCCGAGTGCTCCCGCGCAGGCGGGGGCCCAGAGCGGATAGCAACAAGGTGGCGTCGGGCCGCTCTGGGTCCCCGCCTGCGCGGGGACACGAGATGATGTGTCACCCCCTGAAGAGGAGAGGGCTTGGGCGGTTCAGCCCGGGCCCCGCCGCCGGAACGCGCGCGCTTACTGGTCGAGGAAACTGCGCATCTTGCGGCTGCGCGACGGGTGCTTGAGCTTGCGCAGCGCCTTCGCCTCGATCTGGCGGATGCGTTCGCGGGTGACGCTGAACTGCTGGCCGACCTCCTCCAGCGTGTGGTCGGTGTTCATGCCGATGCCGAAGCGCATACGCAGAACCCGCTCCTCACGCGGGGTCAGCGACGCCAGAACGCGCGTCACCGTTTCCTTGAGGTTCGACTGCACCGCGGCGTCGACCGGGATCACGGCGTTCTTGTCCTCGATGAAATCGCCGAGGTGCGAATCCTCCTCGTCGCCGATCGGCGTTTCGAGGCTGATCGGCTCCTTGGCGATCTTCATCACCTTGCGGACCTTTTCGAGCGGCATCGACAGCCGTTCGGCCATTTCCTCCGGCGTCGGCTCGCGGCCGCTTTCGTGCAGGAACTGGCGGCTGCACCGCACCAGCTTGTTGATCGTCTCGATCATGTGGACCGGGATGCGGATCGTGCGCGCCTGATCGGCGATGCTGCGGGTGATCGCCTGGCGGATCCACCAGGTCGCATAGGTGCTGAACTTGTAGCCGCGGCGATATTCGAACTTGTCGACCGCCTTCATCAGCCCGATGTTGCCTTCCTGGATCAGGTCGAGGAACTGCAACCCGCGGTTGGTGTATTTCTTGGCGATCGAGATGACGAGGCGCAGGTTCGCCTCGACCATTTCCTTCTTGGCGATGCGCGCCTCGCGCTCGCCTTTCTGGACCATGTTCACGACGCGGCGGAATTCGACGAGGCTCATCCCCGCCGCCTGCGCGATCTCCGAAATCTCGGTGCGGATACGATCGACCGCGACCGCCTCATTCTCGGCGAAGGCGGCCCATTTCTTGTCGAGCTTGCCGACCTCGTCGAGCCAATTCTCCTCGAGCTCGCGCCCGACATAATGGTCGAGGAACGACTTGCGCGCCACCTTGTGGCGCTCGGCCAGGCGCAGCATCTGGCCGCCGAGCGCGGTCAGGCGCCGGTTGTAGCTGTAGAGCTGGTCGACCAGATATTCGATCTTGGTGCCGTGGAACTGCACGCTTTCGACCTGCGCGGTCAGTTCCTCGCGCAGCTTGTGATACTTCTTCTCCGACGCCGCGGGGAAGTCGCCGGCCGCCGACAGTGCGTCGAGCCGCGCTTCCTGAAGCTTCTGAAACGCCTTGAAGCTCTTGGTGATCGCGGCGAACTTTTCGAGTGCGTCGGGCTTGAGCAATTCCTCCATCGCGGCGAGACTCAGCGTATTGTCCTCGTCGTCGTCGTCGTAATTCTCGCGCTTCTTGGCCGCGCCGCCCTCTTCGTCGTCGCCGTCGGCCTCGGGCTCCTCCTCGACCTCGTCCTCGTCCTTGAACGAGACGCCGGCGTTCTTCTCGCTGATCTCGCCGTCGACCTCTTCCTCGTCCTCGAGATTCTCGGGCGCCGGGTCCTTGGTCAGCATCGCTTCGAGGTCGACGATCTCGCGAAGCTGCATGTCGCCGTTGTTGAGCGCGTTCGACCATTCGATGATCGCGTTGAAGGTCAGCGGGCTTTCGCACAGGCCGAGGATCATCGTGTCGCGGCCCGCCTCGATGCGCTTGGCGATCGCGATCTCACCCTCGCGGCTCAGCAGTTCGACAGCGCCCATCTCGCGCAGATACATGCGCACGGGGTCGTCGGTGCGGTCGACCGTTTCCTTCTTCTTCTCGACCGCGGGCGCGGACACCGAACCCGAATTGGCGGCGACGTCGATGTCGTCGTCGGCCTCCTGCTCGGCTTCCTCCTGCACGTCCTCGTCGCTTTCGACGATGTTGATGCCCATGTCGGAAATCGCCGACATGATGTCCTCGATCTGCTCGGACGACATCTGGTCCTGCGGCAGCGCCTCGTTGAGCTCGTCGTAGGTCAGGTAACCGCGCTTCTTGCCGCGCGCGATCAGCTTCTTGACGTCGGCCTCGTTGAGGTCGATCAGCGGAGCGTCGGTTTCGGCGGTATTCTTCGTTGCCATGCGTTGTTCCTGCCTTGGGGCATCAAATGGTCAGAGCTGGCTGCTGTCGGACAGCGCGGCCAGCCTGCGGGTCAGTTCCTCGTCCATCGCGCGCAGTTTCTGCTGCCGCGCCAGGCCTTCGTCGTCCATCGTCCGCTGGAAATCCGCGGTCGCCTCGGCCAGCCGGGCACGGATTTCGGGCTGCGTCACCAGCACGCCGATATATTCGTCAAGGTCGCGCAGCGCGGTTTCCCGCGCCTTAGCAACCCCTTCATCGCCTTCCAGCCGTCGATTGAACGAGAAGTGCATTCGGTCGGCTCTGAGCAATGCCATCGCCCTATTATACACTTTCATCGGCTCCAATATGGCAAGCAACCCCTCGGTATCAAGCCCTTCTTCGCGCATCGCGATGTCAAGCATCAGGCCGAGCAGTTCGGCGTCGGCGGAATCGGGCACCGGGAGTCGCGCCAGCGCCTCCTCGTGGCGGCGCAACACCTCGGGATAGCGCAGCAATCCGCCGATCAGCGCCGCCGCGAGCGGGGTGGCGATTCCCGCCTGTCCGATCGACCGCGTCTCGTCGGCGGGCGGCTGCAGCCGCGGGTCGGGCTGAAAGCGCCGCCCGCCGCCGCGCTGCCCCTGCGGCGCCCACGGGACGCGCGGGCCGCGTTCGGGCCGCGCGCGCGCGAACAGCGTGTCGAGCCGCTCGCGAAAGGCCTCGCGATAATGGTGGCGCACGTCGGGATCCTGGATCGCGTCGGCGTGGGCCAGCAGCCGCGCCTTGAGCGCCGCCCGCTCCTCCGGCGTGTTCAGCGCCGCCGCCGCAACCTCGTGCATCCACAGCCGTTCGACGAGCGGCTGGGCGTCGTCGAGCACGCTGGCGAAGCCTTCGGCGCCCTTCGCACGGACGAGGTCGTCGGGGTCCTGCCCGGCGGGCAGGGTCGCGAAGGCAAGGCTGAAGCCGGGACGGAGCAGCGGCAGCGCGCGTGTCGCGGCGCGCATCGCCGCCTTCTGCCCCGCCGCGTCGCCGTCGAAGCAGAGCAGCGGCACAGGCACCATCCGCCACAGCAGGCCGAGCTGGCTTTCGGTGAGCGCGGTGCCGAGCGGCGCGACCGCGTCGGCGATCCCCGCCTCTGCGAGCGCGATCACGTCCATATAGCCCTCGACGACGATGATGCGGTCGGTGCGGCGCGATGCCGGGCTCGCCTTGTCGAGGTTGAACAGGGTGCGCCCCTTGTCGAACAGCGGCGTGTCGGGCGAGTTCAGATATTTGGGCTCACCGTCGCCCAGGATGCGCCCGCCGAACGCGATCACCCGCCCGCGCGCGTCGCGGATCGGAATCATCAGGCGGCCGCGGAAACGGTCGTATGGCTCTTTCTCTTCGACCGAGATCAGCATCCCCGATTCGACGAGCATCGCGGTGGGAAATTTCTTCAGCGCCTCCTTTAGCGCGCTGCGGCTGTCGGGGGCGAGGCCGAAACCGAAGGCGTCGCGGGTCGCGTCCGAAATGCCGCGCTTCGCCAGATAGTCGCGCGCCGGGGCGCCGTTGCCGCTGCCGAGCTGCTGCGCGAACCAGTCGGCGGCGGCCTGCACGACGTCGCGCAGGCTGGCCTGCGCCTCGGCCTTCTTCGCGGCGCGCGGGTCGGGGGCGGGGACCTCCATGCCCGCTTCGGCGGCGAGTTCCTTGACCGCGTCCATGAACGACAGGCCGCGCTGGTCGGTCATCCAGCGGATCGCGTCGCCGTGCGCGCCGCAGCCGAAGCAGTGATAGAAGCCCTTTTCGTCGTTGATCGTGAAGCTGGGCGTCTTTTCGTTATGGAAGGGGCAGCAGGCCTTGTACTCGCGCCCCGCGCGCGTGATCTTCACCGTCCGTCCGATCAGCGTGGACAGCGTGACGCGCGAGCGCAGTTCGTCGAGCCATTGCGGGGTGAGGGCCACTAATCTCCCCTCCCGCTTGCGGGAGGGGTCGGGGGAGGGCATGTTGCAAGCAGGTGTTCGATCTCGCTCACGACCCCCTCGATCCGTTCCAACACATCATTGTTCCAGAACCGGATCACCCGATAACCCCGCGCTTCCAGATAGGCCGTGCGTGCTTCGTCCTTCGCTACATCAACCGCGTGTTGCCCGCCATCGACTTCGATGACTAGCCTGGTGCCGCGCGACACGAAATCGCAGATGAAGGGCCCGATCGGGAGCTGGCGATTGAAGCGGACGCCTGCGACCTTTCGCGCGCTGATTTGCGCCCAAAGCTTTCGTTCGGCGTCGGTGGCGTTCAGCCGTAGTTCGCGGGAGCGTGCGGTCGGTCGTTTGTAGCCCTTGTCCAACAGGCCCTCCCCCGACCCCTCCCGCAAGCGGGAGGGGAGATGTGCGCTCGATCACCCGACCAGTCCCCCTCCGGCTTGCGGGAGGAGTTAGAGCCTTTTCAGCCCAGCGCCGCCTTCACCCAACCGCTCGCCTTGCTCATGTCGAGCTGGCTGCCGTGGCGGTCCTTCACCGCGGCCATGACCTTGCCCATGTCCTTGACGCTCGTCGCGCCGAGTTCGGCGACGATCGCCGCGATCGCGGCCCTGGCTTCGTCCTCGTCCAGCTGCGTGGGAAGGAAATCCTCGATCACCGCGACCTCGGCCGCTTCGGCGTCGGCGAGTTCCTGGCGGCCGCCCTGTTCGTACATCGCAATCGATTCGCGCCGCTGCTTGACCATCTTCTGCAGCACGTCGACGACCAGCACGTCGTCGTCGGCCGGCGGGGTGCCGGTGCGAAGCTCGATGTCGCGATCCTTGATCTTGGCCAGCATCAGCCGGATGGTGCCCAGACGCGCCTTGTCGCCGGCCTTCATCGCGGCAACCTGCGCAGCCTTGATGTCCTCGCGAATCATTGCGTGTCCTCTTGCGCTGCCATTTCGGAAAGGAGCACCCTTAGCGGGAAGATTCATAATCCGATAGCTTGTGAATCACTTTTTTGGCGCATAGGTGATCGGCCGTTTAGCCTTCCCACCGGAGCATGCTCGATGGCACCAGCCACCCCGTCCGCCGCGCCTGAAGTCGCGCCCGCAAAACAGCCCGCCGGCGCCACCGGCGTACTCGTCCTCGCCGACGGCGCGCTGCTGTGGGGCATCGGTTATGGCGCCGCCGGGGCGGCGGTGGGCGAGGTCTGCTTCAACACCGCGATGACGGGATATCAGGAGATACTGACCGACCCGAGCTATGCCGGGCAGATCGTCACCTTCACCTTTCCGCACATCGGCAACGTCGGCGCGAACCCGGAGGATATGGAGCGCGGCGTGCACGGCGCGGTCGGCTGCATCACGCGCGAGCTGCCGACGACGCCCAGCAACTTCCGCAGCGTCCAGCCGCTGCCCGAATGGATGGCCGAACAGGGCGTGATCGGGCTGGCGGGGATCGACACCCGCGCGCTGACCCGCCGCATCCGCGACGCGGGGGCGCCGAACGGCGTGATCGCACACAGCCCCGACGGCCGGTTCGACATCGACGAACTGCTCGCCATGGCGCGGGGGTGGCCTGGGCTGGAAGGCCTCGATCTGGCGAAGGGCGTCAGCCGCGCGGACACGGGCGACTGGACCGGCGGCGCGTGGGCGCTGGGACAGGGCTATGCGAGCGCCGGGGGCGATGCGCGCCCGCATGTCGTCGCGATCGATTATGGCGCGAAGGACAATATCTTCCGCAACCTGGTGAAGGCCGGCGCGCGCGTCACCGTGGTTCCCGCGACCGCGACGCTGGACGAGGTGCTGAGCCACAAGCCCGACGGCGTGTTCTTGTCGAACGGCCCCGGCGACCCCGCGGCGACGGGGGAATATGCGGTGCCGGTGATCCGCGGGCTGCTCGACCGCGACATTCCGCTGTTCGGCATCTGCCTCGGCCACCAGATGCTGGGCATCGCGGTCGGTGCCAGGACGGTGAAGATGCATCAAGGCCACCGCGGCGCGAACCACCCCGTGCAGCGCGCGGAAGACGGCGTGGTCGAGATCACCAGCATGAACCACGGCTTCGCGGTCGACGCCGCGACGCTTCCCGCGGGCGTGGTCGAGACGCACAAGAGCCTGTTCGACGGATCGAACTGCGGCATCGCGATCACGGGCAAGCAGGCGTTCAGCGTGCAATATCACCCTGAGGCGAGCCCAGGGCCGCAGGACAGCTTTTATCTGTTCGAGAAGTTCGTGGGTGGGCTTAAGTGAAACTCTCCACCTTTATAGAGGTGTTTGTTGTCGCGTTGTACAACGAAACTCTCACCTCCAATAAGACGCATTTTCAGATAGGGGAGATTCTGGAGAAGTATAATCTGACATTTAACCCTGCGTGGCGGGATACATTTTTTGCGGATTATACTTTTTCCAACTTGGTCAATGTGCGCCGGCACCTCGGACCGATCAGTGAGCAGAGAGTTGCGCTTTCACCCGACGGATTCCGATGGGTTGAGGATGAACTCAGCGAGAATGTGGTGGCATTCCTTGAGCAGCATGGGGCCAGGATCGGCGTGCCCGCATCGGATAGATTGGTGTCACTCGACCACAACTCCCAAGAATATTATGTAGTAAAAGACGGCCTTGCAGAACTCTACGAAACGATACGGGCTACCAATGATCTCCCGATTGATGGGATGGAACGAAGCCGTCTTCTGAGTTCACTCAAAAGCGCGAAGGCCCTGTGGGAAGCGGGCCAGCTTAAAGTAATTCAGGTAAAAGTGGGCATCCTCATGGCTGTGGAAGATGCTCAGGTCACATTGGCCGCAACCACCAAGGCAACCGTTGCTGCTTTGATCGTAGATGCGTTGAAATCCCTCGTGAAGAATATCACAGGCATCGATTTGGATAATATATAATGCCCAAAAGAACCGACATCCAATCCATCCTCGTCATCGGCGCCGGCCCGATCGTCATCGGTCAGGCGTGCGAGTTCGACTATTCGGGGACGCAGGCGATCAAGGCGCTCAAGGAGGAGGGCTATCGCATCGTCCTCGTCAACTCCAACCCGGCGACGATCATGACCGATCCCGAACTGGCCGACGCGACCTATGTCGAGCCGATCACGCCCGAGATCGTCGCCAAGATCATCGAGAAGGAGACCGCCGAGTTTCCTGGGGGGTGGGCAGTGCTGCCGACGATGGGCGGACAGACCGCGCTCAACACCGCGCTCGCGCTCGCGCAGGACGGGACGCTCGAAAAGTTCGGGGTCGAGATGATCGGCGCCGACGCCGAGGCGATCGACAAGGCCGAGGACCGGCTGAAGTTCCGCGATGCGATGGACAAGATCGGCCTCGAAAGCGCGCGCAGCGGCATCGCGCACACGATGGAAGAGGCGTTCGCGGTGCTCGAACGCACCGGCCTGCCCGCGATCATCCGCCCGTCCTTCACGCTCGGCGGCACCGGCGGCGGCATCGCCTATAACCGCGAGGAGTTCGAGGGCATCGTTCGCGGCGGCCTGATCGCATCCCCCACCACCGAAGTCCTGATCGAGGAATCGCTCCTCGGCTGGAAGGAGTTCGAGATGGAGGTGGTGCGCGACCGCAAGGACAATTGCATCATCATCTGCTCGATCGAGAATGTCGATCCGATGGGCGTGCACACCGGCGACAGCATCACCGTTGCCCCCGCGCTGACGCTGACCGACAAGGAATATCAGATCATGCGCAACGCGAGCATCGCGGTGCTGCGCGAGATCGGGGTCGAAACGGGCGGGTCGAACGTGCAGTTCGCGGTCAACCCGAAGGATGGCCGCCTGATCGTGATCGAGATGAACCCGCGCGTGTCGCGATCCTCGGCGCTGGCGTCGAAGGCGACGGGCTTCCCGATCGCCAAGGTCGCGGCGAAGCTGGCGGTCGGCTACACGCTCGACGAGATCATGAACGACATCACCGGCGTTACGCCCGCGTCGTTCGAACCGACCATCGACTATGTCGTCACCAAGATTCCGCGCTTCGCCTTCGAGAAGTTCAAGGGCGCCGAGGCGACGCTGTCGACCGCGATGAAGTCGGTGGGCGAGGTGATGGCGATCGGCCGCACGATCCACGAAAGCCTGCAAAAGGCGCTGCGCGGGCTGGAAACCGGGCTGTCGGGCTTCAACTTCGTCGACCGGCTGGTTGGTGCGAGCGCGGAGCAGTTGAAGATCGAACTGGCGAAGCCCACCCCCGACCGGTTGCTTGTCGCCGCGCAGGCGATCCGCGAGGGGTTGCCGCTGACTGAGATCAACCGCATCGCGGGCTATGACATGTGGTTCCTCGACCGCATCGCTGAGATCGTCGCGGCCGAGAAGGCAGTGGTGGCGGACGGCCTGCCGCGCGATGCCGAAGGACTGCGGCGGCTGAAGGCGATGGGCTTTTCGGACAAGAGGCTCGCCTATCTGGCGCTCCAGTCGGCGAATCTCCAGCCGGGCGCCGGGCATGCTGCGGCGCGCGGTGGCGGGCTGATCCACGAGGCGGTGAAGGCGATGACCGGCGGCGTCACCGAGGCCGAGGTGCGGAGCTTGCGCCACCGGCTGGGCGTGCGCCCGGTGTTCAAGACCATCGACACCTGCGCCGCGGAGTTCGAGGCGCAGACGCCCTATCTCTATTCGACCTACGAAGCGCCGACTTTCGGCGCGCCCGAGAATGAGGCCAATCCGAGCGACCGGAAAAAGATCGTCATCCTGGGCGGCGGCCCGAACCGGATCGGGCAGGGGATCGAGTTCGATTACTGCTGCTGCCACGCCTGCTTCGCGCTGGAGGAGGCGGGCTATGAGACGATCATGGTCAACTGCAATCCGGAGACGGTGTCGACCGATTACGACACGTCGGACCGCCTCTATTTCGAGCCGCTGACCGCCGAGGACGTGCTCGAGATCCTGCACGTCGAGCAGTCGAAGGGCACGCTCGTCGGCGTGATCGTCCAGTTCGGGGGACAGACTCCGCTCAAGCTTGCGCAGGCGCTGGAGGAAGCGGGCATCCCGATTCTGGGTACCTCGCCCGACGCGATCGATCTGGCAGAGGACCGCGAGCGTTTCGCGGCGCTCGTCAACAAGCTCGGCCTCAAGCAGCCCGCCAACGGCATCGCGCGCAGCCGCGAGGAGGCCATCGCGGTCGCGGCGCGTATCGGGTACCCGGTGTTGACGCGCCCGAGCTATGTTCTCGGCGGGCGGGCGATGGAGATCGTCGACGACCAGGAACAGCTCGAAAATTATATCGAGACCGCGGTGCAGGTATCGGGCGATTCGCCGGTGCTGATCGACCGCTATCTGCGCGACGCGATCGAGGTCGACGTCGACGCGCTGTGCGACGGCACCGATGTCGTGGTCGCGGGCGTGCTCCAGCATATCGAGGAAGCGGGCGTCCATTCGGGCGACAGCGCCTGCTCGATCCCGCCCTACAGCCTGTCCGCCGACATCGTCGCCGAGATCGAGCGGCAGGCCGACGCGCTGGCGCGCGCGCTGAACGTGCGCGGGCTGATGAACATCCAGTTCGCGGTGCAGGCCGATCCCGGATCGCCGGCCGGGGCCAGCGTCTATCTGATCGAGGTCAATCCGCGCGCCAGCCGCACCGTACCGTTCGTCGCCAAGGCGGTGGGATCGCCGATCGCCAAGATCGCGGCGCGCGTGATGGCGGGCGAGAAGCTGGCCGACCTGCCGAAGATCAATCGCGACATCGCGCATGTCGCGGTGAAGGAAGCGGTCTTCCCCTTCGCGCGTTTCCCCGGCACCGATCCGGTTCTGTCGCCGGAGATGAAGTCCACCGGCGAAGTCATGGGAATCGATAGTGATTTCAACCTGGCCTTTGCCAAGGCGCAGCTCGGCGCGGGTGACAGCCTACCGACCGAGGGGCGTCTGTTCGTGTCGGTCAAGGACAGCGACAAGCCGCGGATCGTCGGCGCGGTGAAGCAACTCGCCGACTGGGGGTGGCAGGTGATCGCGACCGGCGGCACCGCCGACTATCTGGCCGAGCAGGGCATCGCGATCGAGCGCGTCAACAAGGTGGCCGAGGGGCGTCCGCATATCGTCGACCGGATCAAGGACGGCGACGTCCAGCTCATTTTCAACACCACCGAGGGGTGGCAGAGCCTGCAGGATTCGCAGTCGATCCGCGCCTCGGCGCTCGCGGCGGACGTCGCCTATTACACGACGGCGGCGGGAAGCGATGCCGCGACCCACGCCATCGGCGCGCTGCGCGCGCGCAGTCTTGAAGTAAAGCCGCTTCAGGACTATTATTGACGCACCGCTTCACCCCCCGACATTGACGGAAACAGCGGCTCAGCCGCCCGACGCCCGGTTCGCCGGAACAGGATTTTTGACGAAGGACAATGGGATAATGGCAAGCGTTGAAAAGGTGCCGATGCTGGCGGAAGGCTATGAGAAGCTGAGCGCCCAACTCGCCGCGCTGAAGGCCGAGCGCCCGCAGATCGTCGACGCGATCGAGGAAGCGCGCGCGCATGGCGACCTGTCGGAAAATGCCGAATATCACGCCGCGAAGGAACGCCAGGGCCAGGTCGAGGCGTCGATCGGCGATCTCGAGGACAAGCTGGCGCGCGCGCAGATCATCGACCCCACGACGCTTTCGGGCGACCGCATCGTCTTTGGCGCGACGGTCACCCTGGCCGACGAGGACGACAAGCCGGTGCGCTACCAGATCGTGGGGCAGGCCGAGGCGGACGCCAAGGAAGGGCGGATCAGCTATAATTCGCCGCTCGGCCGCGCGCTGATCGGCCGCCGCGTCGACGACGAGATCGAGGTCACCGTGCCGTCGGGCGACAAATATTATCTGGTGACGAAGATCGAATTCATCTGACGGACGGACGCGCATGAAGCCGCAGGACGCGCCGCTGGTCACGGGCTATGCGCTGCTCTGCGCGGCGCTGTTCGTCGTGCTGACGCTCAGCGGTTTCCAGACCGAGGCGATCGTGCGCGCGGGCTTCGTGCCGGCGCGCTGGAGCGGCGAGCTGATCCTGCCGCCGGGGCCGTTCGTGCCTTTCGTGCTGACGCCGCTGACCTCTGCCTTCCTGCACGGGAGCCTGCTGCACCTGATCTTCAACCTGGTCGTGCTGCTCTATATCGGGCGGCCGCTCGAAGCGCCGATGGGGACGAAGGCCATCGCGGTCCTGTTGGTCGTCGGCGCCTGCGCCGGCGCATTCGCGCAATGGCTTTCCAACCCCACGTCGGTGGTGCCGATGATCGGCGCGAGCGGCGCGATCTCGGCGCTGATCGCGGTGTTCGCGCTGATCTTCAGCCGGTCGCAGGCGCCGGCGCTCGGGCCGATCCCCAGCCATTGGGTGCGGGCGCTATGGCTCGCCGCAGCGTGGATCGGCGTCCAGTTGCTGATCGGTTTCGCGGGCGGCGCCGGTTTCGGCGCCATCGCCATCTGGGCGCATGTCGGCGGCTTCCTAGCGGGCCTGTTGCTCGCGCGGCCGCTGCTGCGCTGGCGGTTCGGGGGGCGGTGAGCGGCGTTAAAGCTGCATCAACGGGAAGATGAGTCCGGTTTAAGCCGACCGCACCCGCTAACCGCGTTCCGAACGAGCCTCATTCCTCCAGCAAGCCTCCCGCAAGCAGCATCGCGACGCGCACGTCGATGCCGCATCCCTCGGTGCGCTTTGCCGCGACGAAATCGGCGATGCCGGTCAGCGGCACGCGGTGGACGATGATGTCTTCGCCGCCGACTCCGCCGCCGGGGCCGACCCTGGTCAATCCGGTGGCGACGAGCAGGGTGAAGCTCTCGCTGACCATGCCCGGCGAACTGAAGAATTCGCCGACCGTGCGCCAGTGCGCGGCGCGATAGCCGGTTTCTTCCTCCAGTTCGCGCTCGGCCGCCGTTTCCGACGCCTCGCCCGCGCTGTCGTCGCCCACGAGGCCCGCGGGCAGTTCGAGGCAGGGGCGCCCCAGCGGCACGCGATATTGTTCGACCAGCAGGACGTGATGCCCGCTTTCGTCCGCGTCGATCGCGAGGATCACCGCGGCGTGGATGCCGCGCGAGCGCGAGACATATTCCCACGTCCCCTGCTGCCGGACGGTGATGAAGCGGCCCTCCCATCGCGTTTCGATGGGAGCGTCGGGGGCGGGGCGGGACATGGCTTTCCTTTCGCGGCGATGGAGCGCGTCAAAGCTCGATCAGGCGATCGGGCAGTTCGTTCGGATTTTCGCTGCCGCGCGGGAAATGTTCGGCGAGTATGACGCCCATATGCGCGACCGCCTCCGCCATGCCTTCGCCAGGCCGGCCGGCGCGCACGCGTTCGATCAGTGCCGCCATCGCGTCGCCCCATACTTCCGCCGGGACTTTCGAGGCGATCGCTTCGTCGGCGACGATGTCGGCGCGATGTTCGCGCAGGCTGAGATAGAGGAGGACGCCGGTGCGGCCGAGCGTCTTCGCCTCCGCCCCGACCTTGAACAGGTCGATCGCGCGGGCGCGGACGCGGCCGGCGAGGATCGCGCGCGGCGTCAGCCACAGACGCAGCGGACGCCACAACAGAATCAGCCACATGGCGATCCACTTGAGCACGCCGACTGCAATGACGACGCCAAGCCATTGATTGGCGGTCAGGCCGTGTCCCCAGCCGCCGGTCAGCCGGTCGTAGAGGCCCTGATAGAAATCGGGAAACAGCGCGATCACCGACATGGCGAGGAAGGCGATCACGCTCGCCCAGACAAGCGCGACATCGTCGTAATCATTCGATTGCGCGGCGATGACGGTGACGATCTCGCCGCTCGTCCGCGCCTCGGCCGCGGCGACCGCGGCGGTGACGAGGTCGTGATCCGCGGCGCTGACATGGCTGACTTTCATGCGTTCGCCTCCTACCAGCCGCCCGAGGCGCCGCCGCCGCCGAAACTGCCGCCGCCCCCCGAAAAACCGCCGAATCCGCCGCCGCCGCCGCCCCAGCCGCCGCCCCCGCCCCAAGATGAGCCACGGCCACGGCCGCCCCAGTCATGATCGCCCCAGACGATGATCGGCGCGGCGCCCCACGGGCGATGCTTGCGATGCCGACGGCCGCGCCGCCCGAAGGCCGAGAGCATCGGCAGGACGAAGAAGAAAAGGATGATGAAACCGATGAAGATGAAGCCGCCGAAGCTGCCGTCATCGGCGCGGTCGCGCTCTGCCTTCGCAGCGGCGGAGGCGCGCGCCGCGGCCTCCTCGGGCGGGAGCGCGATCTGCTGCGCGATCGCGTTCACCCCGGCCTGGATGCCGCCCGGATAATCGCCATCCTTGAAGCGCGGCGTCACCTGATCGCGGATGATCCGCCCCGACAGGGCGTCCGTCAGGATCGGTTCGAGGCCGTAGCCGACCGATATGTTCATCCGCCGTTCGTTGGGCGCGATCAGGAAGATGACGCCGTCATTCTCTTCCTTGCCCCCGATGCCCCAGGCGCGGCCGAGCCTGTAGCCGTAATCGGCGACGTCCTGTCCTTCGAGGTCGTTGACCGTCGCGACGACGAGCTGGTGCCCGGTCGTCTTTTCGAGCTGTTCGAGCTGGGCGGTGAGGTTCGCTTCCTCGGCCGGCGGGATGATGTCGGCCTGATCGACGACGCGCCCGGTGAGTTGGGGAAAGGTCTGGGCAGCGGCGGGGACCGCCATAAGCAAAGCGAGGAGGAGGGCCGACGTCAGGGCGGCCCACAATCCCGCGAAACCGAAGCGGCCCTCGCGTCCGTTCGTGCTCTGGGCGAACGGGGGAAATGGCATAGCGATGGCCCTATTGCCCGAAATCGACCTTGGGCGCGACGTTGGCGTTGGGCGTCACCGCGCGATAGGGCGTCATCGGCTTTGCGCCGTGGACGATCTTGGCGCCGATGATGTCGGGGAAGGTGCGGATCGTCGTGTTATAATCCTGCACCGCGTTATTATAGTCCTGGATCGTCACGTTGATCCGGTTCTCCGTGCCTTCGAGCTGGGTCATCAGGTCGGCGAAACGACCCTGGCTCTTGAGGTCGGGATATTGCTCGACGGTGGCGAGCAGACGGCTGAGCGAGCCGGTGACATTGCCCTGCGCCTGCTGGAAAGCCTGCACCTTCGCAGGGTCTTCGAGGTCGTCGGCGGTCAGCTTGATCTGGGTGGCAGAGGCGCGTGCCTGGATGACGCTTTCCAGCGTCGCCTGTTCGATCTTCGCCGCGCCCTTCGCGGTCTCGACTAGGTTGGGGATCAGGTCGGCGCGCCGCTGATAGGCGGCCTCGACATTCGCCCATTTCGCCTTGGCGGCCTCTTCCTTGGTGGGAACGCTGTTGATGCCGCAGGCGGACAGCGACAGCGCGGCGACGGGGACGATCATCCAGCGGGCGGAACGCATGGTCATGGTCTCTAAACTCCCTCCGGCGGCGTTTTGCCGCAACAATACACATAATAGGATGACGCTTGCCTTTGCGCAATCGTCGCGGCACCACTCGGCGGTTCGCCCAATTTTCCCGGGAGTGAGAAGATGTTGAACGAGTTCAAGGAATTCATCGCACGCGGCAGCGTCATCGATCTGGCGGTCGGCGTCATCATCGGCGGCGCCTTTGCGACGATCACCGGGTCGCTGACCGAGGACCTGATCATGCCCTTCGTCGGCTGGATATTCGGCGGCGTCGATTTCTCCAGCAAGTTCATCCTGCTGGGCAGTGTGCCCGACGGGATCGCGGCGACCGACTATGCGGCGCTCAAGAAAGCCGGGGTGGCGATGGTCGGCTATGGCGCCTTCATCACCGCGGTGATCAATTTCCTGATCCTCGCCTTCATCATCTTCCTGATGGTGCGCGCGGTGAACCGGCTGCTGCGCAAGGGACCCGAAGCCGCCGCGCCGACCGAGGTCGACCTGCTCACCGAAATCCGCGACGAATTGCGGCGGAAATAGCGGCGCGGCGGCGGTCGGCCGCCCACGTTGCAAACCGCCCCGCGGCTCCCTATATCGGCAATGCCGGTTTCGGCCGGCTATGAGGATAAATGGTGTCGTGGAATAGACACAGCGGACCCGGGGGCAGTACCCGGCGGCTCCACCACAAACCCGCGCGCTTTTGAAGGGGTGCGCGGGCTTCTGACGGGGCCGAACCAGGATCGACGTGTGTTCAAAGACGATGTTTTCTTCCGGGCTGAGTAACCCGTTAAAGGCTCAAAACCAATAAGTGCTAACGATAACGAAGCACTCGCTCTTGCTGCCTAACCGATAAGCCTCACGGCCTAAGGTTAGACAAATAGAACGCGGTTCGGACCGAACCGGGCAACAGAATCGGATACCAGCGGCTGGGGACGAGCCGGGCAACAGAATCGTCCCACCTTTCCCCACATATGTCCATGCCGATTGCGCTCTCCGCATCATGATTAACCTGTTCCCGGCGCAAGCCGGGGTCCACGCGGGGCAGTGCCATGCCATCTGGACCCCGGCTTGCGCCGGGGAACAGGTCTGTGTCGGCAGGGATGATTTCCGATCCGAGGGCGCCCTATCCGCGCCCCGGGCCCCACAGGATCAGCGCCGCGCCGCCGAGGCAGATCGCGCCGCCGATCAGGTCCCAGCGGTCGGGCGCCACCCCCTCCACCATTTTCAGCCAGACCAGCGAGGCGAGGATGTAGATGCCGCCATAGGCCGCGAAGGCGCGGCCCGCGGCATCGGCGTCGACGCGCGTCAGCGCCCAGGCGAAGAGCGCGAGCGATACCGCGCCGGGTGCCAGCCACAGCGGCGAGCGGCCGAGGCGCAGCACCGCCCAGAAGGCGAAACAGCCCCCGATCTCGGCAAAGGCGGCGAGGATGTAGAAGGCGAGGGTGGACAGCGGCGCGGTCACGGATGGTCCGCCGCGCACAGGCGGTGGTCGCCGAGCGCCTCGATCACCCGGCAATCGCCCGCCAGCCCGCCGCGACAGCGCCCAACGATCCGCGCCAGTTCGTCGCGCAGCGCGGCGAGCTGCGCGATCTTGCTCTCCACCTGCTCCAGATGTGTGCTCGCGATGCGGTCGGCCTCGCCGCAGTCGCGCGCCGGATGATCGGAAAGGTCGAGCAGCGACCGGACCTCGTCGATCGTGAACCCGAGTTCGCGCGAATGGCGCACGAAGCTCAGCCGCGCGCGGTGCGCGTCGCCATAGCTGCGGTAATTGGCGGCGGTGCGGTCCGGCGCCGGAAGCAGGCCGATCCGCTCATAATAGCGGATCGTCTCGATATGCGTGCCGGTGGCCCGCGCAAGCTCGCCGATTTTCATCGCTTGACCCCGTAGTTGCTACAGGCTGCATATAGGGCGCCGACTCGAAAACCCAAGGAGGTTCGGTGATGGCCGATTCATGTTGCGCGGGCAAAAGCGGCACCAGCGCGCTCAACGATCCCCGTTGGCGGCGCATCCTGTGGATCGCGCTGGTCATCAATGCCGCGATGTTCGGGGTCGAGATCGTCGCCGGGGTTGCCGCCGATTCGCGCGCGCTTCAGGCCGACGCGCTCGATTTCCTGGGCGACAGCGCCAATTATGCGATCAGCCTGGGCGTCGCGGGCATGGCGCTGACGTGGCGGGCGCGTGCCGCGCTGCTCAAGGCGGCGACGATGCTCGCCTTCGGCCTCTGGGTGCTCGCATCGACCTTGTGGGGATTTCTGAGCGGCAGCAGCCCGCATGCCGAAACGATGGGGATCATCGGCATCGCTGCGCTGGCCGCCAACGTCATCGTCGCGCTGCTGCTCTATCGCTATCGCACCGGCGATGCGAACATGCGGTCGGTTTGGATCTGCTCGCGCAACGACGCGCTCGGCAATCTCGCGGTGCTTGCCGCGGCGCTGGGCGTGTTCGGGACGGGGCAGGGGTGGCCCGACCTGATCGTCGCCGCGATCATGGCGGCGCTCGCCATCTGGGGCAGTCTCGACGTGTTCCGCCATGCGCGCGGCGACCTGACGGTCGCGGCGCAGGATGCGCGTTGAGGCGTCAGAATGCGATGCCGGGTCGCAATACGATCTGGAAGAAGGCGAGCAGCAGGGCCAGCGCTGCCAGCGGCGGGCCGGGGTGCGCGAGAGCATGACTTTCCGTTCCGGCGCGCCGCATGGCGAAGCCGAGCGCCAGCCAGCCGAGCCCGATCAGGTGCACGACGATCGGGATCAGCACGACCTCGACCGGTTCGCGCGGGGCGCGGAACGGAATGCACAGCAGCACCGCGACGGCTAGCGCGGCGGCGACCGGCAGCACTGTCGCGCGGCTCGCGGACCCGCGGCGCAGCGGCCACAGCGGCGCCAATGCACGCCCGGCGGCGAACAGCGAGATCGCCGTCCCGGCGAGCAGCGCGATGCGAATCCCGACCCCGGCGCCGAGCCAGGCCAGCGCTCGGCCGACGTCGTTGCCCGGGATCAGGCTGCCGACCGCCCATTGGCTCAGCGACTGGAACAGCCCCTCGAACGCCATCCAGAAGGCGAACAGGCGCCAGCCGGGTCGGTCCGGCGCGATCCGCCGCGCCAGCCAGAGGAAGACAAGCCCGCTTGCCAGCGTCGCGACCGCGCCCGTGGCCTGCAGCAATTCGGCGATGGGCGCATCGCCGCGCCAGTCGTGATCATTGTGGTAGAGCACCGGATGCAGCCCCGGAACCAGCGCCTTGGGGATCACGAGCCCGACCTCCTGTACGAAGAAGGTCAGGTTGAAGGCGAGCGCGCAAAGCAGCGCCGATGCGCCGAAGCCGCGCCACTGCATGGATTTGCCGCCCGGTGCCTGCGGCAACAGCCAAAGCCCCGCCGCGAGCGGAACGAAGGCGAGCGCGGCGACGAGGGCGATCAGGATGGTCAAGCCGTGGATTCCTGCAAGGGCATGATGGCATGCCCGGCGCGCGCGGTCATCCGCCCGATCATGTAGCCGATCAACCCACCGGCGCCTGCCAGCCGCCGCCGAGCGCGAGGAACAGCGCGACGAGGCTGGTGGAACGCTGCTGTTCCGCCTGCGCGATGCTCGCCCGGATCTGCGCGAGCGAGCGTTCGGCGTCGAGCACGACCTGAAAAGCCTCGCGCCCCGCCTGATAGCGCAGCCGCGCGATGCGCGCCGCTTCGCCGGCCTCGTCCGCGGCGCGGCGCAGCGCCGCCAGCCGGTCGAGTTCGCCCGCATAGTTGGCGAGCGCGCTCTCGGTTTCCTGCAATGCCGCCAGCCACGTCCCGTCGAAGGTCGCGAGCGCCGCGTCGGCACCCGCCTCCGCCTGTTTCAGCCGCGACCGTGCGACCGCGATGTTCGGAAAGCTCCATGAGATCAGCGGGCCGATCGAGAAGCGGAAATTGTCCGAACGGCCGAGCCCCGACACCGACCCTGC
The DNA here is from genome assembly GCF_001591045.1 of Sphingopyxis granuli NBRC 100800. Classification (GTDB taxonomy): domain Bacteria; phylum Pseudomonadota; class Alphaproteobacteria; order Sphingomonadales; family Sphingomonadaceae; genus Sphingopyxis; species Sphingopyxis granuli. The sequence continues at coordinate 22,665 of NZ_BCUA01000005.1, read as the reverse complement.
GGTCGATCCGATCGCGCCGCCGATGCTGATGCTGGGGTAGAGGTCGGCCGTCGCGACATTGACGCGGGCCGCCGCCGCCGCGAGCTGACGCTCTGCGCGGCGGATGTCGGGGCGGCGCGCGAGCAGCGAGGCGCCGTCGCCGACCGGGATCGGCCGGTCGAGCTCGGGCGGCGTCTGGCATTGCAGCGCCGCCTGCGGCGCCTCCGCCGGCGGCTTGCCGGTCAGCACCGCAAGGCGATAGAGCGCCGCGGCGCGCTGCGCTTCCAGCGTCGGCAGCGTCGCGCGCGTCTGTTCGAGCAGCGCGCCCGCCTGCCCGGTGTCGAGCCGCGTCGCGCGGCCACCCTCGAACAGGCGGCGCGTCAGGTCGAAGGTCTGTTCCTGGATGCGCAGCGTGTCGTTGGCGACCGCGAGCTGGCGGTTGAACGCGCAGACATCGGCATAGGCGCGCGTGGTTTCCGCCGCGACGGTGATGCGGGTGAGGTCGAAGGCGGCCTGCACCGCGTCGGCATCGGCACGGCTCGCGCGGATCGCGCTTTCGACGCGGCCGAACAGGTCGACCTGGTAGCCGACGTCGAGACCGACGTCATAGCTTTCGCCCTCGACCGGACCGACGCCGGTGGTCGCGCCCGACTGGCGCGCATAGGTGCCGCCGGCGCCGATGCTGGTCGTCGGCAGGCGGCCCGCCTGCGCTTCCTTGAGCACCGCGCGCGCCTGCGCCAGATTGGCGGCGGCGACGCGCAGGTCGGTGTTGGCGGCCAGCGCCTGCTCGACCAGCGCGTCGAGCGTCGGGTCGCCGAACAGGCTCCACCATTCGCCCGGCGGCTGGTCGCCGGTGAAGGCGGGCGATGCGCCCGCTTCGAGGAACGGCGTCTGCGAGGGCGCGGTCGGAGTCGGCGACACATAGCCGGGACCGACCATGCAGCCCGACAGCGCGAGCGCGGCCGATGCGGAGAGAAGGATCAAACGGGTCATCACTGGGCCTCCACCGGCTGTTCGCCGCCTGCGCCGCCGCGCCGCCGCCGGACCCGCGCCTTCACGCGGTCGCCGAGGTGGCGACAGACGACATAGAAGACGGGGGTGAAGATCAGGCCGAACACGGTGACGCCGAGCATGCCGAAGGTGACGGCGGTGCCGAGCGCCTGGCGCATTTCCTGTCCCGGGCCGCTGGCGACGGCGAGCGGGAGCACGCCGAAGATGAAGGCGAAGCTGGTCATCAGGATCGGACGCAGGCGCGACCGTGCGGCATGCACCGCCGCCTCCAGCGTGCTCATCCCCTCTTCCTCCTCGCCCTGCTTGGCGAATTCGACGATCAGAATCGCATTCTTCGCCGCCAGCGCGATCAGGACGACGAGGCCGACCTGCGTCAGGATATTATTGTCCATCCCGCGCAGGTTCACCCCGATCATCGCCGCCAGGATGCACATCGGCACGATCAGGATCACCGCGAGCGGCAGCGGCAGCGATTCATATTGCGCCGCGAGCACGAGGAAGACGAACACGACCGCGAGCAGGAAGATCAGCACCGCACTGCTTCCCGCCGCCTTCTCCTGATAGGCGAGGCCCGTCCATTCATAGGCGAATCCGGCGGGCAGCGTCTGCGCGGCGAGCCCCTCCATCGCGGCGAGCGCCGCGCCCGACGACACGCCCGGTGCCGCCTGTCCCTGCAATTCGACCGCGGGGAAGAGGTTGTAGCGCACGACGCGCGTCGGGCCGCTGTCGTCGCGGAAGCTCGCGACCGACGAAAGCGGGACCATCTCGCCCGACGAGGAGCGAACCTGAAGCCGCCCGACATCCTCGATCCGGCTGCGCGCGGACGGTTCGGCCTGCGCGGTCACGCGGAAGGTGCGGCCGAGGAAGTTGAAGTCGTTGACATAGGTCGAGGCGAGATAGGTGCCGAGCGCGGCATAGACCTGGCTGGGGTCGACGCCGAGTATCTGCGCCTTGTCGCGATCGACGTCGGCGAAGATGCGCGGGCTTCCGGTGTTGAACAGCGAAAAGACCTGCGTGACGTCGGGCACCTGCTGCGCACCGCCCATCATCGCCAGCGTCGCTTTTTCGAGGTCCTGATAGCTGCCGCCGCCGGTCGCCTGGATCATCATGGTGAAGCCGTTACCGTTGCCGAGCCCCTGCACCGCCGGCGGGGCGATGACGAAGGCGTTGGCTTCGGGCAGCGCGCCGGCGAGCGCGCCCGACAATTGCTGCGACAGCGCGGTCGCACTGAGCGCCTTGCCGCGATCGCTCCAGTCGGCGAGGCGGATGAACATCGTGCCCGCGTTCGATGCGGTCGAGAAACTCGCGCCGTCGAGCCCGGCGAAGGTCGAGACGCTCTCGATACCGTCCATCGCCGCCACTGTCTGCTGGGCGCGGGTCAGCACCTCGCTGGTGCGGTCGAGCGACGCGCCGGGAGGAAGCTGGACGACGCCGATCAGCACGCCCTGATCCTGGTCGGGAATGAAGCCCGTCGGCGTGTCGGTCAGGCGCCAGCCGGTGAAGGCGAGTAGCACCGCATAGATGACCAGCATCACGCCGGTCTTGCGCACCAGCTTCGCCGTCGTCTGGCCATAGCGTTCCGACAGCTTGTCGAACCCTTCGTTGAACCGGTCCGCCGCACGGCGGCCGAAGCGCATCACCGGGTTCTTCGGTTCCGCGTGCCGACCCTCTTCGTGCGGGCGCAGCAGCAGCGCCGCCATCGCCGGCGACAGCGTCAGCGAGGTGAGCAGCGAGAAGACCGTCGCGGCGGCGATCGTCACCGCGAACTGCTGATAGAAGATGCCGGGGATGCCGGGGACGAAAGCGGTCGGTACGAACACCGCGACGAGCACCAGTGCGATCGCGATCAGCGCGCCCGACACCTCGTCCATCGTCCGGTGCGCGGCCTCGCGCGGGCTGAGGCCCTGTCGGACATGCTTCTCGACTGCCTCGACCACGACGATCGCGTCGTCGACGACGATGCCGACCGCGAGCACGAGCGCGAAGAGCGACAGCGAGTTGATCGAGAAGCCGAGCGCGAGCTGCACCGCGAAGGTGCCGACGAGCGACACGGGGATTGCGACGATCGGAATGATCGCGGCACGCCACGTCTGGAGGAAGACCATCACCACCAGCACGACGAGCAGCAGCGCCTCGACCAGTGTTTCCTGCACCGCGGTCACCGACGCCTGGACATATTCGGTCGGGTTGAACGGAATCTGATATTCGAGCCCCGGCGGGAAATCCTTCGACGCCGCTTCGACTTCCTGCAGCACGAGATTCGCGGCGTCGAGCGCGTTGGCGCCGGGCTGCTGGATCACCGCCATGCCGACGCCGGGCCGGCCGTTGAACACGCCGCGCACGCTGTAGTCCTGGCTGCCCAGTTCGACTCGCGCGACGTCCTTCAGCCGGGTGATCGCGCCGTTCTGCGTGTCGGTCTTGATCACGACATCGGCGAATTGTTCGGGGGTGACGAGGCGGCCGGGAACCTCGACCGGCAGCTCGAAGGCGGGATTGCCCTGACCATAAGGCGGGGCGCCGACCGAACCGCCGGCAACCTGGACATTCTGGCTTTGCAGCGCGGCGACGATTTCGGTCGCGGTCAGGTTCCGCGCGGCGGCCTTGTCGGGATCGATCCACACACGCATCGAATAGAAGCCGCCGCCGAAGATCTGGACGCCGCCGACGCCCTTCAGCCGCAACAGCCGGTCGCGCAGCGTCGAATTGGCGTAGTTGCCGACATAATCGGTGTCGATCGCCGGATCGGTCGAGGTCAGCGCGACGATCATCAGGAAGCCGGTTTCCTGCTTGTTCACCTGCACGCCGATCTGCCGCACCTGTTCGGGCAGGCGCGGCTCGGCGAGCGCGACGCGGTTCTGGACAAGCACCTGCGCGGCATCGAGGTCGGTGCCCGGCTGGAAGGTGACGGTGATCTGCGCCATCCCCTGCGTCGAGCTGCTCTGCAGATAGAGCATGTTCTCGACGCCGTTGATCTCCTGCTCCAGCGTCGAGGCGACCGTCTCGGCGATCGTTTCGGACGAGGCGCCGGGATAGGAAGCGGTGATGCCGATCGTCGGCGGCGCGATCTCCGGATACTGGGCGAGCGGAAGCTGCGGATAGGCGAAGGCGCCAATCAGCGTGATGAAGATCGCGATGACCGCCGCGAAGATCGGGCGATCGACGAAGAAACGGCTGAATTTCACTGGTCGGCGCCCTTCTTCGCCGCCGCGCCCTTTGCCGGGGCCGCGGGCTGGCCCTTGGCGGTGACGACCTTGCCATCGGGGGCGATGCGGCCTGCCTCGACTTTGGCGGGCTTGCCGGGCATCGCGCGCTGGATGCCGCCGACGACGACGCGATCCTGCGCGGTCAGGCCCGAGCGGATGACGCGCAGCCCGTCGATCACCGGGCCGAGCGTCACCGGACGTGCCTGCACGACATCCTTGGGGCCGATGACATAGACGAGGCGGCGCGCGGCGTCGGTTACGATCGCGGTGTCGGGAACGAGGATCGTGGGGCGGGGCGCCGAAGCGGCGAGCTGGAGCTGGCCGAACAGGCCGGGACGCAGCTTGCCGTCGCTGTTGGCGACCACCGCGCGCACGGTGATCGTGCCCGACCCGGTGCTCAGCGCATTGTCGACGAAGTCGATGCGCCCGGTACGGGTGTAGCTTTCCTCGCCCTGCAGGCGGATGCGCACCGGTGCGTTCTGCAGCGTGTCGCCGCGGCGTTCATATTCGAGCAGGCTCGCCTCCGATCCCTGGAAGCTGAAATGCATCGGGCTGGTCGACACGATCGTCGTCAGGACCGTCTGGTCGGCGGTGACGGCATTGCCGGGGTCGACCAGCCGCTGCGACACGCGACCCGAGATCGGGGCGGTGACGCGGGTGAAGCCGACGTTGAGCGCGGCGGCACGGATCGCGGCCTGCGCGGCAGCGACGTCGGCCTCTCCGGCGCGCACGGCGGCGCGGCGCTGTTCGACCTCCTCGGTGCTGGCGGCCTGCGAGGCGGCGAGCGTCTGCGAGCGCGCCAGTTCGGTCCGTGCGTTGGCGAGCGTCGCCTGTGCCCGCGCAAGCTGCGCGCGCGCCTGGTCGAGCACGGCCTGCGACGGTCGCGCGTCGATGGTGAAGAGAAGCTGGCCGGCGCGGACATACTGGCCGTCGGTGAAGTGCGAGCGCTGGAGATAGCCCGAGGCGCGCGGGCGCACCTCGACGCTGTCGACCGCCTCGAACCGCCCGACATAATCGTCCCATTCGGTAACCTCGCGCACCAGCGGCGTGGCCGCCGTAACCGGCAGCGCGGGCGGACCGCCCTGCGCGTCGTCGCCGCCCGAACAGGCGGACAGCAGCAGCGAAAGCATCAGCGAAAGCGCGAGAGGAAAGCGCAGGGTCATGGCTTGTATCTTTTTTCTGTCAGGACGATGCGGCATCGCGCGGCGAGGGAGGGGGAAGGGGCCGCGCGACGCCGGGGACGCCGACTAATCGTCCTTGCGAAGCAAGTCAACACCTGTTGATTTATTCGCGGAATGCTTTAGGGGCGGCGCCATGGTGAGGACCACACCCATAAGGAAACGCAACCCCGTCGCGACGCGCGCGACGATATTGGCCGCGGCGCACCAGCGCTTCGTGCGCGAAAGCTATGACGGCGTCGGGCTGCGCGACATCGCCAGCGACGCCGGGGTCGATGTCGCGCTGATCGGCCGCTATTTCGGCAGCAAGGAGGGCCTGTTCCGCGAAGTCGTCTTCGCCGACAAGGAAGCCGACCTGTTCCGTGAACCGAAGAGCGCCGCCGACCTGCCAGCCTTCCTCGCGCAGCTCGTTGCCGAGGATGCCGACGAGGATCGGCAGCATCGGATGGAAATGTTCATCATCATGCTGCGTTCCGCTTCCTCGCCCAAGGCGGGGGAAATCATCCGCGACCTCGTCCATCTCGACGTGCTCGGCCCGCTGGCCGAGCTGATCGGCAAGGACGGCGAACTGCGCGCCAACATGCTGCTGTCGATCCTGATCGGGATCGGCGTGCTGCGAAGCATCATGCGCGTCGATGCGCTGTCGCTCGACGACGGCGACCGGGCCGAATGCACCGAACGCTTTCGCTGCCTGTTCGAAGCCGCACTGACCTGCTGACGTGCGGAGCGAGGCGGATTACCGCTTCGCTTCTGCCGCGGCGGGACCGTAGAGCAGGCCGTTGAACAGGAATTTGAAGGTGCCGTGCGATTGCGCGCGCTGGGCGACCTCCGGCCCCATCAGGAACAGCTTTCCGCGGCCGAGGCCGATGTCGGCCACCGCGATCGTGCCGGCCAGCCTTTCCTCGCCGATGGCCCAGCCGCTGCGCAGCGGGTTGCGATCCTCGAACCAGGCGACCTTGCCGTAATCCGTGGCGCCGGGCGCCGGGGTGAAGGTTTGCGAGCGGTTGAAGAAGATGTCGACCGCCTCGGGCAGGCCGTATCCCAGCGGTTGCCGGTTGTCGACGCGCGCGCGCAGGATCGACCCGGGAATATAGAAGCTCCTGGCGTCGAGCGCCTTGCGCTCACCGCCGACCTGCCGCACCAGCGCCGGGGCGAGCGGCACCGACAGAAGGTCGGTGAACCGTCCCGCGTTGCCGATCGCGACGACGGTCCCGCCGCCGCGGATGAAGCCGTCGATGGCGGGCGCGATCCGCTCGTCCGAGAGTGTTCCCAGCGTTGCGCGATATTCGGGCGGCGTGTCCTGTTCGGACGGCTGTTTGCCCGCCCGGTCGGTTCCCCACGCCCCCTTCGGCGGCAGCGCGCCGTCGGTGAACAGGATCACGTCGAAATCGCGCGCGAGGTTTCCGGCCTCGAGCCGCCTGGGATAGACGGGCCGGAAATCGAACTCGAACTGTTCGAGCAGCCAGCGGGTCCAGCCCGCCGACATCAGCCCGCCGTACCGGTCGACGAGGCCGATGCGCACCGGCTTCAGCGGCAGGAGTCCCGCCTCGGGCGCCCGGTCGCTGGCGATCGCGACCAGCCCCAGCTCGCGGACGGCCCGCTCGATGACCGGTGCCGCCCTGGGCGAGGCCGGGATCCAGATCGCGCCGGGCCGCAGCGCGTGACCGTTCGCGGTGACCGGCGCGTCGATCCACGCCGGCCTGACCCCCGCCTTGAGCAGCCGGTTGGTCAGGACGAAGCTGTTGTTCGTTTCGTGGCCGACGATCCAGCCGGCCTTGCCCTGTCCCTCGATGCGGCCGGGGGGCGGGGGCAACAGGTCGGGCACGCGTTCGAACGTCCCCTCGACGCCGTCGAGGATGCGGTCGAAGCCGATCCCCATCTGATAGGCGAGCGTATAGCCGGTGATGTCGTAGGGCGCCTTCGGCGGGCCGCCGGGATATTCGGTGTCGTGCGGATGGTCCTGCGGCTCGAACATGTCGAGGATATGCGGGCGATAGGCCTGCGCGGTGCGCACGATATAGGAGCCCGCCGGATAGGTCTTCCCCCCCGCCGCGAATGGCGCGGCGGCCTGTTCGACATCGACGCCGTTCTTGATCAGCGCGTTGAGGAAGGCGACCGCGGTCGGCATGTCGGCCTGTCCCGCCGGGATCACATAGGCGCGCGGATCGCGCTCCTCGGGTCGCTGCGTCAGGGCGGCATAGAGCGCCGGGTCGACCTTCTTCGCGCTGCCTGGGCGCGCGTCCTTCTGGTCCAGTGGTGCGGCGTCGGCGAGGCGCTGGACCTTGGTCGGCGTCATCGTCCAGCTGTCCCTGCTGCCCTTCTCGATGCTGTTCGCCCCCATCCGCCAGATGTTGAAGAGCAGCCGCTCGCGATTGCGCGACGCATAGTCGATGACCGCCCGGTTGAGCGTCCATTGATAGTCGAGCGAATCCTGCAGATGCCAGGCGCGCGGCGCGATCGGCATCATCTCGTCGCCGCGCGGCAATTGCGTCGCGGGGACCAGCGGTATCTTCGTCGGCGTCGGGCCGCCGATGATCTCAGTCAGCAGGCCGATGCTGTTGTGGAAATAGGAGACCGAGCGCTCCATGCCGTTGTGCCACGTCGAATAGGGCGCCGCGCTGCGCGTGCCCGATCCCGCCTTGCCCTCTGCGATCAGGCGCGAATGCATGGCGAAGCCGACCTCGTTCAGCATCGCCATCACGATCGGATCATAGTTGAAGTTGAAGGGGTCGCGGAACGGCGGCACGAACACCACCATCCCCTCGGGGCCGGTCTGGTGCTGGTTGTAGACGATCTGCGGATACCATTGGCGGAACAGGACGCGGTTGACGTTCTCGGTCTCCGGCATCGCCGCCATGAAGCTGTCGCGGTTGTTATCGTGACCGACATATTTCTGGTAGAGCCGCGGCAGCGTCGCATATTCGCGCTTTGCCGGGTCGGCGTGGCGCATGTACCAGTTGCTGACCAGTTCCATCCCGTCGGGATTGTCGTGTGCGAACAGGATGATGCAGTCGTCGAGCATGCGCAGCGTTTCGGGATCGGACTGGCTGAGCATGCGGTGGATGATCTGAATCTGCCCCTGCGACGTCACCGTCTCGGTGGCATGGAGACCGGCGTCGATCCACACGACGGCCTTGCCGCGCGCCGCCAGCCGGTGCGCCTCGGCTTCGTCGACGCCTTCCGCTTTTGCCAGCCTTCGCGCAATGTCCCGATATTCGTCGAGCCGCGCGAGGTTGGCGGGGGAGGAGATGACCGCCATCCACTGTGTACGACCTTCGGCGGTCTTGCCGATGTCGACCAGCTTCATCCGGTCCGTCTCGCCGGCGAGGCGCTTCAGATAGGCCTCATATTCGCTGTAGTTCGCGAGATAATAGTCGCTTCCCGGCGACTGCTTGAAGAAATCGGCCGGCGCGGTGACGGTGGCGGTCGTAGTACCCGCTTCGGCGGCTTGCTGCGCGAGCGCCGATCCGGTCGGCAGCGTTGCCGCGAACAGGGCTGCGGCGATGGCGACCGAAGGATGATGGCGCATGAAAGACTCCGGTTGAACTGATGGCGGGCGAAAGCGCGACCGGGGGAATGCCGTATCGCTGGTGCCGGCTGTCGGACTCGAACCGACGACCTACCGCTTACAAGGCGGTTGCTCTACCAACTGAGCTAAGCCGGCACGCGGCGTTTCGCCCTTTGCTTCAAATGATGCCGAAGGTCCAGCCTTCGGTGCGTGCGACGGCATCGGTCAGCGGGGTGGGGGACCAGGGGGCGGCGTCCGGCGCGATCGCGCGCAGCCAGGCGGCGGTGAGCAGCGCGTCGCTCGCATGGTCGCTGATCGGGCCGACGAAGCCCGCGGGCGGCGACCCGAGCGCCGCGAGCGCGGCATCGAGTGTGGTGCCGTCGCGAATCTTGCTGCGTCCCGGCGCCATGCCCGCCGCGCGCGCGGCGAGGCTGGTATAGATTTCGACGAGCAGCGGACCGTGCGCGGGCACCGGATCGACCGGCCACAGCGGCAGGCGGCCGGCGAGACGATGGAGCAGGCGCATGCCGCTGAGGCTCGCCTTGCCGACCTGTGCCGCGCCGACGAGGTTGAAGTTGCTGACGCTCGCCGCCTGGCGCGTCGCGCGCTGGTGATGCTCGACGATGCGCAGCCGGCCGGCGCCGGGCTCGAACAGATCGCCGACCTCGCCCCCCGGGTGTCGGAAATGACGCCGCGCCTCTGGGTGAGCCAGGAAGCCGCCCGCTTCGTGATGCGGATCGCCCGCCGCCAGCCGCTCGACGAGCGCCCAAAGGTCGCGAATCCGGTCCGGGCTGTCGCGCCAGCCGGGAAAATAGGCGTCGCGGTCGGCGAAGGCGAAGGCGGCCGAGAAATCGAAACCGATCAGCATGTCCGCGTCCGCGGCCAGCAGCGATTCGAGCCATGCGAGCACTTCGCCCCGCGACCAGACATGACCGGGACGGACCAGCCGCGGCGCCGCCGCGCCGCTCGCTACCGCCAGCGCGATCCCCTTGTGCCGCGCGCCGCGGGCGCCCGACCAGTCGATGGCGGCGAAATGGGAAAAGCGGCGCATGCGCCTTCATAGAATTATCTCATTCCTTGCACAAAGCGCGCGGGCGTCCCACATGCACGCCATGCTGATCGAAACCGAATCGACGCCCAACCCCGCGACGCTCAAATTCCTGCCCGGCCGGCCGGTGATGGACATGGGAACCCGCGACTTCGCCAGTCCCGAGGAAGCCGAAGCGTCGCCGCTCGCCACCGCGTTGTTCGCGCTCGGCGACGTGACCGGTGTCTTCTTCGGCCGCGACTTCATTTCGGTGACGATCGCGCCCGGTGCCGCATGGGGCGATGTGAAGCCCGACGTGCTGGGCATCATGGTCGATCATTTCCTGGCCGACATGCCCCTGTTCCATCCCCCGAGCGCCACGGGCATCGCGGTTCCGGCGGAGGAAGAGGAAGGCGGGTTCGCCGACGACCCAGCCGATGCCGACATCGTCGCGCAGATCAGGGAGTTGATCGAGACCCGCGTCCGCCCCGCGGTCGCCAACGACGGCGGCGACATCATCTATCGCGGGTTCGACAAGGGGAATGTCTATCTGAAGATGCAGGGCGCCTGTTCGGGCTGTCCGTCTTCGACCGCGACGCTCAAGAACGGGATCGAGACGCTGCTCAAGCATTATGTTCCCGAAGTGACGGCAGTTCACGCCATCTGAATCCAGCCACAGGAGTATCCCGATGAGCGAGCCGCTTGCCGACAGCGCCCTCGACCAGCTTTTTCGTGCCGCGCGCACCTATAACTTTTATCTCGACCGGCCGGTATTGGAGGATCAACTGCGCGCCATCTGGGACCTGATGAAATATGGCCCGACGAGCGCGAACAGTCTGCCGGCGCGGATCGTCTGGTGCGTGTCGGACGCGGCGAAGCAGAAGCTGGCCGCGCTCGCCATGCCGGCTAATGCCGAGAAGATATTGAAGGCGCCGGTCACCGCGATCATCGCGATGGACCATGAATTCTACGAGCATCTGCCCGAACTGTTCCCGCACACCGACGCGCGGAGCTGGTTCGTCGGCAACGCGGCGCTGGCGCAGACGACGGCGTTCCGCAACGCAAGCCTGCAGGGTGCCTATTTCATCATGGCGGCCCGCGCGCTCGGGCTCGATACCGGCCCGATGTCGGGCTTCGACAATGCGGGGGTCGACGCGGCCTTCTTTGCCGATACGCCGAACGTGAAGAGCAATTTCATTGCGACGCTGGGCTATGGCGATCCGGCGAGCATCTTCGAGCGCAGCCCGCGGCCCGATTTTGGCCGCTTCAATCGCATCGCCTGACCGCGCGCGGCATCGATGCGGCGCCTGGTCATCGATTCGGCGAGCGAAGCCTGCTCGGCGGCGCTGCTGGACGGGGACCGGGTCGTCGATTTCCGGCATGAAATCATCGGACGCGGCCATGCCGAACGGCTGGTGCCGCTGATCGCCGAACTGGCGGACGGTGGCCGCGCCGACGCGATCGCGGTCGGCTGCGGCCCGGGCAGCTTCGCGGGCGTGCGCATCGGCGTCGCCGCGGCGCGCGCGCTGGCGCTCGGCTGGCGCATCCCGGTGCAGGGTTTTTCGACATTGGCGCTGGTCGCGGCAGGGGCGGCGGAAGCGGTCGCGGCGGCGGACGGCGCGCTGGTGGTGATGGAAGGCGGGCACGGCCAATGGTTCGTGCAGCCCTTCGGCGCCGACCTTGCGCCCCGCGCTCCGGTGCACTCGCTGCTGCCCGACGAGGCGGCCACGCTCGATGCGGCGCTGGCGGTCGGCAACCGCGCCGAAGCCTTTGTCGCGCGGCGCGGGTCGGGCCGGGCGCTGCCGATGCTGCCCGACGCCCGTCATGCCGCCGCGTTACCCCCCGCCGCCTTTTTCGACGATCCCAGCCCGATCTATGGCCGCGACCCCGATGCGAAACCGATGGTGGCGCGATGATGGGGGGGCTGCGCCTCGCGCCGGCTAAGATCGCCGACATCGGCGCGGTGATGCGTGTGATGGAGGCGGCGTTCGATCCGGCCTATGGCGAAGCATGGAGCAGCGCGCAGATGCTCACGCTGTTCGCGCTGCCGTCGGCACGCGTCGCGCTCGCCTGGGACGAGGAGGTGCCCTGCGGCTTCTATGCGGCGCGCGTCGCGGGCCCCGAAAGCGAACTGCTGCTGCTCGCCGTCGTACCCGACCGGCGCGGGCGCGGAATCGGCGCACGCCTGATCGACGACTGGCGGCAATGGGCGTCGGATCAGGGCGTGTCCGACTATTTCCTCGAAATGCGCGCCGACAATGACGCCGTTCATCTTTACACCCGCGCCGGCTTTTCTGAATGTGGCAGGCGAAATGCCTATTATAGAGGCGGCGATGGATTGGTCCGCGATGCGATTACCATGCGGCGATCGGACATAGCCGAAGAATAGATACGATTCGTCTTGCGACGGAACGATCCCGATGCCACTATAGGCATCGGGACGCAGAGATATACTATGAGGCATTCCTGCCTCCGGTTCATACGATAAGGAACAAGCTCATGTCGGATCAGGCCGATACCAATGAAATGCTCGTGACGCTGACCGCCGATATCGTCGCAGCACATGTCAGCAACAACAGCGTCGCGATTTCGGACCTTGCGATGCTGATCAATAATGTCCACGCCGCGCTGTCGGGGCTCGGCACCCAGCCGGAGCCCGAGGAAAAGCCGGTCCCCGCGGTGTCGATCCGTGCGTCGGTCAAGCCCGACCATATCGTCTGCCTGGAGGACGGCCGGAAGCTGAAGATGCTGCGCCGCCACCTGATGACGCATTACGGCATGACCCCCGACGATTATCGCGCCAAGTGGGGCCTGCCCGCCGACTATCCGATGGTCGCCCCCAGCTATGCCGAGAAGCGGCGCGCGCTCGCGAAGGAGATCGGCCTCGGCACCAAGGGGCGCGGCGGCGGTCGCAAGCGCAAGAAAGCCTGAATTTTCGCGCCGGCGGAAAGGAAGGGGGCGACGGCCGCAAGGCCGCCGCCCTTGTCCTATCGCCCGGGCGACCCTATACAGTCGGCATAAGAACAGGCACGGCTGCTTCTTGCAGGAAAGGCTCCCATGTCCGGTACGATCGATCTTGAGGCCCTGTGCCACGAAAAGGGCCTGCGCATCACCGAGCAGCGCCGGATCATCGCCCGCGTGATTTCGGATTCTGAGGATCATCCCGACGTCGAAACGCTGTACGAGCGCGCGTCGAAGATCGACAGCGGCATCTCGATCGCCACCGTCTATCGCACCGTCCGCCTGTTCGAGGAGGCCGGGATTCTCGACCGCCACGATTTCGGCGACGGCCGGTCGCGCTACGAGGCGGCGCCCGAGGCGCATCACGACCATCTGATCGATGTCGAGACCGGCCGGGTCATCGAGTTCGTCGATCCCGAGCTGGAGGCGTTGCAGAAGGTGATCGCCGAGCGGCTCGGCTATCGCCTCGTCGATCACCGGATGGAGCTTTATGGCGTCGCCATCGATCGCAAGCGCGACTGATCGCGCTCCGGTCACCTGGCGCACGGTCTGCCGGCTGGCGCTGATGGTGGTAGTGCTGCTGTTCCTGATCGTTCCGCATCTTTGCTATCGCGCGGTGGGGCGGCCGTCGCCGATGGTCATGGCCTTCCTGAACACCGCGGGCTGGATCGCGGGGCTGCGCATCCGCACCACCGGCACCCGCCTGCGCCGCGACGTGCTGTTCGTGTCGAACCATGTGAGCTGGCTCGACATATTGGCGCTGGGCGGCGCCGCGCGGTCGGCCTTCGTGTCGAAGGCGGAGGTGGGGACGACGCCGCTGGTCGGCTGGCTCGCCGACCAGAATCACACCATCTATATCCAGCGCGAGGCGAAGCGCGAGATCCACAACCAGACGAACGCGCTGCGCAGCGCATTGGCGCAGGGAAGGCCGGTGACGCTGTTTCCCGAGGGGACGACGGGGCCGGGCGATGGCCTGCTGTCCTTCCGTCCCTCGCTGCTCCAGGCCGTCATCCCGACGCCGCCGCGGCTTCAGGTCCAGCCGGTGTTCCTCGATTATGGCGAGGAAGCGCCCGACATCGCGTGGCTGGACCCCGAATCGGGGCTCGACAATTTCAAGCGAATGCTCGCGCGGCGGCGCCCGGTCGCGCTGACCATCCACTATCTCGATCCGCTGCCCGACGAGATGGAAAGCGACCGCAAGCTGCTGGCCGAGGCGGCGCGCAGCGCGATCGTCGCGCGCATGGAAACGGCGCGCCCTTCCGCGACGGCACGGCATCGCCTATAGCGCGCCGATGACATTCGACTCTCCCGCCCGCAAGCCTGTCCCGGGTCCCGGCAAGACCTTTCGCGTCAGATCCTTCGGCTGCCAGATGAACGTCTATGACGGCGAGCGCATGGCCGAGATGCTGGAGGCCGGGGGCTATGCCGCCGCCGCTGAGGGCGCCGACGCCGACCTCGTCGTCCTCAACACCTGCCACATCCGCGAAAAGGCGGCCGAGAAGGTTTATTCGGACATCGGCCGGCTGAAGCGCGAGGACGGCAGCCGTCCGACGATCGCGGTCGCGGGCTGCGTCGCGCAGGCCGAAGGGGCGGAGATCGCGCGCCGCGCGCCGAGCGTCGATGTCGTCGTCGGTCCGCAAGCCTATCACCGCCTGCCCGACCTGATCGCCCGCGCCCAACGGGGCGAGAAGGCGATCGACCTCGACATGCCGCTCGACAGCAAGTTCGGCGCGCTGCCGAAGCGCGCCGGCGGCCAGCGCCCGACCGCTTTCCTGACCGTGCAGGAGGGTTGCGACAAATTCTGCACCTATTGCGTCGTGCCCTACACGCGCGGCGCCGAGACGAGCCGGCCCTTCGCGGACCTGATCGCCGAAGCGCGCGCGCTGGTCGCGGGCGGGGTGCGGGAGATCACGCTGCTCGGCCAGAATGTCAACGCGTGGGACGGCGAGGACGAGCGGGGGCGCGCGATCGGGCTCGACGGGCTGATCCGCGAACTGGCGAAGGAGGACGGGCTCGAACGCATCCGCTATACGACCAGCCATCCGAACGACATGACCGACGGGCTGATCGCCGCGCATGGCGAGGTCGACAAGCTGATGCCCTTTCTCCACCTGCCGGTGCAGGCGGGCAGCGATCGCATCCTCGCGGCGATGAACCGCAGCCATAGCGTCGAATCCTATTTGCGGGTCATCGAGCGCGTCCGCGCCGCGCGGCCCGACATCGCGATCTCCGGCGACTTCATCGTCGGCTTTCCGGGCGAGAGCGAAGCGGATTTCGAGGCGACGCTCGCCATCGTCCGCTCCACGCAATATGCGATGGCCTACAGCTTCAAATATTCGCGCCGTCCCGGCACCCCCGCCGCGACGATGGACGGACAGGTCGAAGAGGGGGTGATGAACGACCGGCTCCAGCGGCTTCAGGCGCTGCTCAACGAACAGCAGCAGGCGTTCAACGAGCGGACGGTGGGGCGGGCGACGCGCCTGCTCCTTGAACGTCGCGGCAAGCATGACGGCCAGCTCATCGGCAAGTCGCCCTGGCTCCAGTCGGTGCACGTCACCGCGCCGGGCCTCGCGATCGGCGACATGGTCGAGGTGCGGGTCACCTCGGCGGGTCCGAACAGTCTCGGCGCCGAACTGCTGATGGAAGAAGTTGCCTAGTGCGATCCGCTGAAACAAAAACTCCGTTCGTGCTGAGCTTGTCGAAGCACCGTCCTTCTTGTTGCGACGTCAAAAGAAAATACGGCCCTTCGACAAGCTCAGGGCGAACGGTTTTATTTCGCTGAACTTGGTTCAAGGAGTCCTGCCCACGTGTCCAAACGCCCGCTGACCGCCGCAACGCCCGCCGAACCCGGCGACCGCGTCCGATTGACGGCGGAGTTCGAGCGGACACAATTGTTGGGCATCCTCTTCGGCGAGTTCGACCGCAATCTCGTCGCGATCGAGAACCGGCTCGGCGTCTATATTTCGGCGCGCGGCAATCGGGTGCAGATCGAGGGGGAGGCCGAGGCCGCGGCGCGCGCGCGCGACGTGCTCACTGAACTCTATGGCCGGATCGAGCGCGGCGAGGAGATCGACGTCGGGCTGGTCGACGCGGTGATCGCGATGACCGCGCAGCCGACGCTCGACGGCATCATCCGCCACGAAGCGGCGGAGGCGCCGGCGGTGATGATCCGCACGCGCAAGAAGACGATCGTCCCGCGCGCGCCGTCGCAGGTCCCCTATATGCAGGCGCTCGCGCGCGACGACGTGATCTTCGCGCTCGGCCCGGCGGGTACCGGCAAGACCTATCTCGCGGTCGCGCAGGCGGTGGCGCAGCTCATCACCGGCAGCGTCCAGCGCCTGATCCTGTCGCGCCCCGCGGTCGAGGCGGGCGAGAAGCTGGGTTTCCTGCCCGGTGACATGAAGGAAAAGGTCGATCCCTATCTGCGCCCGCTCTACGACGCGCTCCACGACTGCCTGCCCGCCGAGCAGGTCGAGCGCCGGATCGCGAGCGGCGAGATCGAGATCGCGCCGCTCGCCTTCATGCGCGGCCGCACGCTCGCCGACGCCTTCATCATCCTCGACGAGGCGCAGAACACCACCATCCCGCAGATGAAGATGTTCCTGACGCGCTTCGGCATGAACAGCCGCATGGTGATCTGCGGCGACCCCAAGCAGGTCGACCTGCCCGCACCCGCGACGTCCGGGCTGGCCGACGCGGTCGCGCGGCTCGAAGGGATCGAGGGGATCAACGTCAGCCGATTCACCGCCGCCGACGTCGTCCGCCACCCGATCGTCGGGCGGATCGTCGAGGCCTATGAGGGGCCGGGGGCTTAGGGCCGGTCAGCATTCCGCTCTGACGGTCTTCCGGTGCTCGCGGCTGGGTGTCCCCGCGCAGGCGGGGGCCGGAGCATCCTGACACCGGCGCAGGCTTTTCGCCGCTCTGGGCTCCCGCCTTCGCGGGAGCACGTGGATTTTCACGCCAAGGCGATTCGTCTTTTCAATGATTACGGAATTCGTCCTCGCTGCCTTGGCGAGCTTGCTTCCTTTCTTGGCATGGCGGCGCGGCCTGCCGCATGGCTTTCAACGAAAGCTGCTCGTCCGAAAAGCGAAAGCGCCATGCGAAGGCTGGCACGCCGCGATATTTTAGGAAAGTCCTTTCAGATCGCCCCGAACCGCGGAGACGGCCGCGGGTCTTTCCGCCTGCTCCCCACAATATTACGCAAACGATTCTCAATATCATTCTTGACCCTGTGATCGGCCGCCTCTAGGGCGACGCTATTGCGAATCAATCGCAATCATTTAGGGGAAGAGAATTGATCAGCCACCGCCCGTCATCCGCTGCCCGTCTCGCCGCCGGCGCGGCGCTCGGTCTCGCGCTCGCCGTCACGGCGGCGCCCGCGGTCGCGCAGGACAATGACGGCGCCTATTGGCTCGCGCGCAAAAATCACATCGTCGTCACCGCGACGCGCATCGCGACGAAGGCGGAGGATGTTCCGGCCACCGTCACCGTCAAGACCGACGAGCAGATGGCCGACGAACTCGTCACCGACATCCGCGACCTCGTCCGCTTCGAACCCGGCGTCAGCGTCCAGCGCCAGCCCGCGCGGTTCAACGCGGCGCTCAGCGCGACGGGGCGCTCGGGCAACGACAGCTTCAACATCCGCGGCATCGGCGGCAACCGCGTCCTGATCCAGGTCGACGGCGTCCGCGTTCCCGACGGCTTCAGTTTCGGCGCGCAGGCGGCGGGGCGCGGCGACTATGTCGACCTAGGCCTCGTCAAGTCGGTCGAGATATTGCGCGGCCCCTCGTCGGCGCTCTACGGCAGCGACGGGCTCGCCGGCGCGGTCAGCTTCATCACCGCCGATCCGGCCGATTTCCTGGAGGGTGGCAAGAGCGTCGGCGGCCTCGCCCGCGCCGCCTACAGCAGCGCCGACGAGGAGTTCAGCGAAACACTGATCCTCGCCGGGCGTAGCGGCGACTGGTCGGCGATGGCGGCCTATACGCGGCGCGACTACAAGGAACTCGACAACAAGGGGACGGTCGGCGGCACCGGCACGGCGCGCACCGAACCCAATCCGCAGGACGGCCGCTCCGACGCGCTGCTCGGCCGCATCGTCTATGATCCCGCGAACGGCCACAAGCTGCGGCTGACCGGCGAATATCTCGACACGCGCCTGTTCACCGAGGGGCTGACCGGGCTCAGCCCGACGGTCGAGCTGCTCGAGGCGCGCGACACGGGGCAGCGCAAGCGCGTGTCGCTCGACTGGAGCTGGCAGGGCGAGGGCGCGATCGATTTCGCGCGGGTCGCCCTCTATTGGCAGGACGGCGAGGACCGGCAGTTCACCGACGAGGATCGCACCCCGGCGGTCGACCGCGAACGCCTGAACACCTTCGAAAACCGCGTGTTCGGCGCATCGGCCGACGCCCGCGCCGACTTTGCCACCGGCGCGATCGCGCACCGGCTGGTGTTCGGCGGCGATATCAGCAAGACGCGCCAGCGCGGCGTGCGCGACGGGACCGTCCCGCCGATGGGCGAGGTCTTTCCGACCCGTGCCTTTCCGACCACCGACTTCACGCGCGCGGGCCTGTTCGTCGGCGACGAGATTTCGATCGCCGACGGACGGCTGACGCTCTATCCGGCGTTGCGCTTCGACTGGTACGACCTGTCGCCGCGCAACGACCCGTTGCTTCCAGGCTTCACCGGCGCCGGGCAGGACGGATCGCGCCTGTCGCCCAAGTTCGGGGCGGTGTGGAAGATCACCGACGAGGTGCGGCTGTTCGCCAACTATGCGACCGGTTTCAAGGCGCCCGAGCCGGGCGAGGTGAACCAGTTCTTCGAGAATCTGGCTTTCGGCTACACCTCGGCGCCGAACCCCGACCTGGGACCCGAGCGCAGCGAGAGCTTCGAAGGCGGCGTGCGTTTCTCAAGCGACCATGTCAGCCTCGACGTCACCGCCTTTTCGGCGCGCTACAAGGATTTCATCAGTCAGGAAGATGTGGGGGGCAGCGGCACCGCGGCCGACCCGACCATATTCCAGTTCGTCAATCTCGATCGCGTCAGGGTCAAGGGGGCCGAGGCGCGGTTCGAGGGGCGGGCGTCGTCCGGCCTATATACGACGCTCGCCCTATCCTATGCCAAGGGCGACGTGATCGACCCGTCTGGCGCCCGCTCGCCGCTGTCGAGCGTCGATCCGCTCAAGCTCGTCGCCGGCGTCGGCTGGCGCGAGCCGGGGCAGGGGCGCTTCGGCGGCCAGATCATCATGACGCACAGCGCCCGCAAGGAAGCCTCGCGCGCCGCGGGTGTCTGTTCCACCGAATGTTTCCGCCCCGACGATTTCACCATCCTTGACGCGACCGCCTTCGTGCGGATCACCGACGGGCTGACGCTGCGCGGCGGCATCTTCAACATCCTCGACAGGAAATACAGCTGGTGGAGCGATGTGCGCAGCCTGGCGATGACCGCGGTTCCGCCGCCGGCGGGATCGCCGCCGGGGACGCCGCCGACCTTCGTCGCGCCCGCCAGCGCCGATGCCTATACCCAGCCCGGCCGCAACGCGAGCGTGTCGCTGAGCTATCGTTTCTGATCGTCAAACCGGAAGAAGACTGCACCATGACCCGATTTCGCCCGTTCGCCGCCGCGCTGATCCTCGCCGCCGCGCTGCCCGTCGCCGCTTCGGCGCATCCGCCGATCGCGGCCGAGGAAGCCGCCGCGAATTTCGAGCGCGACCGGGCCGACATCCTGGCGATGGCGGGCAATTATCACGTCGGCTTCAACATGCAGGAATCGACGCGCTGGGACCCCACCTACGAGGTGCTGGAACCGAAGCGGTCGGGGGGCAACGAGGTCGTCCGGGTGATCGAGGACACGGGGCGCCGGATCGTGCTCCAGCACATGCTGGTCATCACCGACGACAACGACAAGACCTTCGTCATCAAGCATTGGCGGCAGGATTGGGAATACGAACCGGCGCGGGTGCTCGTCTATGCCGACCGCAACCGCTGGCAATGGGAGGATGTTCCCGAGAAGATGCGCACCGGCCGCTGGTCGCAGACGGTGTGGCAGGTCGACGACAGCCCGCGCTATGGCGGCTGGGGCCAGTTCGAGACGCAGGCCGGCATCCGCCGCTGGCGCTCCAACTGGACGTGGCGCCCGCTCGCGCGCCGCGACGCGGTCCGCAACCCCGCCTATGACCGCTATTATTCGATCAACCGCCACCAACTGTCGCCCGATGGCTGGATCCACTGGCAGGATAATACGAAGATGGGGATCAAGGGCGGCAAGCTCGTCCCGATCGTCCAGGAATATGTCCTCAACACCTATATCAAATATGACGATTACGATGTGAAGGCGGCCGACGATTATTGGGCCGCGACCAGGGATTATTGGGCCGCCGTGCGCGCCGAATGGGATCGCGTCGCGCGCGAGAAGGGCGGCATCGCCATCGAGGAACAGGCCGATACCGGCACCGTCGTCAGCGGCCGCCTGCTCGAGATCGCCGACGAGGTTCAGGAAAGGAAGCTGACCACAGCCAAGGCGATCGCCGAGGCGAAGAAGCTGATCGAGACCAACACGAAGACGCTTTGATCTCTCCCTTCACGCATGTGAAGCCCGCAACTGGGGGCGGCCCGCAAGGGCTGCCCCCGATCTTTGCCGGCCCCCAGCTATCCGCGCGCCGCGTCGACGCTCCAGATGCCCGCGCCGCGGGTCGCGACGAACAGGAAGAGGAAGCAATAGAGCGCGATCGTCTCGCCGCCGTTGACGATCGGGAAGATATCCTTGCTGCCGTGGACCATCCAGTATCCGACCGCCGCCATGCCGCTGGCGACGAAGGCGGCGGGACGCGTGAACAGGCCGATGACGATCAGCCCGCCCGCGACCAGCTCGATCGCTCCCGCCGCGCTCAGCATCGGGTTGAGCGGCATCGGGAAGGCCGTCGGAAAATTGAAGAATTTCTGCACCCCGTGCGCGAGGAACATCAGCCCCGCGACGATGCGCAGCAGCGCATAGGCCTGTTCGGCGTAACCATCGAGAAATTTCATGACCAAATCCCTCCTTCGCTGTCGATGGCATGTGTTAGGTCAAGCGCGGCCCGTTGCATAGCGCCGCGCGCGCAGCCTCGAAGACGACCTTGAGCTTGCCAGGCCACGTGGCGCAGCGCGACCGAACATGGACCCGGGCTTTCGCCGGGGAGCGGCTTTACCGGGAGGGGGACCATGACGGTGCGAATGCGATTATTTTCCGCCGGCATGTCACAATGTCCGCGCGTCGCTCGTCATGTTCGTATGTTCAAGCCAAGGAGACATGCGATGACCTCTGTGACCGACCCCTTTGCCGCCGCGCCGGCCCTGATGAAGCAATGGATGAGCCTGTCGCTTGCGACGCAGGACAGCCTCGAGCCGAGCCTGATCGAACTGGTGAAGATCCGCTCGTCGATCCTCAATGGCTGCGCGAGCTGCATCAACATGCATACGGCGGAAGCGCGCGAGAAGGGCGAAAGCGAGCAGCGCCTCTACCTGCTCGCGGCATGGCGGGAGGCGCCTGTCTACACCGACCGCGAACGCGCCGCGCTCGCGTGGACCGATGCCCTGACCCGCCTGTCGCAGGACCATGCGCACGAACCCGCGCGGGAGGCGCTGGAGGCGCATTTCACGCCCGAGGAACAGGTGAAGCTGACCCTGATGATCAACGTCATCAACGGTTGGAACCGCCTCGTCGTCGGTTTCGGCCTGTGGTACGAAGGCGGCAAGGCCGTAAAGGCCGCCTGATGCCGGACGCGGGCATCTCCGGTGTGGCGGCGGCGGACGCGGCAGCAAGTTTCGACCCGCTGCGGCCGCTGCTGACCCGCGTCGCCTATCGCATGCTCGGCTCGGTCGCCGATGCCGAGGATGTGGTGCAGGATGCCTTCCTCCGCTGGCTCGGCACCGACCGCGCGGCGGTCGAGGCGCCGGCGGCGTGGCTGCGCCGCACCGTGACGCGGCTGTGCCTCGACCAGCTCAAGTCGGCGCGGCGCCAACGCGAGACCTATATCGGACCGTGGCTGCCCGATCCGCTCGTCGAGGAAGCGGCCGACGACGATGTCACGCTGCCGCTGATGCTCGCGCTCGAACGGCTCTCCCCCCTCGAACGCGCGGCCTTCCTGCTGCACGACGTCTTTGGCGTCGGCTTCGACGAGGTCGCGGCGACGATCGGCCGCGACGCCGCCGCGACGCGCCAGCTCGCCGCGCGGGCGCGCAGGCACGTCCGCGAGGCGCGCCCGCGCTACAGGCTCGAAAGCGAGCAGGGGCTCGCGATCGCCAACGCCTTCTTCGCCGCGTCGCGCGGCGGCGACATGGAGGCGTTGGGCACGCTGCTTGCGGCGGATGTCGGGCTGTGGTCCGACGGCGGCGGCAAGCGTCCCGCGGCGATGGTGCCGGTGCTCGGCTTCGCGCATGTGATGCGGGTGCATCGCAGCCTCGCCGTGCTGTTCGCCAAACATGCCTCGACGCTGGTCCATGTCGGGACGATCAACGGATTGCCCGGCTTCGTCACCCGCGAAGCCGACGGCGAATATCAGACCACGGCGCTGGAGGTCGAGGCGGGGAAGGTCGTCGCCATCTATGTGATGCGCAATCCCGACAAGCTGAAGCATATGCATTAGGGCAGCGGGCGTTAAATCTGAACCGCTCTTTCATCCGTTCGTGCTGAGCTTGTCGAAGCACCGTCCTTCTCTGCATGGATGGAAAGAAAGAACGGCCCTTCGACAAGCTCAGGGCAAACGGTTCAGATTTAGAGCATGATGACATGAGTTGAAATCGTCACCCGCGAGGAGCGAAGCGA
>NZ_BCUA01000004.1 GCF_001591045.1 Sphingopyxis granuli NBRC 100800 | reverse complement strand
AAGTCCCCTCCACCGCCGCCTTGTGCATGCGGCCGTTGAGCACATAATGGGCGACGCCCGCCTGCATTCCGGCCGCCTGCGCGTCGTCGATGTCGCGCACGCGCCGCGCCGGCGCGCCCGCCCACAGCTCGCGCGGCGGAATCTCCTTGTGCTCGGTCAGCAGCGCGCCCGCCGCGAGCATCGCGTCGCTGCCGATGCGGCAGCCGTTCATGACCGTCGCCTTCAGCCCGACGAACGCCCGGTCGGCGAGCGTGCAGCCGTGCACCATCGCCAGATGGCCGATCAGCACGTCTTCGCCGATGATCGTCGGATAGCCGTCGGGCCGGAGCGGGGTCGGACCGTCGCAATGGATCACGCTGCCGTCCTGGACGTTCGACCGCGCGCCGATGCGGATATGGCTGACGTCGGCGCGCAGCACGCAATTATACCAGATGCTGACGTCGGGCCCGATCTCGACGTCGCCGATGATCCGGCACCCCGGCGCGATGAAGGCGCTGGGGTCGATGCGCGGCGTCTTGCCGTTCACGCTGATGATGCTGATGTCGCTGTGGGTCATTCGCTGCGTCCGAAGAAGATGTGGTTCCAATAGAGGATCGGCAGGGTCGACGCATAATCGTCGGTCCAGCGATCGAAATGCGGGCGGCCGGCAAGCGCGATCCACGCGCCGTCCTCATGCGCCTTGTCGGCGGACTTGAGGGGTCCCGTCAACTGCGCGAGCCGCTGCGGCGTCGCGGCGAGCGCGACCCAGCTCGACCGCGTCAGCATGTCGGGATCGTCGCCGCGGCCCGCCGGGTCGTTGCGGATCGCCGCGGCCCAGCCGCGCGCCTTCGCCTCAGCATCGAGCACGGGTTCGAGGTTGAAGAAGCGGTTCGAGATGTGGATGAGCAGCAGCCCGTCGGGCTTGAGCGCGCGCACATAGATGCCGATCGCCTCGCGCGTCAGCAGGTGCAGCGGGATCGCATCCGACGAGAAGGCGTCGATGACGAGGATGTCGAAGCGCCCGGCGGGCTGGCCCGCGATCTGCAGCCGCGCGTCGCCGATCACCACCGGCACCTGCGGCGCGCAGCGCGACAGGAAGGTGAACTTCGTCGGGTCGCGCGCGATGTCGACCATCACCGGGTCGATTTCGAAGATCGTCCAGTGCTGGCCCGGCCGGCGATAGCAGCTGAGCGTCCCGGCGCCGAGCCCGACGATCCCGACCGAAGCCCCCGGCCCGGCGAGCGCCTCCAGCCGGTCGAGCGCGAGACCGACCCCCGATTGCGGGCCGTAATAGGTCGTGGGGTCGAGTTCGTGCCCCGCGTCGGTGCGCTGCAGGCCGTGCAGCGTCGTTCCATGCGCGAGCCGGCGCTGGTGGCGCCAGGGATCGTCGGTGACGGTATAGACGCCGAAATAGCTGCGCACGCGCATGTCCGAGAGGCTGTCGTGCAGCGTGCTCCAGCCGCCGAGCCCGACCATCAGCAGCGCCAGCACCGTCGCATAGGCCCAGCGCCAGCGCGTCACCAGCAGCCCGATCGCGACGATGAAGCCGCCCCACAGCAGCGCCGGCCCCGCGAATTCGCCGGTCCATGTCCGGACGAGATGAAAGCTGGCGAACAGCGCCGTCAGCACGAACAGCGCCACCATGATACGCGTCGCGCCGGCCGACAGATGCGTCCATTTCTCCCACGCCAGCAGCGGCGGCAGCGGCAGCAGCAGCGCCGCGGCGAGGACGAGCAGCGGATGCTCGTAGACCCAGTCGAACAGCAGCGGCGCCGCCAGCGCGGCGAACAGGCCGCCGAGCACCCCGCCCGCCGACATGACGAGATAGAAAAGCGTCAGATAGCGCGGCGCGGGGCGCAGGTCATAGAGATGCGCGTGGAGCGCCGTCGCGACGACGAACAGCATCCCCAGGCTGGCGATCGCGATCAGCATCGCGGCGCCCCCCGTGCTGAGCAGCGCGAGCCCCCCGACCCCCAGCAGCACCGCGGGCGCGATGACGATGGCGATGTGCGCCGGCGCGCGCGCGGCCGCGAAGGCGATGACGAAGCTCAGCAGATAGAGGCCCAGCGGCAGCACCCACAGCAGCGGCATCGCGACGATATCGGTGGTCAGGTGCGTCGTCGTCGACAGCATCAGCCCCGACGGCACCGCGGCGATCAGCAGCCAGCGAAGCTGGCGGCGCGCGGTCGGCCGCGCCTCGGCGCCGCCGCTGTCCCCGGCCATGTCCGCCCCGCCGCGCCACCGCGCCGCGGCGCTCGCCGCGACGAGCAGCACCAGCAGCGCATAGCCCGCGCTCCACCCCCAGCTCTGCACGGCGAGCGGCAGCGCCGGCTCGACGAGCGCGGGATAGCTGATCAGCCCGGCGAAGCTGCCCAGGTTCGATGCCGCATAGAGCATGTAAGGATCGCCCGCCCGCGGATCGGCGGCGAACCAGCGCTGCATCAGCGGCGCCTGCGCGGCGACCGCGAAGAAGACCGGGCCGATCGACGCCGCGAGCAGCAGCGGCACCCACAGCGCCTCCTGACCCGGCGCGGGCGGCGGAAGCTGCGCGATGCCGATCGGCAGCCACAGCGCGGCCGCGAGCAGCAGCGCGACATGGATGGCCGCCTGCCGCCGCACCGCGAAGCGGCCGAGCCAGTGCGCATAGGCATAGCCGCCGAGCAGCAGCGCCTGATAGACGAGCATCGCGCTGTTCCACACTGCGGGCGCCCCGCCGAGCCGCGGCAGCACCATCCGCGCGACCATCGGCTGGACGAGGAAGAGCAGGAAACTGCCGACGAGGATCGTCAGCACGAACAGCCAGCGGCGCGGCGAGGCGACCGCGGTCATGCGCGGCACCGTATCAGGCGCCCAGCAGCCGCGCCGCGTGGAGCGCGTGATAGGTGAGCACGCCCGACGCGCCGGCGCGGCGGAAAGCGAGCAGCGTTTCGAGGACCAGCGCATCGCGCTCGCCCGCCCCGGCCGCCGCCGCGGCCTCGATCATCGCATATTCGCCCGACACCTGATAGGCGTAGACGGGCACGGCGAAGGCATCCTTCACCGCGCGCACCACGTCGAGATAGGGCAGGCCCGGCTTGACCATCACGCTGTCGGCGCCTTCGGCCAGATCCTGCTCGACCTCGCGCAGCGCCTCCTCGACATTGGCGGGGTCCATCTGATAGGTTTTCTTGTCGCCCTTCAGCAGCCCGCGCGATCCGACCGCGTCGCGGAACGGGCCATAGAAGGCCGACGCATATTTGGCCGAATAGGCCATGATCTGGACATGGCCGAACCCTTCGATCTCCAGCGCCTCGCGGATCGCGCCGACGCGGCCGTCCATCATGTCGCTGGGCGCGATGATGTCGGCGCCGGCGCGCGCCTGACACAGTGCCTGCCCGACCAGCACTTCGACCGTCTCGTCGTTGAGGACATAGCCCGCCTCGTCGATCAGCCCGTCCTGCCCGTGGCTGGTATAGGGATCGAGCGCGACGTCGGTGAGCACGCCGATGGCGTCGCCGAGCGCATCCTTGACCGCCGCGGTCGCGCGGCACATCAGATTGTCGGGGTTGAGCGCCTCGGCGCCGTCCTCGCTGCGCCGCTCGGGCTGGGTGTAGGGAAAGAGCGCGAGGCAGGGGATGCCGGCGGCGACCGCATCCTTCGCACGGTCGACGAGCCGGTCGACCGACCAGCGCGACACGCCCGGCAGGCTCGCGATCGGTTCCTCGGTCCCCTCGCCCTGGCAGACGAACAGCGGCCAGATCAGGTTCGACGGGGTCAGGCGATGCTCGCGCACCATCGCGCGGCTCCAGGCGGTGCGGCGGGTGCGGCGGAGGCGCAGGTCGGGAAAGGCAGCGTGAGTCATGCGGGCGTCCATAGCGGCGCTTGGCCGCGCCGCAAAGCGCCGGATGACCCGTGCGGCCGGGAGGAAGAGGATTTTCCGCGGCGCACGGTTCAGGCGGCGACGACGATCTCGGGCTCGGCCTCGACCGGGAAATTCACCGATCGCGCGATGAAGCACATGGCGTGCGCCTTGCGGTGCAGATCGCGCGCGAGCGCCGCGTCCGACGCGGCGTCGATCACGACGCGCGGCCGCAGCACGACGGCGGTGAACTGCCCCGCGCCGCCGGGCTCCTCGATCATGGCGCCGCGCGCATCGTCCTCATAGGACAGGACATTGACGCCCGATTGCGAGCAAAGGCCCAGATACCAGAGCTTGTGGCACGCCGACAGCGACGCCACGAGCAGCTCCTCCGGATTCCACCGCGCGGGGTCGCCGCGAAAGGCGGGATCGGAAGACCCGGCGATCGGCGCTTTTCCCAGGGCCGCGATCTGATGATCGCGCCGGTAGCCGCGATAGGTCCGCGTTCCCGTCCCGTCGTTCCCGGTCCAGACGACGCGCACCTCATATCCATGCGTCTTCCCGCTCATCGCAGCCTCCCGGTCGATACATCTCGCCTATAGGCGCCGCCGCGCTACAGCGACAGATACATCCGCATCAGGTTCGGGATTTCGGAGCGCTTGGAACATCCGGTCTTGGACAGGATGGACTTGATCTGGCTGTTGACCGTTTCCACCGAAACGCCCCGCACCTCGGCGATGCGGGAGGAGGACGCGCCTTCGATCAGCAGTTCGGCGATGCTGGTCTCGGCTTCGGTGAGCGCGAAGGTCCGTCCCACCGCCCGGCGGTCGAGCATCGGCCGGTCGTCGTCGCGGATCATCAGCAAGGCCAGCGGTTCGAGAAAGCGGTTGTGATCGCCTTCGGGGACCGGCGCGCATGCGATGCGGATGCGCCGGTCGCAGGGGCGCTGCACCATCACGCTGCCCGATTCGGGCGCGAACCGCCGCGCCGCCGCCGCGATTCGCATATCCAGTTCGGCCTGCGCCTCGCGGCACGACAGGCGCAGCCGCCCGTCGCGCGCGCCGACGACATCGCCCCGCGACAGCATCGCCTCGGCCTTGCGGCCGGCGGCGACGATCTTTCCGTCGGCCTGGCACAGGATCGTCGCCGGGCCGGCCTGCTCGATCGCGTTCGTGCTCAGCGATGCGGCGCGCCCTTCCAGCTGGATCGACAGGTCGACGGCCTTGGCGAAATGCGGGAGCAGCCGCGCCATCAGGCCCGATTCGTTCGGCCCCAGCCCCTGCTGCCGGCGATGGTGGAAAAGGTTGAGGTTGCGCAGCCTGCCGCCTTCGCGGAACAGGACGCCGCTGCTGACGAAATGGCCGTCATATTTCGCGAAAAACTCGTTGTAGAGGGGGTCGCGGCGGCGGTCGTGGTCCGACAGATATTCATGGTCCGTCACCACATGCCCGGCATCCGCGCGCAGCATGGCGGCAAGGCCATGATTCGTCGCCGGGTCCATGCCGCCGATGGCCAGGAAATCCATCACGTCGGCCTCGCCGACGCCCGGTGCCACCATCGGATTGAAGCGGGTCGGCCCGAACGAAAGCAGCTGGGCGCTGGTCGCGTGGCACAGCGACGCGAGCGACGTCAGCGCATCGGCCCAGCGCGCCGGCTCGAACGGCGCCTGGATCAGGGCCTCGCGCGTTTCCAGATACCCCCTCGCATCCATCTGCACAGATTAGGAAAATGGCGCGCGCTGTCAAATTTTCGGTGCGTTTGGATGTCGCCCGAATGGCGCAGAATTCCCCATTAGTGGTGATGCCCCCCGCCATCCCCCCCGCTACGGCGCTTCGATGAGCAGAAGCCGCACGCGCGGCGCCAAAAACGAACAACGGGGACAGGGCATGATTCTTTCACTGAAGCAACGGTTTCTCATTTCTTCGGCCTTCCTGGTCCCGGCCGCCGCGGCGCAGGCCCAGACCGTCGGCATCGCCAACGATCAGGCCGCGCGCCTGTCGATCGACGTCGGGCCGGCGCAGACCGTCTGCGGCGACCGGATCGGCATCCTGGCGAACAATGGTCCCGTCGACGTGACCAACGCCGGGGCGATCTGCAGCAACGGCACCAGCGGCAGCAACGACAGCCCCGACGGCGGCATCGTCCTTCGCGCCGGTTCGTCGCACATCGTCAACAGCGGCACGATCGACGGAACGATGTTCGGCATCGCCACCGATGTCTATTACGACGCCGGAACCGACAGCTTCGAATCGAACGCCCCGCGGACCCGCGTCGAGAACAGCGGACAGATCACCGGCAGCCAGAACGACGGCATCCGCCTGTTCGGCGGCGGCAGCGTCATCAACAGCGGATCGATCCGGGGCCTGTCGGGATCGCTGACCGACGGCGTCTCGATGCTGGCGTCGGCCCTGACGCCGGGCGAAGCGGTCACCCTCGACAATGCGGCGGGCGGCACGATCGCGGGGGCGCGGTTCGGCGCGATCCTGACCGGCCCGTCCACCATCGACAATGCCGGCGCGATCAGCGGCGGCGAGGCGGCGATCGCGGTGCAGAGCGATCCGATCCTCGGCGGAACGGCAGCGATCCGCAACGGCGGCACGCTGACCGGCGGCGACGGCGTCACCTTCGGCGGCATCCTCGAACAGGCATCGCTCGACAATAGCGGCACCATCGCCGGTACGGCGCGCCATGGCATCGTCAACGACCAGCCGGGCGTGCTCGTCGTCGACAATCGCGACGGGGGCCAGATCACGGGCGCCCGGTCCGCGATTGTCGCGCGCTTTGGCGGCGTCACCGTCAACAACGACGGCGTCATTCGCGGCAACGGCGCCGATGCGGGCAATACGACGCCCGACGGCGGCGTCGTCCTGCTGGCAGGGACATCGTCGATCGTCAACAGCGGCACGATAAGCGGAGCGACCTTCGGCATCGTGACCGACGCCTATTACAACCCGGAAACCGACAGCTTCGAATCGAACGCCGGGGCCACGTCGATCCGCAACAGCGGCACCATCATCGGCGAAAACAACGACGGCATCCGGCTGATGGGGGGCGGCACCGTCGTCAACAGCGGCACGATCCGGGGGATGTCGGGATCGCTGACCGACGGCGTCTCGATGCTCGCTTCGGCCCTGCGGCCGGGCGAGATCGTCAGCCTCGACAATGCGGCCAGCGGCCTGATCACCGGCGACCGTTTCGGCGCCATCCTCTCCGGACCGTCCGCCATCGCCAACGCCGGCACGATCCGCGGTGGGTTGGCGGCCATCGCCGTCCAGAGCGACCCGATCCTCGGCGGATCGGCCGCGATCCGCAACAGCGGCACGCTGACCGGCGCCGACGGCGCCACCTTCGGCGGCATCCTCGAACAGGCGTCGCTTGAAAACAGCGGCGCCATCACCGGAACGGCAGGCTCCGGCATCGCCAACAACCAGTCGGGCGCGCTGACGATCGACAACCGGGCCGGGGGCACGATCGCCGGCGCGACGTCGGGCGTGCTGGCGCGGCTGGGGGCTGTCGATATCGCCAACGCCGGCACGATCCGCGGCAACGGCGCCGCGGCGTCCGACGCCGGCGTCTTCGTCTCGGCCGGCGAATCGCGCATCGTCAACGCGGGCGTCATTTCGGGCGCGGGCGGCGGCATCGTCGCGGGCGATTTCCGCGAGCCGGGCACGAACAACCTCATCACTTTCGCGGCGGCGACCGAGGTCTCGAACAGCGGCACCATAGCGGGCGAAAGCAACGACGGGCTTCGCCTGATGGGCGGCGGCCGCGTCACCAACAGCGGTACGATCAGCGGCACCGGCGCCAGCCTCGCCGACGGCATCTCGATCTTCCGCCACGATGCCCAGGCGCAGGCCGATTATGTCGCACAGGTCTCCAATGCCGCCGCCGGCACGATCATCGGCGAGCGGTTCGGCATCATCCTGTCGGGCGGCGGCACGATCGCCAACGCCGGCACCATCGACGGCACGGTCGGCGGCGTGCTGGTGCAGGGCGATGCGGGCGGGCCCGACGGCTTCACCGCGAGCATCGTCAACAGCGGCACGATCGCCAGCGCCGACGGCGCGGCGCTGACCAGCTACGTCCGGGCGACCGTCGAGAATAGCGGCACGCTGCGCGGCGGCGCAGGCGTCGCCATCGAACTCGGCGACTATGACGACGTGGTGACATTGCGCACGGGCAGCACGATCACCGGCGCGATCGAAGCGGGGGCGGGCACCGACACGCTCGCTCTCGAAGGCGACATATTGGAACTCACGACCGCGCAGATGCTCGGCGCGGCGCATGATTTCGAGATATTGAACGTCGACGCGGGCTATTGGTCGACCTCGGGAGCGGTCGGCGCCTTCGATACCGTGTCGATCGGCGCGGGCGCAGCGCTGCACATCAACGAAGCCGCCGGGGCGAACCCGATCGGTACCGCGTCGGTGGTGAACGCCGGGCGGCTCGTGCTCGATTTCGACGACGATGCCGCGCTGTCCGGCTTCGCGGACATCGCCATGACGGGAACGGGCGCGGTCGAACTCGTCGGCGACGCCGTGCTCACGCTCGACACCGCCAACATGGCCCACAGCGGCGGCACGACGATCGCGAACGGCGGGCTCGTCCTGACCGGACAGCTCGCCGGCGACGTCCGGACACAGGGCGACGGCGTCTTCACGCTCGGCGCGGGCGGCACCGAAGGAAGCTTTGCGGGCGGAATCGTCAACGACGGCCGCTTCGTCTTCGACCGGTCCGACAGCTATGATTTCCTCGGCGCCTTTTCGGGCAGCGGCATCCTCGACAAGCGCGGCGCCGGCACGCTGGCCTTCCTCGGCGATTACAGCTTTCAGGGCGTCACCAACATCTTCGGCGGTGCGGTCCGCATCGGCGGCGTCATCGCGCCGGAAACGCAGTTCGACCTCGGCGCCGGGGGGACGCTCGACATCACCGGCACGGATCAGGTGATCGGCGGCCTGTCGGGCGAGGATAATTCGCAGGTCGTCGTCGGCGCCAACCGGTTGACCGTCGATCAGGACGACAACAGCGCGTTCGGCGGGACGATTTCGGGGACCGGCGGCCTCGTCAAGACCGGCGCCGGGACGCTGAACCTGACCGGCGACAATGTCTACACCGGGCCGACGACGATCAACGGCGGCACGCTCGCGGTCAACGGTTCGATCGCCTCGCCGGTGACGATCAATGCAGGCGGCGTGCTCGGCGGCAACGGCACGGTCGGCTCGACCACCGCGGCCGCGGGGGGCACCATCGCGCCCGGCAACTCGATCGGGCGCCTGACGGTCGCCGGCGACCTCGCGTTCGCGGCCGGGTCGACCTATGAGGTCGAGGCCAATGCCGCGGGCGAGGCCGACCGGATCGACGCGACGGGCCGGGTCACGATCAGCGCCACGGCGAAGGTCGCGGTGCTGGCGGAGAGCGGCGATTACCGGCCGCGCACCGACTATGTCATCCTGACCGGCGCGGGCGGCGTCGAGGGACGCTTCGGATCGGTGACGTCGAACCTCGCCTTCCTCGATCCGCTGCTGCGTTACGGCCCCGACCGCGTGACGCTGTCGCTCTATCGCAACGACATCGGTTTCGCCGACGTCGCGCTGGGGTTCAACCAGACGGGCGTCGCCACGGCCATCGAAGCGCTCGGTTTCGACAATCCTCTGTTCGAGGCGGTGCTCGTGCAGAGCGCGGCGACCGCCCAGGCGGCCTATACCGAGCTGTCGGGCGAGCTGCTTTCGGGCGCGGTCAGCGGGCTGACCGACGAGAGCCGCCATCTGCGCGGCGCCCTGCTCGGCCTTCCCGTCCCGGACGAAAGCGGCCTGTTCGTGTGGGGATCGGCCTTCGGCGGCTGGGGCGATTTCGATGCCCGCGGCGGCCAGCGCGCGATAGACACCGATCACAAGGGGCTGGTCGCCGGCGTCGGCATCGGCGGCAACGGCTTCGCGGCGGCGCTCTCCGCAGGCATCGGCACTTCCGATTTCCGGCAGGGCGGCCGCGGCGACCATGCGGATGTCGACAGCAAATATCTGGCGCTCCATGCCAGCTACGGCACCGGCGCGGGCTTCGGCGGCGCGCTCGGGGTCAGCTATGGCTGGCACGCCATCGACACCAGCCGCACCGTCACCGTCGCGCCGCTCGCCCAGACGCTGACCTCCGGCCGCGACGCCGACACGCTCCAGCTCTTCGGCGAAATGGGATATGATCTGGCGGCGGGCGGCGCCGCGATCACGCCCTTCGCGCGCCTCGCCTATGTCCGCACCCGCAGCGACGATTTCGCGGAGACGGGCGGCAGCGGCGCGCTCGCCGTCGCCGACGCCGGGCAGGACACGAGCTTCCTCAGCCTCGGCGTCCGCGGGCGCCTCAACGCCGACGCGCCGGGCTTTCAGCCCTATGCGTCGCTGGCGTGGAACCGCGCGTTCGGCGACCGCGCCGCGCTGGCGAACGGCCGGTTCGTCGCGGGCGGACCATCGTTCGCGATCCGCGGCAGCGCGATCCCGAAGAATGCGGCGGAGGTCGAGGCCGGCTTCGACTATCGCGCGGGCGGCTTCCACATCGGCGCGGCCTACAGCGGCGCCCTCGCTTCGGGCCGCCAGAGCCACGGCGCGCGGATCACGGCGCGGATCGCCTTCTGACCGGGATCGTCGGCCCGCACGCGGCGCATTGCTTCGTGCGGGCCCTTTCGTTTAGCGCAGCGCCCGGATCTCGTCGTCGCGGCCGGTCATTTCCCAGCGGATGAGGGAGATCGGGATCGACCCGGCGGCGCGGAAACGGTCGTGGAAGGATTTGATGTCGAACCTGTCGCCTTCCTGCATCGCGACGTCGGCGAGCAGTTTCTCGAGTTCGACCTTGCCCATGTAATAGCCGATGCCATAGCCGGGCTGGCGCAGATAAAGCTCGATATCGAACTGCGCCACCGCGTCGCCGTGCTCCATCCACTTCGGCGTGCGCGCGATCAGCGAGGCGTTGGCCTGCTTCCAGGTCCATTCGTTCGCCTGCATCTTCAGCTCGGGCAGGATGCGCGCGGCGCGCTTCGCGCCCAGGATATAGTCGATTTCGCGCGTCTTGGGCCGGTCCTCGAGCAGCCCGGCCTGCAGGATCATCTCTTCCAGGTAAAAGGCCCAGCCCTCGTTGCGCAGGCCGTTGACGAAGAACAGGCGCGGCTTGCCGCGGATCGGCCGCGTGTCGCGCGCCGCCTGCAGCGCGTCGAAGGCGTGGCCGGGCAGGTTGTGCGCGCGCAGCGGGCGCCCGTCGCGGAACTCCGCCTGGAAGAAGAAATGGAGATGCAGCGGCGGATCGAACAGCCCCGGCTTGGCCGGGTCCTTCTCGAACGGGAACTGATACGGCCCCTCCTCGGGATCGTGCTGCACATAATCGGGGATCGTCACCCAGTCGCCGTCGCGCAGGAATGTCAGCAGATCCTCGTCCTCGGCCTTGCGCTTGGCGTCGAATTCGGCGCGCGTCTGCACCGGCTCGGGCATCGCGATGTGGCGGTTGCGATGCTCCTCGATCTTCAGGAAGGCCACCTGCCGCTGATATTCGCGCTCGCCGATCACGGCGATGTCCTCGGGCGTATAGGGCAGCAGCAGGACGTTCTTCAGATACCAGGCATAATTGTCCCGGCCCACGCCGCCGTGCGCCGGAAGCCCCGCCTCGATGCTTTCGAGCCACGCCTTGAACTCCGCGGCGGCGGCCTGCGCCCGCTTCGCCGGCGCGACCAGCGCAGGCTGCACCTGCGCCGCCCGCGCCGCGAGCTCGCCATAGACGTTCACCTCGACCTGCTTCTGCGCGATTCCCAGCCGGGCGAGGTCGCCGCGCGGCTCGGTCAGGTTGACGCGCGCCTGGCGCAACGCTTCGGGCACGGCGTTCAGCCGCGCCGTGAACTCGGCCAGCTTGTCCTTGGGCAGCGGCAGTTTCGGGATCGCGATCGCGCCGTGCATCTTCGGCCCGAAGCCGAGGTTGGTGGTGCTGTAGAAAGCGGGGTCGCGCTTCCACGGCTGAACGACGCGGTGCTGGAATTCCAGCCCGCGCATTTCCGCGAGCACGACCATGTAATCGACGCGCTCGGACACCGGCCAGCCGCTGTCGTCGATCGCCGCGAGCCGGGCCTGGAACCGCTTCAGCTCCTCATATTGCTTCGCCATCGCCGGCGGCGAATAATCGGGGACGCCCTTCACCATCGGCGGCGGCACGAAGGCGCGGAACGCGTCGTAGAGCGCGACGAGCGCCGCATGGTCCGGGCGCGCGGCCTGTTCCTGCGCGGCGAGCGGCGTCGCCGCGGCAAGCGACAGCAGCGGCATCGCGGTCAGCGCGGCGGCGAGGTGGAGCGTCTTTCTCATGGCATTTCCCTTTCGTCCTTCCGTCGCGGCGCGCATCGCCGGGGCTACAGCGTGTTGAAGAAGCGGGTGAGCCGGTCCATCGCCTCGCTCACCCGCGCTTCCGATTCCGATCCGAAACAGATGCGCAGATGGCCTTCGCCGCTCGGTCCGTAAAAGCTGCCCGATTCGACGACGACATGCGCCTCCTGCAGGATCGCCATCGCAAGCTCCTGCGAACCGCGCCCGGTGCCGCTGATGTCGGGAAAGGCATAGATGGTGCCCTCGGGCTCGGCGCAGGTCACGCCCGGCATCTGGTTGAGCGCCTGGACGACGATGTCGCGCTTGCGCCGGTCGGCCTCGACCAGCGCGTGCATCGCGTCCTGCGGCCCCTCGACGGCGGCGCGCGCGCCCTCCTGGACGAAGACGTTGACGTGCGTCACGTCGGTCATGGTGATGCGCAGGATCGCGGGCATCAGGCGGGCGTCGGCGGTCAGATAGCCGACCCGCCAGCCGTCCATCGAATAGGCCTTGGTGAAGGCGAAGCAGGTGATGGTGCGCTCGCGCATCCCCGGCAGGCTCGCGATGCTGACATGCGGCGCCTGGCCATAGGTGATATATTCATAGACCTCGTCCGACAGCACGAGCAGGTCGTGCGCGATCGCCAGGTCCGCGACCGCCTGAAGCTCGGCGCGGCTATAGACGCGGCCGGTCGGGTTGGCGGGGTTGATCAGCACGATCATCCGGGTCCTGTCGGTGATCTTCGCCGCGATCTTCTCCTTCGAGATCGCGAAATTGTCGGCCTTGTCGAGTTCGGCGATCACCACCTTGCCGCCGGCGAGTTCGGCCTTGCCGACATGCTGCGGATAATAGGGATCGAGCAGGATGACCTCGTCGCCCGGGTCGAGCGCCGCCATGAACGCGGCGAACGACGCATGCGTCAGCCCGTTCGTCACTAGCACCTCGTCGACGCCGTAATCGAGGCCGTTGAAGCTGCGCAGCTTTTCGACCAGCGCCTGCCGGAACGACAGCGTGCCGCGGAAATCGCCATAGTGGACGATGCCCGCGTCGAGCGCCGCCTTCGCCGCTTCCTTGATATGCACCGGCGTGTCGGCGTGCGGCCGTCCGAATTCGAGGTGGATCAGGTCGGCGCCCTGCGCATCGAGCTTCGCCGCCTCGTCATACATGCCGAAGCTTTTCTTCGATCCCGTCGTCAGACGCTGTGCCGGCCACTTCATCATCATGCCTCCGATGCTGTCCATACACGTGAATAATTGCATGATATATGATATTTCAAGCTTAAAATTTTAGGCTTGAAGCTTTTCCGGCATGGGCTTAGGAATCGCCGCATCGTCAACGGTAGGGAGTCGTTCGCAGTGAAGATCGCATGCGTGGGCGGCGGCCCGGCCGGCCTCTATTTCGCCATCTCGATGAAGCTGCGCGACCCCGCGCACCAGGTCGACGTGTTCGAACGCAACCGCGCCGACGACACCTTCGGCTGGGGCGTGGTCTTTTCCGACCAGACGGTCGAGAATCTGATGGCGAACGATCCCGTCAGCGGGGCGACGATCCGCGACGAATTCGCGCATTGGGACGACATCGACGTCCATATCCACGGCGAATGCATCCGGTCGACCGGCCACGGCTTCATCGGCATCGGCCGCAAGCGGCTGCTCCGCATCCTGCAGGACCGCGCCCGCGAACTGGGCGTCCGCTTCCATTTCGAGACGGAGATGGGCCCCGATCTCGCCGACTGGGTCGATTACGACCTCGTCATCGCCGCCGACGGCGCCAACAGCCGCATCCGCGACGCCTATGCAGAGCATTTCGACGTCGACATCCAGACCCGCCGCAACCGCTATATCTGGCTCGGCACGCACAAGACGTTCGACGCCTTCACCTTCGCCTTCGAACAGCTCGAAGAAGGCTGGGTGTGGGCGCACGCCTATCGCTTCGACGACAATCTCTCGACCTTCATCGTCGAGATGGCGCCCGAAACGTGGGAAAGGCTGGGCCTCGACCGGCAGAGCCCCGACGAGGCGATCGCGTGGAGCGAGCGCGTGTTCGCCAGATATCTCGACGGCCACAAGCTGATGTCGAACGCGTCGCATCTGCGCGGTTCGGCCGCGTGGCTCAATTTCCGGCGCATCATCACCGGCCAGTGGTCGCACGACAAGTTCGTCCTGCTCGGCGACGCCGCGCACACCGCGCATTTCTCGATCGGGTCGGGAACCAAGCTGGCGCTCGAGGACGCGATCAAGCTTGCCGAGGTGCTCAACCGGCCGGGTCTCGCCCGCGCGCAGGCGCTGGAGGAATATCAGGCCGAACGCAGCATCGAGGTGCTGAAGCTGCAGAACAGCGCGCGCAACTCGACCGAATGGTTCGAGACGCTCGACCGCTACCTGCCTTTCCAGCCGATCCAGTTCGCTTACTCGCTGCTCACCCGCTCGCAGCGCGTCAGCCACGAAAATCTGCGCCTGCGCGACAAGCGCTGGCTCGAAAGCGTCGAACGCTGGTTCCAGGCGCAGGCGCCCGGCGGCCGCGACGCCGGCGCGCCGCCGATGTTCGCCCCCTACAAGCTGCGCGACATGCAGCTCGAAAATCGCATCGTCGTGTCGCCGATGGCGATGTATTCGGCGGTCGACGGCACGCCGGGCGATTTCCATTTCGTCCACTATGGCGTTCGCGCGCAGGGCGGCGCGGGGCTGGTCTATACCGAGATGACCTGCGTCTCGCCCGAGGCGCGGATCACCCCGGGCTGCCCCGGCATGTACGCGCCCGAGCACGCCGCCGCGTGGCGCCGCATCACCGAGTTCGTCCACCGCGAGAGCAAGGCGAAGCTATGCCTCCAGCTCGGCCATTCGGGCGCCAAGGGATCGACGAAGATCGGCTGGGAAGGGATGGACGAGCCGCTCGACGAGGGTAACTGGCCGCTGATCGCCGCGTCCGACGTGCCGTGGAGCGGATCGAACCAGACGCCCCGTCCGATGACGCGCGCCGACATGGACATGGTGCGCGACCAGTTCGTCGCGGCGACGCGCATGGCGATCTACGCCGGCTTCGACATGGTCGAGATGCACGCCGCGCACGGCTATCTCCTGTCGAGCTTCATCACGCCGCTCCAGAACCGGCGCACCGACGAATATGGCGGCAGCCTCGAAAACCGGCTGCGCTTCCCGCTCGAGGTCTTCGCCGCGATGCGCGAGGCGTGGCCCGCCGAACGGCCGATGTCGGTCCGCATCTCCGCCACCGACTGGATGGGCGACGCCGGGGTGACGCCCGACGAGGCGGTGCTGATCGCCGAGGCCTTCCGCGCCGCGGGCGCCGACCTGATCGACGTGTCCGCCGGCCAGACCTGGGCCGATTGCAAGCCTGTCTATGGCCGCATGTTCCAGACTCCCTTCGCCGACCAGGTCCGCAACGAGGCGCGCGTGTCGACGATGGCGGTCGGCAACATCTTCGAACCCGACCATGTCAATTCGATCCTCGCCGCCGGCCGCGCCGACCTCGTCGCGCTCGGGCGCCCGCACATGATCGACCCGATGTGGACGCTGCGCGCCGCGGCGCAGCACGACTATCGCGGCGCCGCGGTACCCGCCCCCTATCTGAACGGGATGAGCCAGCTCGCGCGCAACATGAAGCGTGCGGCCGAACAGGAAGCCGCCCTGCGGGGCTGAGGCGGGAGGAGTTCCAATGCGTTTGCAGGACGTGCATGCCGTCATCACCGGGGGCGGATCGGGAATCGGTGCCGCCATCGCGCGGGCGCTCGCGGCCGAAGGTGCGCGGCTGACGCTGATCGGGCGCAGGCGCGACGCCCTCGAAGCGACGGCGGCCTCGCTGCCTCACGCGCATGTCGCCCCCGCCGACGTCGCCGATCGCGCGGCGGTGGAGGCGGCGTTCGATAGCGCGCGCGGCGCCCATGGACCGATTTCCATTCTCGTCAACAACGCCGGGATCGCGCCGAGCGCGCCATTCGCCCGCGTAACGGCCGAAGCATGGCGCGGCGCGATGGCGGTCAATCTCGACGCGCTCTTTCATTGCTGCCAGGCGGCGCTGCCCGACCTGCTGGCGGCGCCCGCCGGACGCATCGTCACCGTCGCCTCGACGGCTGGGGTGAAGGGCTATGCCTATACCGCGCCCTATGTCGCATCGAAGCATGGCGCGATCGGCCTGATGCGCGCGCTCGCGATCGAATATGCGGCGACAGGCCTCACCGCCAACGCGGTCTGCCCGGGCTTCACCGATACCGACATCGTCGGACAGGCGGTCGCCAATATCCGGGCGAAGACCGGCCGCAGCGAAACCGAGGCGCTGGCCGAATTGACGCGCTTCAACCCGCAACGGCGGCTCATCGACCCCGTTGAGGTCGCGGAGGCGGTGTTGTGGCTCTGCCTGCCCGCCAGCCGGTCGGTGACCGGGCAGGCGGTGATGGTCGCGGGTGGAGAGGTGATGTGACCGCCCCCGCCGCGATCCGCGAAAAGCACGACGGCGCGATGGGCGCGCACGGCAACGTCCGCCTCTGGCTGCGGCTGCTCACCTGCGCGACGGTGATCGAAAAGCGCATCAAGCGCCGTTTCGCCGACCGGTTCGGCGTCACCCTGCCGCGTTTCGACGTCATGGCCGCGCTCGACCGCCACCCCGAAGGCATGACGATGGGGCAGTTGTCGCAGGCGCTGCTGGTTTCGAACGGCAATGTCACCGGCGTCGTCCAGACGCTCGCCCGCGACCGCTATGTCAGCATCGCCCCGTCGCCGACCGACGGCCGCGCGTCGATCGTCCGCCTGACGCAACAGGGGCGCGAATGCTTCGCCGGTCTCGCCGACGCGCACCACGACTGGATCGACGCGATGCTCGCGGGGCTCAGCCGCGACCAGCGCACGGCGCTCTATGATCTGCTCGGCGCGCTCAAGCACTCGCTGGCCGCCGACACTGGAAAGGAAGACGCATGAATCCCGAAAGCTTTTCGCCCCAACATTTCGGCTGGCGATTCGACGCCGGCGTCGCCACGGTCACGCTCAACCGCCCCGACCGCAAGAACCCGCTGACCTTCGAAAGCTATGCGGAATTGCGCGACACCTTCCGCGCGCTCGTCTACGCGCCCGCGGTCAAGGCGGTGGTCGTCATTGGCGCCGGCGGCAATTTCTCGTCGGGCGGCGACGTGCACGAAATCATCGGGCCACTCACTGAAATGCGGATGCCCGCACTGCTCAATTTCACGCGCATGACAGGCGATCTCGTCAAGGCGATGCGCGCATGCCCGCAACCGATCATTGCCGCGATTGACGGCATCTGCGTCGGTGCCGGCGCGATCATGGCGATGGCGTCGGACATGCGCATCGCGACCCCGGCGGCAAAGACCGCCTTCCTGTTCACGCGCGTCGGCCTCGCCGGGTGCGACATGGGCGCCTGCGCGATCCTGCCGCGCATCATCGGCCAGGGCCGCGCGTCGGACCTGCTCTACACCGGCCGGATGATGGGTGCCGAGGAAGGCGAACGCTGGGGCTTCCACAACCGTCTCGTCGAACCCGACGCGCTGCTCGACGAGGCGCTCGGCCTCGCCCGCTCGCTCGCCAGCGGCCCCACCTTCGCGCACGGCATCACCAAGACGCAGCTCAACACCGAATGGGCGGTCTCGGTCGAAACCGCGATCGAGATGGAGGCACAGGCGCAGGCGATCTGCATGGCGACCAACGATTTCCGCCGCGCTTTCGAGGCGTTCGCGGACAAGCGCAGCCCCGAATTCGCGGGCGACTGATGGCCGACCGCAGCTTCCTCGACTGGCCGTTCCTCGACGACGGTCACCGCCGCCTCGGCCGCGAGCTCGACGACTGGTGCGCGGCGAACGTCGCGCACGCCCATTCGGACGATGTCGATGGCGAATGCCGCGCGCTGGTCCGCGCGCTCGGCGACGCCGGCTGGCTGGGCTACTGCGTCCCCGCCGCCTATGGCGGGATGCACGACACGCTCGACATCCGCTCGCTCGCGCTGATCCGCGAGACGCTGGCGCGCCATTCGGGCCTCGCCGACTTCGCCTTCGCGATGCAGGGACTGGGGTCGGGTACGATCAGCCTGTTCGGCACCGAGGCGCAGAAGCGCGCCTATCTGCCCGACGTCGCGGCAGGGCGGAAGATCGCGGCCTTCGCGCTCACCGAGCCCGCCTCGGGCTCCGATGTCGCATCGATGGAGACGACCGCGACCCGCACCGGCGACGGCTATCGCGTCGACGGCGCCAAGACCTATATCTCGAACGGCGGCATCGCCGACTATTATGTCCTGTTCGCCCGCACCGGCGAGGCGCCCGGCGCAAAGGGCGTGTCGGCCTTCATCGTCGATGCCGAGACCCCCGGCCTCGCGGTGACCGAGCGCATCGCCGTCGTCGCGCCGCATCCGCTCGCCACCCTGACCTTTACCGGCATGGCACTGCCCGAAACCGCGCTGCTCGGCGAGTCGGGACGCGGCTTCGCCGCCGCGATGGCGACGCTCGACATCTTCCGCACCACCGTCGGCGCCGCCGCGCTCGGCTTCGCGCGCCGCGCGCTCGACGAGGCGACCGCGCGCGCGCGGGTCCGTAAGCTGGGCGCGGGCACGCTCGCCGACAATGCGGTGACGCAGGCGAAGCTCGCCGAAATGGTGCTCGACGTCGACACCTCGGCGCTACTCATCTACCGCGCCGGCTGGCTCCGCGACGTGCGCGGCGAGCGCAACACGCGCGAAGCGGCGCTCGCCAAGCTGCACGCGACCGACAGCGCGCAGCAGGTGATCGACAAGGCGGTGCAGATGTTCGGTGGCCTCGGTGTCACCGTCGGCACGCCGGTCGAGGCGCTCTATCGCGAGGTGCGGGCGCTGCGCATCTACGAGGGCGCGTCGGAGGTGCAGAAGGTCGTGATCGCGCGCCAGCATCTCGCCCAGAGCGCGCCCTGATGTTCCACACCAGCCTGCCGCTGCGCTTCGCGCACTGCGACCCCGCGGGCATCGCTTTCTATCCGCGCTATTTTGAGCTGTGCGATGCGGCGATCGAGGACTGGACCGCAGCGGTGCTGGGGATCGACCGCCGCACGCTACATCTCGACATGGGGCTCGGCCTGCCGACGGTCAGCCTGCACGCCGAATTCGCGACGCCGAGCCGCCTCGGCGACCGGCTCGATTTCACCGTCGCGGTCACGCGGGCGGGTCGCAGTTCGGTCGATCTGGCCGTCGCCATCGCCTGCGCGGGCCAGCCCCGCTTCTCCGTCCGCTACACCCAGGTGCTCATCGATCTGGCGCAGGGGCACTCGCGCCCCTGGCCGCCCGAGCTTCTCGACCGTCTGAACAAGGAAATATCATGACCGCTCATCAAGCATTGCTCCCCCCCGGCTGGAAGCGGCCGCGCGGTTACGCCAACGGCGTCGCGGCGACCGGCCGCATGGTCTTCACCGCCGGCGTGGTCGGCTGGGATGCCGAGGAACGCTTCGTCAGCCCCGACCTCGCGGGCCAGTTCCGCCAGGTCCTGGCCAACACGCTGGCGATCCTCGCAGAGGCTGGCGCGGGCCCCGAGCATATCGTGCGCATGACCTGGTATGTGACGAGCCGCGACGAATATCTCGCCAGCCTGCCCGCGATCGGCGAAGCCTATCGCGACCTGATCGGCCGCAACTTCCCCGCGATGGCGGTGGCCGAGGTCGTGGCGCTGGTCGAGGCCGAGGCGAAGATCGAGATCGAGACGATCGCGGTCGTCCCCGAAGCGTGAATCGAGCCCTCCCCTTCGGGGGAGGGCTGGATCGGCCGCTATTTCACCAGCAGGATGCGGCTCGCCGGGGGCGCGGTCCACTCGAAGCCGCGCGCGGTCACCACGCCATTGTCTTCGAGCGGGATCTTGATCTTACGCCCACCCCATTCGGGAACGGGGGTATAGAGAAACAGTTCGATCGACAGGAAATTGCCGGGCCGCAAGGCATAGGTCATGCGCAGCGGGTTGAAATCCGCCATCGACGGCCCCGATCCATGCCCCCAGTCGCCGACCGAATGGCTGCCGATCACCACGTCCGAATATTTCGGGTCGGGACTCGGATCGTCGTAGCGGCCGAGCGCAAGCCCCGGCGTCTGCGCGACGCGGCGGTTGACCGCCGCCAGCGCCTCGCCCGCGGTCACGCCCGGGCGGATCGCGTCGAGGATCATCCGCCGTATCTCCATCGCCTTGTCGAAGGCGCGCTGCACGCCCGGCGGCGACGCATTCTCGCCGGGCTTCAACACATAGGCCATGCGCTTCATG
The DNA here is from genome assembly GCF_001591045.1 of Sphingopyxis granuli NBRC 100800. Classification (GTDB taxonomy): domain Bacteria; phylum Pseudomonadota; class Alphaproteobacteria; order Sphingomonadales; family Sphingomonadaceae; genus Sphingopyxis; species Sphingopyxis granuli. Next base: position 76,696 of record NZ_BCUA01000004.1, on the reverse strand, counting down.
TCGGTATAGGCGAGCAGATAGTTGACGCCCCAGTCCATGGTGATGAGGTCGCCCGGCTGGATCACATGATCGCCCGACGTCGGCCCGCGTTCGCCCGGCCCCAGCACATAGATGCTGGGCAGGCCAAAGCTGTTGCCCAGCCCCTGCCGGTGCAATTCCTCCATCATCCACCAGGCGACATCGCTGGTCGTCGTGTGGCCCGGCCGGATCACCTCGTTCGATAGCGCCCGTTCGGCGATGGTCCGCGAATATTCGCCGGCGCGCGCAAAGGCCGCGATCTCGGTGGCGCTGTGCCGCGAGCGGAAATCGGAAACGAGCTTTTCGGCGGAGACCAGCCGCGCCGCCAGATCGGGACCCAGCGCCGCGCGAAGCGCCTCGTGAAGCGAATGACTGAGCCCGTCGGCGGTGCCGATCTCGGTCGCGACGTTGATGCCGATACGCGCGGGCGCCCGCGCCTCGACAAAGGCGCGCAGGTCCGACGGCGGCCCCTTGATGTCATAGAGCGGGCACTGGTCGAACGCCGCGCCGCCGATGCCCAGCGCCGCCCGCTCGATCCGCCCGCCGCCGCGGTCGGTGAAGATATAATAGCCGATGTCGCCGACATAGCCACCGCCCAGCATCGCCGCATTGGGATCGCCATGCCCCTCGCGCGACGCGACGATCCACATGTCGATGCCGTTCTCGCGCATCGCCTCCGGCAGGATCAGGTCGAGCTTGTCCTTGCGGATCTGGCATAGTTGGTCCCAGCGCTGTTTCGCTTCCTGCGCCGGGGCGGGAACCGCGACCACCGCCGACAGCATCGTCAGCATTCCCATCGTCCGCACCAGCCGATTCGCCCGCATCGCCACCCTCCTCCTGTATTGCGTGCCGTCCCGCGGAAGCGGCCGGTCGGCTCAGCGCGACTTATATATTCATATTCACGCGATTAGTATCAATTTATCCACCACGGAAAGGACCATGTGATGCCATGGCGGGCGTCACCGACCACTATGGGGAAAAAGAACGGCAGTCGTAACGGCAAGGGAGGAGATCGAGGGCCGTCTCGCAATCCTTCCCGGCACCGGCGCGGGCACCCGGCAGACGATTTCGGAACCGCCCCCTCATAACCAAGTGCAAATACATATGTTTTCGGCTAGTTCGAGCGCCATGAGCGTTCCGCCGTGACGGAACGGCTTGATCCTACAGGGCATTTGGGGAACACATGAACGCAAGGTCGACGAGGAAATCGACGGACAAATTGGGGGGCGAAATGGAAAATCGTGGTGATTACGACCCGAGCAGTCCGACATTTCGCCTGGAGAATTCGCCATTCTATCTGATGGCGCACGCCGATTTCAAATATCATGAGGACATGGACAAGGTGCTGCACAAGCACGGCGTGTCCAAGCCCGTCTATCGCGTCATGACGGTGCTGCGTGAGCGTCAGCCCGCTAGCATCGGCGCGATCGCGGAAGCCGCCCTGACCAAGCGGTCGACGATCAGCCGGATCATCGACCGGATGATCGAACAGGGGCTCGTGACGACCGAGCCCAATCCCGAGGATAACCGCGTCACCGAAGTCACGCTGACGCCCGCGGGCCAGCAGACGCTGCGCAAGCTGACCCCGATCGTCGGACGCCAGTTCACGCGCGCGATGGACGGCATCAGCAACCGCGACCTCGCCCACCTTCTACGCACGCTTCAGAAGATCAGCGCCAACCTCAGCAAACTGCCGATCGAATAGCGCCGCGCGGACGGACGATGACATCGTACGGACGCGCCACCCGCAAGCGGCAAGAACCTGTTCCCCGGCGAAAGCCCGGGTCCAGGGCACAGCACTGTCCTGCGTGAACCCCGGCTTTCGCCGGGGAACGGTTCCTTGTCGAAAAGGAATAATTCCCAACTTGAGCGGCGGAAGCGCGAAAAACCGCCATTTGCAGGTCGCCAGAGCGGAATGTCGGTCCGGCCTAACGCGCCGGCCCGTCGACGACCACCTTGCCGTCCGCGACGACATAGCGGACGTCGCGCAGATTCTTGAGCGAATCGAGCGGGTTCGCGCCGACGATCAATATGTCCGCGATCTTGCCCTTTTCGATCGTGCCCAGCTTGTCGCCCATCCGCATGATCTGCGCGCCGACGCGGGTCGCCGATGCAAGGATGTCGGCGTTGCTCATCCCCGCCTGGCTCAGATAATCGAGCTCGTGGAAATAGGCGTCGGGATAGCGTTCGTCGTTTTCGAACGGAATGTCGGTCCCAACGCCGATCGGCACGCCGGCGCGATAGGCTTCGGTCACGCGCTTCAGATGGTCTCGCTGGTCGATCACGAAACGGCGCGAATGGGTGTGATAGAAACCGCCGCTCGGAATGCCGGCGGTCGGATAGCCGCCGTTGAGCAGGTTGTCGAAGGCGATGATCGTCGGGACGAACGCCGTCCCGTGCTTCTTCATCAGCGGCACCGCATTGTCGCTCATCGCCAGCGGATGTTCGAGCGTGTCGACCCCGGCCTCGATCGCCCAGTCGGTATATTTGCCGAAGCTGTCGATCGCGACCGGCACGCCCAGCGAGTGCGCCTCGTCGATCGCCGCCGCCAGTTCCTCCTTGTCGGCCGGCGCGCCGAGCTTGATCCAGTCGGCAAGGTTGCGGATCTGCTCGCGCACCGCGGTGCGCCATTCCCACGGGCCGTTGGCGCCCTTCGACGGCCCGCCCAGTGCTGGCTTCTGCCGCCCGGTCGCCGTCGACGTCACCTCGTCGCCGTGGCCGCCGGTGGTCGCGATGATGCGCCCGCTCCACAGGACGCGCGGCCCGCGGATGATGCCGCGGTCGACCCCTTCCTTGATGCGCAGCGCGACATCGTCGACGGTGCCCACGTCGCGCGCCGCGGTGATGCCGGCGTTGATCAGCTGCTCGGCCAGCGCGACGCCGCGGATCGCGGCGCCTGCCGGGCTGTCAGAATATTTGCCGAAATCGTCGCAGCGCTGCTGGGTGAAGTGGATGTGCAGATCGATCAGGCCCGGCATCACGTACAGGCCGGAGGCGTCGATCGTGCGCGCGGCATCGGCCGGCACTGCCACCGACCCGGCGGGTCCCGCGGCGAGAATCCGGTCGCCCTGAGTCACCACCACCGCATTGGAGATCGGCGCGCCGCCGCGTCCGTCGATCAGCGTGCCGCCGGCGATCACGACGATCGGTTCGTGGCTGCGATCAATCGGGGGAATCGGCACGCGCCGCACGTCGTCGGTCGTTTCGGGAATCGGGCGCTCGGCCGCCTGTACAACCGGCGACAAGGCGGCGAGCGATGTCAGCAGGCCGACGCCCAGCGCCGCGTGCTTCCAGCGATCGCCCCCTCGACGACGTGCGATATGATCCGGCATGGCAACCTCCCCTGAAATGTGAATTTACACATGATTTAAAGCGCGATTCTCTTGACGACACAAGAGGGATTTGCTTCGATGCGCGGCGGCCGGATCGGCGGGCGATCGCGGCCGCCGGAGCACGACATGCCGCTGGCGCAACCGCAGGCAGGCCTCGAACAGGCGCTTGGTCAGGCGATGGTGCTTGCCCGCTCGGGGCGTTTCGATGCCGCGGAAGCCGGCCTGCAAGCCATATTGGCCCAGAGCCCCGATCAGCCCGACGCGCTGCAATTGCTGGGGATGGTCGCGCGGCGGCGCGGCGATCACACCGCGGCGACGGCGCTGTTCCGCCGTTCGCTGGCCGCCCGTCCCGGCCAGCCGCACGTGCTCAACAATCTGGGCAGCAGCCTTTCCGATCTCGGACGGCACGCCGAGGCCGCCGCCGCCTATCAGGAAGCGCTGGCTCTTGCGCCCAGCTACGACGACGCGCGGATCAACCTCGCGCTGGCGCGGATCGCGCTCGGCGATCCGGGCGCGGCACGCGACGGGCTCGCTCCGCTCGTCCGCGCGCGCCCCGACCATGCGCGCGCATGGGCCGTGCTCGGTCAGGCGCTGAACGCGCTGAACGACGGAAAGCAGGCCGTCGACGCCTACCGCACCGCGCTGCGCCTGCGCCCCGACCATGCGCCCTGGCAGCACAATCTCGCGGTGGCGCTGCGGCTCGTCGGGCGCCCCGAAGAGGCTTTGCCGCTCTTCGAGGAATGCGCCGCGCAGGCACCCGGCGAAGCGAAAATCCGGTACAACCTCGGGCATTGCCTGCAGGATCTTGGCCGCATCGACGAAGCCGCCGCCGCCTATCGCGCGGCGATCCGCCTGACGCCAGCCGACGCTGCGATGCACGATTCGCTCAGCCGACTGCTCTGGGAGCATCGCCGCGCCGATCGCCATCTCGACAGCTATCGCGAGGCGCTGCGCCGTCATCCCGACGACGCCGGGTTGCTCGCGGGGCTTGCCAACCGCCTGACGCTCGGCGGCGAGCCCAGCGAAGCGGCGGCGCTGCTCGCCCCGGCGGTCGCACGCGGCGTCGGCGGCGCCGACCTGCAACATCGGCTGGGGCAGGCGCTCTGGTCGAGCGGCCGGTCGGAAGAGGCGCTCGCCGCCTTCGACGCCGCGCTGGACGGCGACCCGGAGCATGCAGCCGCCCTGCGTGAATCCGCCCGCTCGCTCCTGATCCTCGACCGGCCGGCGGAGGCGATGCCGCGCATCGCGCGCCGCCTCGATACCGATCCCCGCGATCAGCAGGCACTCGCCCTCCAGGGTATCGCGTGGCGGTTCACCGGCGATGCCCTCGCCGAATGGCTGAACGATGTGGCGCTGATCGGCACACTGGCCCTCAGTCCCTCAGACGGCGACGTCGCCGGTTTCAATCGCCGGCTCGACGAAGCGCTTGGCGCGCTGCACCTCGGGCAGCGGCATCCGCTCGAACAGACGCTGCGCGGCGGGACGCAGACGGCCGATGACCTGTTCGGCCGCGACGTGCCGGAGGTTGCGGCGGTCCGGGCGCTGATCGAGGAAGGCGTCCGCCGCTATATCGCCGCGCTGCCCGACGATGCCGCTCACCCCTTCCTCAACCGCAAGGCATCCCGCTTCGCCTTTTCGGGCTCCTGGTCGGTGCGGCTGCACGACGGCGGCCACCACACCAACCATATCCACCCCGAAGGCTGGATCAGCGCGGTCTATTATGTCGCCCTCCCCGCGGCGGTCGCCGAAGGCGAACAGGGGTGGCTCAAGTTCGGCGAAACCGGCCTGCGCCTCGGCGCCCGCGAACGGATCGTCCGCACGGTGCGTCCGGAACCGGGGCGCCTCGTCCTGTTCCCGTCCTATTTCTACCACGGCACCATTCCCTTCGCCGACCAGGGGCACCGCACGACGATCGCCTTCGACGTCGTGCCGGGAGACTAAGGGGTTATCAATTTACTTGCATATGCAAGTTTTTAGACGCACAATCCGGCTCGGGAGAAACGATCATGACTGCAAACATTATCCAGCAATTCGCCGCAGGCGTCGCATCGGGCGCGATCCGCACCATCGACCTGACCCAGACGCTGTCGCCCGAGACGCCGACGCTCGTCCTGCCGCCCGAATTCGGCCAGTGCGCCGCCTTCAGCCAGGAAGAGATTTCGCGCTACGACGAGCGCGGAGTCGCCTGGTACTGGAACAATTTCACGGTCAGCGAGCACACCGGCACCCATTTCGACGCGCCGATCCACTGGATCACGGGCAAGGACCTGCCCAACAATTCGGTCGACACGGTGGCGCCCGCCGATTTCATTGCGCCCGCCGTCGTCATCGACATCTCGCAGAAGGCGGCGGCCGATCCCGACTATCTGCTGACGGTCGAGGATATAAAGGCATGGGAAGCGACGCACGGCCGCATCCCGCCGCGCAGCTGGGTCATGCTGCGCACCGACTGGTCGAAGCGCGACGTCGACGCCTATACCAACCGGCGCGAGGACGGGGCGCACACGCCGGGGCCGTCGGCGGAGGCGGTGCGCTTTCTGGTCGACGAACGCGACGCGCACGGGCTGGGCGTCGAGACGATCGGCACCGACGCGGGGCAGGCGCATCTGCTCGACCCGGCCTATCCGGCGCACACGCTGTTCCACGCGGCGGGTCGCTATGGGCTCCAGTGCCTCGAGAATCTGGACCTGCTACCGCCGACGGGCAGCGTGGTCGTCGCCGCGCCCCTCAAGATCAAGGGCGGTTCGGGCAGCCCGCTGCGCGTGCTCGCGCTCGTCGCGGGCTGACGCGGCAATGGCGGAACGCTCCTTCAAGGCGGAGGTCGAGCAGCTCAAGCTCGGCGACGGCGAGTCCTTCCACGGCGAAGGCATCCTCGCGGTCACCAAGGCGCTGCTCCAGGCGGGCGTCGCCTATGTCGGCGGCTACCAGGGATCGCCGATCAGCCACCTGATGGACGTGTTTTCCGACGCCAGCGACCTGATGGCCGGGCTCGGCGTGCATTTCGAAAGCTCGGCCAGCGAGGCGACCGCCGCGGCGATGCTCGCCGCGTCGGTCAACTATCCGTTGCGCGGCGCGGTCGCGTGGAAATCGGTGGTCGGCACCAACGTCGCTTCGGACGCGCTGTCGAACGTCGCCTCGGGCGGCGTCACCGGGGGGGCGTTGATCATCCTTGGCGAGGATTATGGCGAAGGCTCCTCGATCATGCAGGAGCGCACCCACGCCTTCGCGATGAAATCGCAGATGTGGCTGCTCGACCCGCGCCCCAGCCTGCCGCTGATCGTCGACATGGTCGAAAAGGGGTTCGAGCTTTCCGAAGCGTCGAACACCCCGGTCATGCTCGAACTCAGGGTGCGGGCCTGCCATGTCACGGGCAGCTTCACGGCGCGCAACAACCGGCGGCCGCCGCTGACCGTCGCCGAAGCCGCGGCGGCGCCGACGCGCGACACCAACCGCATCGTCCTGCCGCCCGCCAATTTCCTGCACGAGGTCGAGAAGATCGAGAAGCGCTGGCCCGCCGGCATCGACTTCGTCAGGCAGCACAGGCTGAACGAGCATTTCGGCACCGAGCGCGACGAGATCGGCATCATCGTCCAGGGCGGGCTGTTCAATTCGCTCAACCGCGCGCTCGAACTGCTCGACCTGTCCGACGCCTTCGGCAATGCGGCGCTGCCCGTCTATGTGCTCAACGTCACCTATCCGCTGATCCCCGACGAGGTGCAGGCTTTCTGCGCCGGCAAGCGCGCGGTGCTGGTGGTCGAGGAAGGCCAGCCCGAATTCATCGAGCACGAACTCAACACGCTCGTCCGCCGCGCCGACCTGCAGACGCGCATCGTCGGTAAGGATGTGCTGCCGCGCGCGGGCGAATATACCGCTGCGGTCATCAAGGACGGCATCGCCCGCTTCCTGCGCGCCCACGCCCCCGACCGCGCACCGGCCGAGGAACCCGCCCAGCCGCCCGCGCTGCCGCCGGGCGCGGTGCCGCAGCGGCCCGCGGGCTTCTGCACCGGCTGTCCCGAGCGGCCGATCTTCTCGGCGATGAAATTGGTCCAGAAGGAGGTCGGGGAACTGCACGTCTCCGCCGACATCGGCTGTCACCTTTTCTCGATCCTGCCGCCCTTTCACATCGGCAACACGACGATGGGCTATGGCCTCGGCACCGCGGGCGCCTCCGCGTTCAAGCCCGAGGGCAAGCGCGCGGTCGCGATCATGGGCGACGGCGGCTTCTGGCACAACGGCCTGACGTCGGGCATCGGCAACGCCGTCTTCAACCAGGACGACAATCTGACGATCATCGTCGACAACGGCTATTCGGCCGCGACCGGCGGACAGGACATCCCCTCATCGCGCGCGCGGCCGCCGCACCGCCAGACCAACAACCCGATCGAGCGCGCGGTGCGCGGCGTCGGCATCGGCTGGGCGCAGACGCGGACGCGCACCTATGACGTGGCGGGGATGCGCGATGCGATCCGCGACGCGCTGACCTCGCCCGAAAAGGGTCCGAAGGTGCTCGTCGCCCAGTCCGAATGCCAGCTTAACCGCCAGCGGCGCATCAAGCCCCAGATGGCGAAGGCTCTGCGCGCCGGCGAGCGGGTGGTGCGCGAACGCTTCGGGGTCGACCCCGACACCTGCACCGGCGACCACAGCTGCATCCGCCTGTCGGGCTGTCCGTCGCTGACGATCCGGACGAACCCCGATCCGCTGCGCCAGGACCCGATTGCGCATGTCGAGAACAGCTGCGTCGGATGCGGGGTGTGCGGAGAGGTCAGCCACGCGGCCGTCCTCTGCCCGTCCTTCTACAAGGCGCGGATCATCGCCAATCCCGATCGGCGCGACCAACTGCGCCATCGGCTGCGCGGCTGGGTGATCGGCGCACTCCAGCGGCGATCGGCGCGTCGGCTGGCCGCGAGGGCCTTCTGATGGCCCGGCGCGAACGTATCACCATCGCCGTCCTCGGGCTCGGCGGGCAAGGCGGCGGCGTCCTCGCCGACTGGATCGTCCAGCTCGGCGAGGCGAACAACTATGTCGCGCAGGGCACTTCGGTCCCCGGCGTTGCGCAGCGTACCGGCGCCACCGTCTATTATATCGAGATGTTCCCGGCCGGCTGCGCCAGCGCACCACCCGTGCTCGCACTCATGCCGGTGCCCGGCGACGTCGATGTCGTCCTCGCATCGGAACTGATGGAGGCCGGCCGCGCGATCCTGCGCGGCTTCGTGTCGAAGGACACGCTGCTGATCGGCTCGACCCACCGCGTCTACGCGATCGACGAGAAATCGGCGATGGGCGACGGCCGCGCCAGCGGCGAGCGCATCCTGGCCGCCGCGCAGGAGCGGGCGCGCCGCTTCATCGGCTTCGACATGGACGATGCCGCCGCGCGCACGGGCAGCGTCATCAGTTCGATCATGTTCGGCGCGCTCGCGGGCAGCGGCGTCCTGCCCTTTCCCCGCGCGGCCTTCGAGGATGCGATCCGCGCGGGCGGCAAGGCGATCGAAACCAATCTGCAAGGCTTCGCGGCCGGATTCGACGCCGCGCAGGGCAAGGGCGAAGCGCCGCAGGAAACGCCGCGCGCCATTGCGCCGACCACCGCGGCCGGCCGCGCGCTGCTGGCGCGCATCGAAGCGAATCTGCCGCGCGAGGCGCATGATTTCGCGGTCGAGGGCGTGAAACGGCTGATGGACTATCAGGACGCGTCCTATGCCGCCCTCTACCTCGACCGGCTCGAAGCGCTGGGGACCGATCCCGCGCTGCTGACCGAAGCCGCGCGTCACCTGGCGCTTTGGATGTCCTATGAGGACACGATCCGCGTCGCGGGCCTGAAGGTCCGGGCGAGCCGCTTCGCCCGCGTCCGCGCCGAGGTGAAGGCGAAGGACGACCAGATCGTCGAACTCACCGAATATATGCATCCGCGGCTCGAAGAGGTATGCGAGACGCTGCCGGCGCCGATCGGGCGCCGCATCCTTGCCAGTCCCTGGCTGACGCGGCGGCTGAAGCCTCTGTTCGCGAAGGGCCGCCATGTCGAGACGACCAGCCTGCGCTGGTTCCTGATGCTGACGCTGCTCGCCGGCTGGCGGCGCTGGCGGCGCGGCACGCTGCGCTACCGGATCGAGCAGGCGCGGATCGAAGCATGGCTGGCGCTCGCCCGCGCCGCCGCGCCCGATGTCGCGGTCGAGATCGTGAAATGCCAGCGGCTGATCAAGGGCTATGGCGACACGTTCGAGCGCGGCCTCGGCAATTACGAGCGGATCGTCGAGCGGTATCGCAAGGGCAACCTCGCCGCCGCGGACATCGCCCGCCTGCGCGAGGCGGCGCTGGCGGACGAGGAAGGCCAGGCACTCGACCAAGCCCTGGCCTCCTGATCGCCGGCGCGAAACAGACTCTGTCCCGCTTGGCTCGCATCAAGGGCTGATATGCCGCATCAACCGGAATGGGACGATCCTAACGCTTCGCCGCGATCCAGGCGTCGACCTTCGCCTCCAGCATCGTCATCGGCAGCTGCCCCTGCGCGAGGATCAGGTCGTGAAAGGCGCGGATGTCGAAGCGGTCGCCCAGCGCCTGTTCGGCGCGGCGGCGCAGCTCGACGATCTTGAGTTCGCCGACCTTGTAGGCGACCGCGCCCCCCGGCGCGCCGATATAGCGCGCGAGTTCGGTGTCGATGTTGATGTCGGCCAGCGCCGTATTCTCGGCAAAGCATTGTCGCGCCCGGTCATAGCTCCAGCCCATCACGTGGATGCCGGTATCGACGACCATGCGGCACGCGCGCCACATCTCGGTCGAGAGGCTGCCAAAGGTCTCATAGGCATCGCGATAGACGCCCATCTCGTGCCCAAGCCGTTCGGCATAGAGCGCCCATCCCTCGCGGAAGGCCAGCAGATCGCGGGCGCGGCGGAAGCCGGGGAGCGCCTTGTTCTCGTTGTTGAGCGCGCCGTGCGTGTGGTGTCCCGGCGCTGCCTCGTGCAGGCTGAGCGCCGGGACCTCGTACAGCGGCCGCTGATCGAGATGCGAGGTGTTGACGACGAAGGTCCCGGCGAAACCCTTCTCGAAATCGCCGCCGCCGCCGCCGCGCGCGGTCGTATAGCCTTCTTCCAGCTCGCGCGGCACCGGCACGATCGTGAAGGGCTGGCGCGGCAGAACCGAAAAATAGCGCGGCAGCACGCCGTCGATGCGCTTGGCCGCCGCGGCATATTTCTCGATCAGGCCTTCGCGGCTCGTCGCATAGAAGCGCGGATCGGTGCGCAGGAAGCGCAGCCAGTCGGCGAAGCTCCCCTCGAAGCCGGTCGAGGCGATGATCTTGTCCATCTCGGCGCGGATCCGGCGCACCTCCGCCAGCCCCATTTCGTGGATCTGCTCGGCGGTCAGGTCGGTCGTCGTATAATAGCGCAGCAGGAAGTCGTAATAGGCCCGCCCGCCCGGCACGGCCGCGATGCCCAGTTCCTTGCGCGCCTTCGCGCGATAGGGGCCGTCGATATAGGCGAGCGCCTCGCGCTGCGCCGGCCGGATCTCCTGTTCGATCAATCGCTGCGCCTCCGCCGCGATCGCCGGATAGGGCTTGAGCGGCTCCAGCATCGGGTCCTCGGCCACGGGCTGCGCGATCTGGTTGCGCAGGATCGCCACCCCCACGTCGATCACGACCGCGGGGTGCGTCCAGCCCGACGCCACCCCGCGCGCGAGGTTGGCGCGCTGCTCGGCGAAATAGCGCGGAATGCCGCGCATCCGCTCGACCCACGCGCGCGCATCGGCTTCGCTGCGCAGGGTCAGGCCGCGCGCCAGCGAATAGGGCGTGTTGTAGAAGCCTTCATGCGCGACGAAGGCGAAGCGCCGTTCGTCGAAGTCTATCCCTTCGACCCGCCAGGCGATGAGCTGGCGCAGATAGGCACGATCGACGCGCGCTTCGTCGGTCAGCGCCGCATCGTCGAGCGCATCGAGCGCTGCGGCAATCCGCTGGAGCTCGGCCTTGCGCCGCGCCATGCCCGCCGGCGTCTCGTCGGGCCAGCCGACCCGCGCCCGCGACGGATCGGAGCGCCCCGCCTCCATCGGATAGTCTTCCGCGAAATGCTCGTAACGATCGATCAGGTCGGGCAGGTCGGGTGTCGCGGCCCCGCCCAGCAGCAGGGCTCCTCCGCACAGCGCTACGACGCGGCACCAGCGCCGGATCGGGGTGGGGATTGCAGGAGCCATGGCGAATTCCTTTCAGGGGAACGGCGCCGCACCGGGACGCGGCGGATTGAAACCGAAGAGCTTTGAGCTAAAGCGGCGGTCATGGACGTCTTTCAGTCGGGGAACCCCGGCGACACCGCCTTTCGGGTCGATCGATACCCCTTCTATCTGCTCAACCGGCTGGTCAGCCGGTACAACAGCATCATCGATGCGCGGCTGCGCGCCATCGGCCTCGATATTCCAGGCTGGCGCGTCCTGATGATCCTCGGCGAGGAATCGCCGCGCGGCGCGCGCGAGATCGCGCAGGCGGCGGTCATCAACCTGTCGACGATGACACGGATCATCCAGCGGATGACCGCGGCCGGACTGGTGACCGCCACGCCGAGCCGCGAGGACGCCCGCGTGACGCTGGTCGCGCTCGCCCCGGCGGGCGAAGCGCGGCTGGCCGAGGCGCGGCTGGCGACCGCGCCCATCTATGCGCACCTGATCGCGGGGCTGAAGGCCGAGGAGTTCGAGCAGCTGATCGCGCTGCTCGGCCGGCTTCACGACAATCTGGAACCGCTGGCGCCCTAGGGGCGGGCGCAGTTCAAGCGAGCCGGAAATGGCGACTTTGCCGGTGCCGGAGTTCAGCATTCCGATGGCGCCGCTGTTTGCGGGCCAGAACTGAACGTCGATCGACCCCGGATCGCTCATGCCTCAGTTCGACAGATAGGCCATCGACATCAGCAGCTTCGGCAGCCACGCCGCGCCGGCATGGAAGCGCACCGGCGCCGGGGCGCGCGGCTGCACCGAAAGCGCCGTGCGATCGCCCGTCGCCAGCATGGCGGCCACCTCCGCCCCCAGCACGCTGTTGGTCGCAATCCCGCGGCCGTTGCAGGCCTGAATGGCGATCGCCCCCTCGCCGAGATCATAGACTTCGGGAAGGAAGGAGGTGTTCACCCACGCCAGGCCGCGCCACAGGAAATCGATCTGCGGATCGGGCATCGCCGCGAAATGCTGCGCCAGCCGCCGCCGGGCCTCGCGATAGAGCGCGGCATCGCTGCGGATCAGGAAGGACGCGGGAAAGGCCGAGACCAGATGCCCCTGCCCGTCGAGCCGCGCGGTGAACAGATAGGGGACCTTGTCGGTGAAGGCGCCCCCTTCGGGCAGGATCGCCCGACGCTGCGCTTCGTCGAGCGGCGCGCTCGCGAACTGGAAGACGTGCAGCGGCAGGGTCGTCCGCCGCATCGCCGGGTGCAGCGCACCGTTGCCGCCGTTGGCAGCCAGAACGACGCGGTCCGCGCGCACCGTCCCGCCGGGCGTGCGGCAAAGCCAGCCGTCCGTCGTCCGCTCGAGCGCGGCGACCGGGCTGTTCGCGAACAGGCGCGCGCCTTCGCGCTCGGCCGCGCGGGCAAGGCCGCGGACATAGGCGAGCGGGTTGAGGCTGCCGCCGTCGCCGAAGCGCAGCGCGCCGCAATAGCGTTCGGCGCCGAACAGCCGCCGGACCTCTGCGCCCTCGACGAAATCGACGGCATAGCCGCGCGACCGCCACTGGTCGGCGGAGCGGCGCTGATTGTCGGCGAGCGCCTCGGTGTGCGCGGGGGTGTAGAAGCCGTCCGGGCGCGCGTCGCAATCGATCGCGTGCCGCGCGATAAGGTCGAAGACGAAGCGGCCCGAGGCCCCGATCATCCGGTTCAGCCGTTCGCCGTCCTCCGCGCCGAACGCCTGCCGCGCCGAATCGGGCGAATGGCGGATATAGTCGGGTGCGACGAGTCCGCCGCTCTGCCCGGTCGCGCCGTCGCCCGGCTGGCCCGCTTCGACCAGCACGACCGGGACACCCTTTTCGGCCAGATGGAGCGCCGTCGCGGTTCCGGCGATGCCGCCGCCGACGACCAGCACGTCGGTCTCGACATGGCCCGACAGCGGCGCCAGCGCGGGCCCCGGGGCGGCGGTCGCCGTCCACAGCGGGCTCGTGACACTATCCTTGCGAGCGGCGCGGGAGATCGATCGATGCTGCATCATCGCTCCGTCGAAGCGACGAAGAGGGTGCCCATCGCGACGAGCGGGAGAGACCCCGTCGCGACGCCCACAACTCGGGACACTGTCATAACTGCGAACTTTCCTGCTCGCCCGTTTGCCGGGCGCTCTATCTTGCTATGGTTCAGATCGTGGCTGGAACGCCCTGCTCCGGCCGCCCCGTCCGCCGCGCGATGGCAACGAAGAGCAGCACGAAACAAAGCGCCACGGGTGTGTTCATGATCATCGGCAACGACATCTCGTTGTTGCCGACGATCGAAACGGCGATGAAGATCGCGGTGCCTTCCTGCCGCATCAGATGCTCGATCCCGATCGCGACATTCTCGCGCCGCGAGAAGCCGGCAAAGCGCACGATGGTCATCACGACGACGACCATGGTCAGATTGAGCGCGACCGTGATCCAGAACAGCGCCCCCAGATTTTCGCGCAGCACCGGAACCTGGTCGTAGAGGATCACGCCGAAGGAGCTGAACAGGACGATCGTCGCCGCATTCTTCAGGTAGCGCTTGAACCAGATCGCAAAATCGGGCCGCCACGCGCGGATCGCGAAGCCCACCGTTGCGGGCAGCACCGTGATCGAAAAGATGTCCCAGAAGAAGGAGGCAAGCGGCACCTGCACGTCCGCCTCCAGCCCCATGAAATGGAGCAGCGCGAAATGCGCGTAGAAGGGGACCACGAAGATATAGATCATGCTGAGAATCAGCGTCATCGACATTGACAGCGCCAGATCGCCCTTCGCCATGTCCGTGAACAGGTTCGACAACATGCCGCCGGGGGTCGTCGCGAGCAGGACGAAGCCGACCGCGAGCGCCGCGGTGGGCACCACCGTCAGCGCGAGCGTGAGCCCGATCAACGGCGGCACGACCAGCATCGAGCAGACGCCGAAGATCAGCGCGCGCTTGTTGCGGAACACCTGCCGGAAATCGTCGGCGGTCAGCGACAGGCCCATCGACACCATGATCGCCACCAGCGATCCCGGAAGCAGCCAGTTGCCCAGCAAGGACATCAGATCGTCATAGGTCATGGGCGGGCGTCCTCAGGCGGTTTCGATCGTCAGGGTGCAAGCGCCGTTGCGCCGGATGGCGCGGCAGTCGGCCTGCGCCTTGGCCAGATCCTCGTCGAGGATGCGGGCACAGACATTCGCCTGGATCCACCCGAAGGGCATCAGCAGGCGCCCGCCGCCGCCATAGAAGAGGCCGATGTCGTAGAAGGGTCCCGGCGGCAGCCCCTTGGTGCTGCCCGCGGCGAGATAGGCGAGGACGATGTCGCCCGCCTCGGGATAGGAGGTCGCGTTCTCGGCCGGGATGGCGGGCTGCGCCATCCCGGCCGGCAGCGTGCTGGCCGGCATCGGGACGGAGATCTCGGGGCCGGTCCAGATCGCATGCATGGCTTCGAACGCCGCGCGGCGTTCGGCGAGGTCCCACAGGAAGGCCGCCGATTCGGGCGCCGCATCCTCGATCAGGCGGCAGCGCGCGGACAGGCCGGACTGCGGTTCGGTCAGTCGGATAATACGCATGGCGCTCCCTATTTCCCGTCCACCATCGCCAGATACTCCTGCTTCTGGAGCGCGATGGGCACATTGCCGTTGAGCCAGAGATAATCGTGGAAGCGCTTTAGGTCGAAATCCTTGCCCTCGCGCACCCGCGCCTCGGCCAGGAATTCCGCCGTCTGCATCTTGCCGATCTGATAGCTGATCGCCTGTCCCGGCGCGGCGGCGAAGAAGACCGCTTCCTCTTCCGCCGTGGCGCGGTCCATCGGCACCATCTTTTCCAGATAGTCCGCCGCCTCGGCGATGCTGAAGTCGCCAAGCGCCAGCTTCACGTCGACCTCGACCCGCAGCGCGCGCAGCCGGGCGAAATTGTAGATGATCTCGCGCGTCCGGGGCGCGTCGGCCCATAGGCCCGCCTGAAGCATCATCTCCTCGGCATAGAAGCCCGTCCCCTCGTTTGCGCCGCTGTCGTAATAGTGGCGGCGCAGCGGGTTCGGATGCTTCCAGCCCAGGCTGAGCTGGAAGAAATGGCCGGGCACGCCTTCGTGCACGATGATCGGGCGCGGATCGCGGGTGATCGACAGGTTGAAATAGCCGAGCCCGGGCGACGGTTCGGGAAGATAGACGGTCGCATTCTGTCCGACACGCGTCCGGCTCGTCAGGTCGAAGGTCCGCCCCAGCCAGCCGATCGGCGCCAGATAGGCCGGAAAGGGCTGGGCGTTATAATGGCCCACCCATTCGGGCACGGTCAGCAGCTTGCGGTCGCGCAGAAAGGCCCGGACCTTGCGTTCGTCGGCGTCGAGCTTCGCCGTCACCGCGTCGATCGATGCGCCGATCGGCAGTTCGGGCAGCCCCGCGTTGCGGTTGCGCTCGAGTTCCTCGAACAATACCGAGCGCGCCCATTCCTGCCGCCCCATCACCTGCAGTTCCTCGGGCGAATAGGGATAGAGGGCAACGCTGCCGAGGAAATAGCGATAGCTGTCGCGGCCGACCGCGGTCGCATCGGACAAGCCGGCGCGCCGGGCGTTCAGGAAGGCTTCGAAATCGGCGAAGGCCGCGATCGCCTTGTCGGCCGCGGTGCGGAGCTGCCGGCGCTGGCCCGGCGTCGCGTGGGGATCGATGCCGGCGACCATGCCGTTCAGGCTGGACGGGACCTGCGCGACCTGCGCGAGCGCAGCGTCGACGAACGGCCCGCGCATGTCGGTGAGGTTGGCCTTGCCCGCAGCGAGGGTCGTCGGCGCGTGGCCGAGCAGCCGGATGACGTCGTCGATCCGCGCCCGTTCGAGCGGGGGCGGCGGCAACAACAGTTCGAAGATCGGGTTCAGCGCCTGCGCAACATAGAAATGCGGCTGGCGCCGCCACGCGGCGACATGGTCGAGTTCCCAGCGCACGCGCGCCAGCGCCGATCCGACCAGCCGGTAATCGACCGTCTCGCCGACCGACTGCGGCGCCTGCGCGAGCGCCTTCCACCGCGTTTCGAACGCCGCGAGCTGCCGCTTCTGGGCGTCGACGGCGGCGGGCGACCAGTCGGGCGTCCATTTTTCGGGGCGCACGATCCGCGGAATGTCGTCGCTCGTCGCCGGCTGGGTCGTGGCGCGCCACGCCCAGAAGTCGGCGCCCAGCGCCTGCACCTCGGCCTGCGCCGCGGCGCCCGTCGCCGACAGCAGCGCCGCGCCGCCGATCATCAGGGAAATCGCACGCCGCAGCATGTCACTCCCTGTTCTTCACGTTGCGGTCGAAGAAATCGACCATTTTCTTGAAGGCGAAACGCGCCTGCGGCAGGTTGTCGCTGGCCCAAGCGTGATTGGCGCCGGGCAGCGTGACGAGTTCGAACATCTGCTCGCGCTGGATCATTCCCTCGATCAGCGCGATCGTGTCGGAATAGAGCACGACCGGGTCGCGCGTTCCGTGGATGATCATCAGCCGGTCCTTGATGCCCTTGGCCTGATAAAGCGCCGATTGCGCTTCGTAGCGGGCCGGCATGTCGGCGCCGTCGGGCGGCCCCATGATCCACATCTGCGACGGATAGGCGTGCCAGACGTTGGTCGCGGGCGCCCCGGCGATGCCGGCGGCATAGACGCCGGGCTTCTTCGCCAGCGACATGATCGTCATCAGCCCGCCATAGCTCGACCCCCAGATGCCGATCCGCCTGGGATCGGCATAGCCCTTCTCGACCAGATAGCGGACGCCGCTTTCCAGGTCGTTGATGTCGGTCTCGCCATAGCTTTGATATTGCGTCTGGTTGTGGTCGCGTCCCTGCCCCCACGATCCGCGGATATTGACGTTGAGGACGATATAGCCCTGCGCGACGAAATATTGGTCGAGGCCCCAGGTCGGGTGCGCGCGGCGGCCGCCCCACTGGTTGCGCACCGCGTCCGAATAGACCGAACCGACGATCACCGGATAGCGTTTCGCGGGATCATAGTTGGCGGGCAGGCTCAGCCGCGCGACAAGGTTGGTGCCGTCGACATGGCTCGGAAACTCGACATAGCCGATGTTCGCCCAGGTCTGGGTATAGAATTCGGGTTGCGGCGACTTGGTAACCTGCACCGCTTTGCCCGGCTTCGCCGTGTCGATCAGGAAAAGCTCGGGCGGCGTGGTGTCGTTGCTGTACCAGTCGGCGATATGGCGGAAATCAGGCGAATAGACCGGCTGGTGCGTCCCTGCCGCGGCACCGCTCAACCGCTCGATCGCACCCCCCGCGACCGGCACGCGATAGAGCTGGCGGTCGGGGATGTAGGATTCGTTCGCGGTAAAATAGAGCTGGCCGCGCTTGCCGTCGACCGCGAAGGATTCGATCTCCCACCGGCCGCTCGTGATCTGGCGCGGCGCTTCGCCCGCGGCGCGCTGGTGATAGAGGTGCAGCCAGCCGTCGCGGTCGGTCAGGATGATCAGCCCGTCGTCGCGCGGCGCCCATGCGACCTTCCAGTCGGGACGCAGATGCTTCGCCTCGCGCAGCTGATAGAAGGTTTCGCGCGTCCCGCTCGCGACGTCGAAGACATAGATGCTATGTTCCTTCGTCTCCATGTCGGAGCCGCTGACGAACAGGCGCTTGCCGTCGTTCGACAGGCCATAGTCCCAGATATGATCCTTGGCGTTCGGGCGTTCGAAAAAGCGCACGTCGCCCGACGCGAGGGTGACGACGCCGACCGTGGCCTTCGTTGTCTCGTCGCCCGGAAAGGCCCGGATGACGCGATTGTTCTGCAAGCCGCCCTTGGCGTAATAATAGATGTCGCGCTCGGGCATGGCGCGGTCGTCGGATTGCTCGAAGGCGATCGCCTTGCCGTCGGCCGACCACTGGAAATCGCCGATATAGACCTTGGGATCGTCGTCCCCCGCGACGCGGCGCGCGGCATTGCCGCCCTTCGCCGCAACGTCGCGGACCCAGAGCACGCCGCCCAGCGTCACGCGATTGCGCGTATCGACGGGGTTGCCCGAAATGAAGGCCAGCCGCGTGCCGTCGGGCGACACGGCAAGCTTGCGGACCGCCTGCTTGTCGGTTTCGACCGGCGTGACCGTGCCGTTCGCCTCGCGGATATGAAGCTGTCCGCCCAGCGTGAACGCCACCCGCCCCCGGTCTAGCGCGACCGCCTGCGCGATCCCCTTCTGCTCGGCTTCGGGCTTGCTGTCGCGGCCCAGGAAGGTGAGCCGCGTCTTCTTCCCCGTCCGGACCGAATAGGACCAGATGTCGCGGAAGCTGTAACCTTCGTCGTTCCACAGGAACAACACCGTGTCACCGTCCGCCGCCCAGCTATAGCCTTCGGGCGTCGTTCCGATCAGGCTCTTGGTGCGATAGAGTTCGTCGATCGACAGCGACGTCCCCGCCACCTTCGCGCCGCCGTGGACGGGGGCATGCGGTGCGGGACGATCCTGCGCGCTTGCCGCCGTCGAGGAAAGAGCCAACGCCAGCGCAACGCCGACCGACCGGAACAGACCCATCTTGTTCATCTATCGCAACCCCAGCTTGAACGCACTTCGCACGGCGGCCCGGCCGCGACGGAATGATGCCGCCGCGGCCGGTGCCTTTCCACTCAGAAGTTCGCCCGGAACCCGATCGTGAACCGGCGACCGATGGCGTCGTAGGTTTCACGCTCGTAGAGGTAGTAGGGCGGATCACGGTCGAACAGATTGTCGACCGCCGCGAAGAAGCTGAAATTGTCCATCACGTCATAGTTGGCGCTGAGGTCGAAGTAATGGACGTCGCCGGTTTCGGGCACGGCGAGCAAGGGAATCGCCGCGCCCGAAGCCTTTGCTCCCGCGATTCGACCATCCTTCGCGGAACCGATGAAGCGGTGGCGGAGCGAAAGCTGCAGCTTGTCGACTTCCCAGGTCAGGCGCTGCGTGAAGCGCCACTTGGGGTTGGCCGTCGAACAGCTGCCGCCGCCGATGAAGCCGGCACAATTGACCGGGTTCGCGATCGGGCTGCCCTGCGTGATCGAATCGATCAGATAGGTGCCCGCCAGATAGTAGCTGAGGCTACCCGAACCCAGGCTGTGCCGGTAGTCGATACGATAGTCGATGCCCGACGCCTTCATGTTAGCGATGTTCGCGTTGAGCAGCGCAACGTCATAGAGCTGACCGTCGGGGGTCCGCTTGCTGAGCGGCTGACAGAAGATGTTGCTCATCGACATGTTGGCATTGCACGCGTTGATCACCGACTGCAGGCCGCCGCCGAACGATCCGATCGCGTCCTTGATGCGGATATTGTAATAATCCACCGTCAACTGAAGGTTCGGGACGAAGTCGGGACGAACCACCGCGCCGACCGACCAAGTGTCCGAGGTTTCTTCCTGAAGGTTCGGATTGCCGCCGGTGATCGCGCGGATCTGCTGGTTTTCCTGCTGGAACACGTCGATGACGGCCCCCGGAACGCCCAGCGAGTTGACGCAGAAGTCGCGCTCCGCCGCCGTGCGCTCGGGCGTCGCGTTGCAGAAGTCGACCGCCTGCGGCGCCGTGTTGGTCGCACCCGAATAGAGTTCGACGACGTTCGGCGCACGCACCGCGCGCTGATAGAGGCCGCGCAGCTTCAGGCCGCGGAACGGCGAATATTCGCCGCCCAGCTTGTACGACCAGACCCCGCCCGCGGTCGAATAGTCGGAGTAGCGCAGGCCGCCCTCGAACGCGAGCAGCTGGATCCCCGGCATGTCGGCGAGGATCGGCACATAGAGCTCGCCATAGAGTTCGGAGACGTCGAACGATCCCGCGGTCGGGCTGAGCCCCGCCGCACGCGACAGCGCCTTGCCCTGCACATAGAGCTGATCGGGATCGAAGGCGGAGCTTTCCTTGCGATATTCCGCGCCCAGCGCGATGCCGACGTCGCCGGCGGGCAGCGAGAAGAGCGACCCCGTCACGCTCGCGCCGGCCTGCTTCTGCCGGATCGTCGTGATGTTGGTGAGGTCGGTGTAGATATAGTTCATCATCTCCGGCGTCAGCGAATTGAGGCCGAAGGGATTGAGAACGACGCACTTCGGATCGGCGACCGCGCACTTGTAGGGATCGGTCGGATCGGTCAGGAAGCCGTTGGCGAAATTGTCGATGAGCACGCCGCCGCCCTGGACGTCGGTCACCTTGGTCTCGCCCTGGTTGTAGAAGACCTCCCACTTCAGCCGGTCGGTCAGATTGCCGCGCAGGCCGACGACGAAGCGATAGAAATCGCGCGTCTGGTCGCTGGTGCGCGACCCGCCGTCGAGCAGACGCCGGTTGATGTTCACAGGAACCAGATTATCCCCGTCGGCATCCATGTTGGCGCTCAGGAAATCGCGCAGCGTCGGCGCGAGATAGGGATTGCGCAGGTCGAGCTGGAACCCGGGGATGAAGCCCGAGCTGCTCATCGGCACGGCGCCCAGCGTCGAGTTGATCTTGCTGTGGACGTACGACCCTTCCCAGAAGGCCGTGACGTCGTCGGTCACGTCGTAATGACCGATGACCGACCCCTGCCAGCGCTGCATCGGCATCTGCAGATTGGTGTAGGGACGGTCGTTGAACCCGTCGCTCGCGCGATAGGCGCGCCACCCCTCGGGCGCGAAGAAGATGCCCGCGGTGCCGATGGTGTTGCCATAGGGATCGGTGAGGCCAACCAGCTGCGGGCTGAAGATCGTGCCCTGCGGCGTCACACCGTTGCCCGACGGGATCAGCACCGGCTTTCCGTCGACGATGGCGTCGGCCAGATAGACGACCGCATGATCGCGGGCCGCGCCCTTGACCATCGCACGATCGTAATAGCTGCCGTGGAAGACGATATTGCCGCGGCCGTCGGCGAAGTTGCCGCCGACGGTCAGGTCGACGTTGTAGCGCTGCGCGTCGCCCTCGTCGCTGATGCCGTAGGAGCCGCCGATCTCGAGTCCCTCGAAATCGTCCTTGGTGACGAAGTTGACGACGCCCGCCATCGCGTCCGAACCGTAGACGGCCGAAGCGCCGCCGGTGACGACCTCGACCCGCGACACCAGCGAGGGCGGGATCATGTTGAGGTCGACGACGCCGTCCTGCGACGCGCCGACGATGCGGCGGCCGTTCTGGAGGACCAGCGTGCGCACGGCGCCGAGGTTGCGGAGGTTGACCGTCGCCGACCCGTTGCCGGAGTTGGACTGCGCGCCCGACCCCGAGACGGCCTGCGGCAGCGCGTTGAGGAGCTGCTCGCTCTCGACCGTCGCCGCCAGCTTGATCTCGCTCTCGCCGACCACGTTGACCGGGCTGTTCGAATCGACGTCGGGGCGCGGAATGCGCGACCCGGTGACGACGATGCCCGCGCTGTCGTCGGCGATGCCGTCATTTTCGGAAACTGGGGCCTGGGCCATGGCCGTCCCCATTACCGCCATCGACAGGAAGAGCGCCGATCCGCCCTGCAATCCCGCCCGAATGCCTGCAACCCGCTTCATACCCATGCTCCTAAACTCCCCGAACTGGAAACCCGTCTGTGACTTCCACGGTCGCCGGCATTGATTACCGCCATTCCCGTGAACAGTTGCGTGATTTTGAGCATAATGTGAAGCGACAGTCAATTCCGCGCCATAAAAAAATGTGAAAACTGTCATTTTTGGAACGGACAGCCTTCTCGGACGAGAGATTCTTTCCCCTCCGCCGGGGGATGCAAGCCGGATAATGGATTGATATGCAAAGCCATACAGGAAAAGACCGTCCCGTCCACGCCGCGACCGCCGCCACCTATCGCTTGCTGCGGCGGCCGTCCTTCGCCCGGCGCGACCGATGCCGCCGCCCAGCAGTAAATGGTCCCTTGACCTCGCGCCACAAGCATTACATCATAACCAAATTCACGCGTTTTTAGAACTAAATTGAAACTGCCGGCCCGGTCACGGCAGATACACGGGAGGAGACGATCCATGCGCAAGGCACCCATCCTGGCCATCGCGGCGCTGCTGGCGGGCGCGAGCAGCCCGATCCCCGTCGCCGCCGCGGCCACCCAACAGGCGGCGCCCGGCCCCGACAGCCCACCCGACGGCCAGGGCAGCTACGACGATCTCGTCACACTGTTCGCCGCCTTCACCGAATGGAAGACGCCCACAGCCGTGAACGGCGTCGTGGATTACAGCCCCGCCACCGTCGAGAAGCGCCGCGCCGAGCTGCGCGCCTTTCAGGCGAAGCTGCCCGATTTCGGGGTCGCGCGCTGGGACCGCCACCGGCAGGTCGACTATCTGGCCGTCCGCGCGCAGATGGACCTGATGGACTTCACGCTCAACGTCACCAAGCCGTGGGCGCGCGATCCGGGCATGTATGTCGACGAGCTGCAGCGCCTCGCCTACACCGACCTGCCACTGAAGGGCGACGCGCTGACGGCGTTCCGGGCGCGGCTGCGGACCATTCCCGCCTATCTGGCGCAGGCGCGGGTCAATCTCGATTCGGTCGCTGCCGATTATGCCGACCTGGCGATCCACAGCCTGTCGCATGGCGACGGCGTCGGTCACGGCATGCCCTATCGCGCGGTGGAGCCCGAGGGGCTGATCGGCTGGTTCGCCGACCTGCGCGGGCGTGCCGCGACACAGCAGCCCGCTCTGGTAGGAGACATCGACGCGGCGCAAAAGGCGATCGCGGGCTTTCGCGACTGGCTCGTCGCATCGCGGCCGACGATGACGGCGCAGGCCGGCGTCGGCAAGCCCGCCTATGACTGGTTCCTGAAGAACGTCCGGCTGATGCCCTATGATTCGGACCAGATCGTCACGCTCGCCGAGCGCGAGCTCGATCGGCACTGGGCGAACTACACGACCGAGCGGCACCGCAACCGCAATCTGCCCGAGCTGCAGTTGCCCCGATCGGCCGAGGAATATGAGGCGCAGCTCGCCGGGACCGACGCCAAGATCCGCAAATGGCTGCGCGACGAAGAGATCATCTCGATCCCCGACTATATTCCGGATAGTTATCAGGAGGTGGGCTTCAACGCCCCGTGGATCGTCCGGCCGAACGGCCCGATGTTCTGGGAACAGGTGCAGTTCCGCGACGCCTCGCCCGACCATCTTCACGCCACCTTCCCCGGGCACCGGTTCGACGGCATGACGGGCAAACGCGTGACGCACCCGATCCGCCGCCTCGTCAGCGACAGCGGGCGGACCGAGGGGTGGGGCTTCTACCTCGAGGAAACCGCGCTCCAGCTCGGGCTGTTCGACGACCGGCCGCGGACGCGCGAGCTCATCTACATCTTCGGCCTGTTCCGCGCCGCGCGCACGATCGGCGACGTGAAGATGCAGCGCAACGAGATGAGCGTCGAGCAGACGATGAATTTCTGGAAGGAATGGACACCCTATCTCGACGATAATGTCGCGCGCGTCGACGCGGGCATCTATATCCGCCGTCCGCCCGGCTATGGGATGACCTACACGATCGGGGCGATGCAGTTGCAGAAGCTGCTCGTCGACCGCAAGCGGCAGCTCGGCGACAAATTCTCGATCCGCGATTATCACGATTATCTGATGAACACCGGCCGCCTGCCGGTCTCGCTGCTGCGATACGATCTCACCGGCCACGACGAAGAGATTCGCCAGCTCTGGCGGCACGTCCCGCTGGCGGCGCTGGGCGGCAGCGCGCACTGACGGCCGCGCAGCGGAGGGCACGGCCGAAACCGCGCCCCAGGGCGTGGTAATGGGATACTGCGCGTCGCGCTGGTGACGGAGGGCATCGGCCGTGCCAAAGCGGGCCGATGGATATTCTTCTCCTTCCCGGCTTCATGCTCGACGCCGATCTGTGGAGCGATATGCGTCCCGGCCTTGCGCGTCTCGGCCATGTCGTCGATGCCGATACGACGCGGGACGGCTCGATCGAGGCGATGGCGGACCGCGCCGTTCGGTCGATGACCGGACCCACCCTGCTGGTCGGCTTTTCGATGGGCGGATATGTTGCCCGGCAGATCGCGTATCGGGCGCCGGAACGGGTCCTTGGCCTTGCGTTGATCGCGACATCGTCCCGCAGCAGCGCCCCGCGCGCGCCCACGCGGCTGGGCCGGACGGGCTTTCGCGAACTCAGCCGCAGCGCGGTCAGCCGCTCCCTTCATCCGGCGCATCGCAGCGACGAACTGATTGCGCGCGTTCAGCGGATGAGCAGCCGTTTAGGCGGCGACGTCTTCGATCGCCAGTCCCGGCTCCGCCGCGACGACGACACCGCGCGCCTCGGCGAGATCCAGTGCCCGACGCTCGTCGTCGTCGCGGCCAATGACGAGCTGAGGTCCGTCGAGGAAAGCGTGGCGCTGCACGAGCATATCCCGCAATCGACGATGACGATCGTCGATCGGACCGGCCATCTGATACCTCTGGAACGGCCGGCGCGGCTCATGGCGGCGCTCGACGCGGCGTTCCGACACCTCGCGAATGGTTGAGCTGCAGCGCTCAGGGATCGCTGACCGGCAATAGGGAATCGGTTCGATACGAACAGGTGCACCGTCGATCCTTGCCAGCTTCGACACCACCATCGATCCGGCCTGGCCGGGCGAGGCCTCGCGAATAGCCCGAAGTCGCGATAGAACCCACGGCGCGGGGGTTGACGTCCAAGAGAAATGTCCGGTTGCACTAACGATGACCCGCTCCCTTGGATATCTCCAAGTTTGCATCGAACGAAAGTTGCATACCGTGGACTTAACGTGCCACCGTTTGATCAAACCGTGGACCTACTCTTGTCGGACGACTGCTGCACAGTGACACACCTGACTACGAGCAACGAGAGCATGCCTCGCGTCAGCGGGTCAGAACTTGGGGCAGGAATCTTGCTTCGGTTGCTGATCGGCAAAAGCCGGCTTCGCATAGCCAGGGCATGTCAGCGCGCACTGCATCGCAATACGCTGTCCGGGCGGGCACTCCTCGACGCGCCGCAAGTTCGGCCACCGAAATGCAGCGCGCGGCGAGATCCAACGTCCACTGAATATCGACTGTTTTCGCGCGGCAACCCTTTTCAGTTTCCACAGGCGCGAACAATTTAGTGCCCTGCCTAGGACCTATGTTGAGGGCCTCCATCGCATCTTTCTTCGACATCATTTTAGCGAAGGCAAATCGCCTGACCGCACTGGCGTTGAAGGTGAGTTCGGAGACGCTCGCTACATCCGTAACTCGAATGCAAATGCGCCTAACCAACGAATCCGGCCCTGTTTTAATCTGATATGGTATGCGTTTCTCGAGCAGTTCGGCTATCACTGGTCCCCACGGTTTGAGCCGTCCACCCACAGATTTCATTGCCTGAGCAAGCGTTATGCTGGAAGCGCGAGAAAGGTCAGTCTGTCGATCCCTTAGTGTTCTCTCTAGCTCCATGAACGATGCTGCCGTGCTCTGATGCATCTTGTAGCGCTCCAAGAAAAACGGATGCTCATGAAGTTCGATCAGTTTCATGTCGGCAAGCTGTTCAACCCCGTGATGGGAGATTCCGAGGTGAGAGGCGATGGAGGCGAACCCCTGCCGGCCAGCGATGCCCACAGCAAGCTGATCGAGTTCAGCACGATCGAAGACAGGTTGGAGACGATAGCCGCTAAGAACGAGCCGTGATCGAAGAGCCTGTTGGCGCCTTAGCGTTGCCACTTCTTGCGTCCCGAGCCCTAACATGGAAGCAGCACGCTTGATCGAACAGGTCGAGGAGGAGATCGCTTGGGCATTAGGTCCGAGCAAGTCGATCGCCTCGCGCACCCCAGTGGCAAGACCCACCAACGCGGCAGACCGGGTCGTCTGGGGTTTCATTTTGAGGAACCGCACAGTTCTCCCTCGATTTCCATCACCGCGTCCGGGCCCGCGCGACAGCACTTGGGTCAACGCAAAGTCCTGGAAGCGGTCCGGCCATCCCTTCATCAAATCCCACGCTTGAACCAGCGCTTCGCACGCTTGCACGGGATCAGTCCGATGTAATCCGCTGCGGATGTGGGTCAGCGCGGGATTAATAACCGGAACAAGTTGGATCAGAAGGTCAACGGCAAGCTGCCCGCCATCGGATGTAATTGCGGGAGGCAGCAACGCCAGGGAAGCGCTTCGCATTGTAGGTTGAAATAACCCAGCGACAGGCTTGAGTGCGTTCAGCAAAGTTGGTGAGATCGCGTCAACTTGAGCATCAGACAGGTCGGCCATGCAATGTTCGCAGGTCGCTATTCCAAGTGGGCGCTGCCATCCGACGCGGCGATTACCGCAGTTCGGGTCATGACATCGAGTTTGTAACGGCTGGCCCGTCTCTATGCAGACGGGAAAGAGGCGAAGGTCCCAAAGCGCGCGGTGATATTCTCCGTTTGGCAAGCAGAATGCTGCAGGAGCATAGCGGCGTGCGAGCCCTTCGATCATGGTGGCTGGCACGAGCAGACCATAAAAGGCTCGTTGCCCATTGGTGACGTTGTCGCCATTAACCTGCGGTGTGGCGCGACAGTGCAATTCCTGAGGATCAACCTCCATTTCTTTTGCCAGCCAACGGATATTCGCTGCGGATGCGCCAGCTGCCGTGTGTCTAAGGTAACTTCTGACTCCCGCGGCGCGGGTAAGGTCGAGCATACGATCCACCCAAGCCGTGGCCGCCCAGCGAGCTACCGCACCATTGAAAGATTCACCTTCAATGAATGCGAACTCTTTTTCTGGCTTTGCTTGCGAACTCACAGCTCGCCCTCACCGTGATTGGAACCGTTCGCGGCTCGCCTGCGCGGGCCAGAACTAAATTTGGCCTTTCCGAATTCCTCAAAACTCGATCCCGTCGGACTGGTATTTTCGGTGGCATCCATGTCCGATAATGACGTAACGAATGGATTATAACTGATGCGCTGGTTGCCAATTGACCATTCCTGAACCGCGTCGCGCAGATCATCCTGAGTGATAGCGTCGTTACCATCGCGCGTAATCATTATGACAGCGGTCTCGACTATTCGGCTAAACTGACCGATAAGACCGTTTGACGCTTCGAGTAGCCTTTGCGCGGTGGCCCACTCCCCCAGTCCTGACTTGAACTTGGTGATATTAGCGTCAACCAGAGCCTGATCGAATGCGTCAGCAAACGCCACGAATTCTTCTCGGTCTGTTGCCCAACGAAGCGGTGGAATTTGGACTGGTGCATCCAAGCGGTTCATCAAATCGGGGCAGGACTTAAACACATTAATGGCGTCCCTTTTGCCAAGGAATGCCACGCCACAATCTCCGCTATCCATTATGTCCAGGATTTTGCCAGCGATTGAGGGGCTAATTGTGGGGCGACGACCCGCGCGCTGGAACTCATCGAAGATTAGGAGAGAAACGCCGTGGGAACGGATCGCGTGGCGGGCCCTGTCCCAACGTTTATCGGGCGCCAAGGCGTCTGGCCGCTTTTCCCCAAGTGCCTTCAGTATATCCGCCGCAACGGAACCGATTGTGCCGTCAGTGTCGATCCGGCAATAGGCGACGGGCGTAATGCCATCATGTTCACTGCCACATTTGGCGCGCTTCTGCACGTAACTGATAGCGCCTACGCTCTTTCCCGAGAAGCTTTCGGCAAGCAGGTGAACCGCCGGCTGCGGAAGCTTAGCTTTGCGCAGCAGACGCGCGCCGTCGAGTATTTCGTCGAATGCGTCCTCCAACTCCACTTGCGGGCCATATTCCACACGGATGGAGCGAACTGCCAAGCGGCGTTCCGCGATAAGCTGACGAACGGTTTTCCTACGGTTTCGATTATTGGGTAAGCTGGTTGCATTCAGGTTTCCGGCGACCGCAAGGTCTCGAATCTGCTGCTCGTCGTGATCGGGATCGTCGCGAAAATCTTCAATCTGATACGTCATGAACATGCCCTTTTTTGGTGCCCCCGCCCGCAACCGGTGCGGGCGGGTGCGTGAATTATCCGCGAGCGTTGCGGCGGCGGCTTCGGGTCGCGGTTGCCGACGTATTCTGGTCAAACGGAACTTCGGACTTGCGCGGTGCGCCGAGCGCGCGCCGGTCCCCCTTCCCTGTGCGAGGCCGCGCGGCAGAAACACCGGGGCGTGGCGCCAAGATTTCTTGATCGAGCATCGTTAGTGCTGAGACATCATGGGCTATAAAGTCGTCGGTAGTGGCCGATCGCGCAAAATCGGTGTCGAGATGGACAATATTGCCGGTAATCGCGCGAACCCGCGGAATATCGTAGAGTCGAGCCAGCGTTAATCGTTCGCGATGCTTGGCACCCGGTTTGATCGCTCGAATGGCCGCAATCCGACGTGCGCGAGATTCTAGCCGCTCTGCCTCGGTATTAAAGCCCTTGGGGGTGATTTCGTCGTCCTCGGTCTCGGCGATGCGTTTGAGTTCGGCATCTGCCTTTTGAGGCGTGGATTTGCGGCGAGAAACTGCGGATGATTTGGGGGCGCCAGTGGCATCCGCTTTGGCCAGTTCCACCAGTTCTTTGTGAAACCAGAGAGGCATGCCATCGGCATAGGTCTCGTCAGCGCATTTGAGGTCTACGTAGGTTTTTGTCGTCTTGTCCCACACGTGGATGACGGCAATGTTATCTGGATCGAACTTAATCTTGGTATGGATCGTTGCATCGACGCGTTTTTGGCGTCGAGGTTCAAAGCGCAGACAGTTGTTGATCAGGCGCGGCACGCCAATGGCGCAGTGATACCGAAGGCCATTAAATACGCGCACCCCGCTTTTCGTGACCTTTACGTTCGACTTGGTCTCGAAGGTTTCAAGGCGGAATCGGCGAAGATCAGCCATCACGTCGATGCCGTGGCGGTTTGCTGACCGCTGCCATAAAAGAGCAGGCTGCAGATTGTTGATGCCCTCATGCGGTTCAACGTGAAATTCCGCCGCCGTCTTGTTTGCGAGCGCTTCCAACTCATTCATGGTGGCCACTGCCTTGTCTGCGGCATCGTGACCAGAGCGGTCTGTCTCAGCGATAGGTCGGGTCGCGCCCGGCAGGTGCTCGAGCATGCGACGCTGGAAAGTGCCGATCGCCCGCTCGCCGATTGCGCGGTAGCGCGGCTTCTTTATCGGACAGAAGCGCACGGAGAATGATCCGCACTTCGCCGCGTCCTCGAGGCCATGACCGGTGAACTCGCTTGCATTATCAAGGATCAGCTCTGTCGGTTTCCCACAAATACGTTTGAGAATAGGATATCTATTGGCATCCGCAGCTGGAGGCCGTTTCGGAAGGTTCATGCGGCGAAGGCACTCACATACCGTCCAGTAGCTGGGTGGGCGAAAGGTTATGACCCAAGCAACGATGGCTCGGCTATAAACATCGATTGCCAATGTCAGCCAAGGACGGCCGGCGACAACATCGCGCTCTAGGTCAACGACGACGAACGCGTCCAAAGGAGTGTGATCGATGATCACTTTCTCAAGAATTCGGCTCGCCGTGAGCGGCTTCCCGCCCCCGCGCATCGCGCTTTCCACCATCTGCTTGCCATCGCGCTCTGCAACGAATTCTGACCCATCGATTGCAATGCAGTCGCGACGAAAAGTAGCATAGCTGAAAAGCGGGTATGGAGTTTCAGGCTTCCCATACAGCGCACTGCGCCCCTCATTCACCTCTATCAACTCTGCTTGGGCGAGCGAAAATGCCGCTTTCATGTTGATTCTGTCGTTGGCTGCCATTGCAGCCATTGCGTGTTTGTTGCGGATCTCTTTTGGTATCTCGGCGTCGTGGGGCCTGCGCGCAACGTTACCACTGAGGCGGACAAGCAAGCGCAAATCGCGGGCACCTGGTTTGCCGCTCTTCATCCGCCAGCGCTTTATGTTCTCGGGACGATCGGGGTCGCCAAACTGCTCCCGCAGTTCCTCCCTCCAGTGTTCAGCCAGACCTTTCGCAATGGCGAGCACACCGTTTTTTACGCCTTTAGAGTCGAGCAATTCGACCTGTGCAATAACCTTGCGAATGCCCGGATCGAACTCTTCTAGATCCGACAGGTCCCATTCGGCTCTCGTGGCGAGCGCCCTCGACGCGAGGACATTCTGCGCGAACTTGACCTCGATACGATCGTCGATGAGAAGGCGATCGAAATCGTCATGAGTGGGCATCATAGTGCCGCCGTTGCCATCTGGCACAAGGAACGGCTGGCCGGTGTGACAATCGATGATTGTAAGTCGGCCAGGTATATGCTGGACGGGCGGTCGATGTGGGCGGCCGTCAATCTCAATGATTGTGCCGACGGGATAATTATACTCGGGCAAAGGCAGATCGTTCACGCTATTTCTCCTCGTGAGGAGAGCGTGCGTCAGCATGTCGCCGACCGCAGGCACGATCTCGAATGAACCGAGCCTGCAAACCCGGAACGGGACGCCAAATGACGCCACGATTTCTGAGGGTCGCCACCCACGGGTGGCATCGGGATCAAGTCACACAGTGAATCCGATCAATGGATGCAGAGCGGTGTTCGGTTTGTGAGTAATGGGCGCAGGTCTATTTCGACCCGGCGCAGGACCGTGAGTCCCTGGATTATGGCGGCGCCCCGGGTGGGACATTGCGGATCGATGACCCGGGCAAGCTCGCCATATGTTGTGCTTGGGCCATTCTGAATGCCAAATGCCTCGAAGCGGCGCATGTGCTCTGGCCGAATGTTCACGAACCGGCGTGCTGCGAAGAGTTCGAGGTTATCCCGGTGAAAGCGATCGGCAACGATCTCGTGCGCCATGACAAGGCGAAAGCGGATCCCTACACGGCGGCAAATCTCATCAGCCCCTGCAAGCTTGAGTCGGTAGCGTTCGTCTTCAAGCTGGCGTTCGTCACGCTTAATTTCCCACAATTCATCAGGAGCGTTGAACCGCCGAACAAGCAAATCCGGATACCACTCAAACCACTCATCGCCGATTGGAAACCGAAGAAGGCAAGGCTCGGACTGAGCCCACTCCACCGTAAAATCACATTCCATTGCGAGGAGAGCGAAGCGCTGGGCAGTCCCCTCCCAGTGTTGCAATCGACCCCGCTTACGAGACGGCCACCAGCCATTCTCATGCGCCCGATCGCCGGAGCGGGTGCGGATCGAGCCCCCATTGGCCTCCATGATTATCTCGCCCATGCTCGCCAGACGTTCATCTGCGACGGGCAAGTCAACTCGCGGGACCAACCGGGTGCGATCGGGCACGAACGATACATCTCGCAGCCGACGATGGATTTCAACTCCGCGCACGACCTTCTGCGAGAGAGGTATTTTAATCCGCTCACCGGCTTCCCCACCAACAGGATGGAATGCGAACGGTCCGTCAACGCTGCCAACAATTGCGCTCATGAGTGGGGTCCTCCGGCTTTGTAAATAATCCGAAACCACGAGGTTCGGCATCTGGGACGACGTCGCGTCCATGAACGGCGACGCCGCTCATCCAAATTCTGATTGTCACATTGAGCCGCATCGTGATCGAAACCTTCCACGGCAAAATTTCCCGCTTCGTGCGTTTCGACTGGGTCGGCGCTTCTGCTTGCTTCATCGCGGTCAGGTTGAAGGGATGAGATTTCGCAAATTTGACGGGACATGATTGAACCTCCGAGCTGAGTTCATTCTTATATGTAAATCCCGTTCTTATCTGTCAATCAAAATCCCATTCTCATCTGTAAATTGGTTTGCAGCGCCGAAATTTCAATGTATCACCCGTAGGGTGTTTCGCAGTGAGCCCGATGGCAGCAAAATCTTGGATTTGAATTTGAGCGGTCAGAATCAGGAAACCTCAGAAGGCGCTTTCCCCGAATCACTCTCCGATTCGGATCTCGCGGTCTGGACCGCGATGACGCCAGCGCAGCGCACGAGAGCGCGCCGACGGTTGGAAGCCATTCTTGCTTGGCAGGCTGGCGACATAACTTTGGGATCGGCGCTCGAAGCGTCCGGCCTTAGCCGCACCCGCTTCTATACGATATCGGCGGAATTCCGCGAATCGAGAACTCTGGCGTCACTGGGCGCGTTCGCCGGGTCCCCGGCATCGCGCCAGCGCTTGGACCCAGAGGCAATAAATGCACTACAGGCTGTGGTCGCTGACGTGGTTGCGATGAATGACGGCGCGAGCGTCAGTGAACTTGTCCGCTTACTGGTCGACGCCGCCGATATCGATGAGCAAAAGCTCCCTGGGTCGACCCGCTTGCGCAGCATCGTGGAGACAGAATTGCGCCGCAAGCAGGCGACCGGACAGGCCGGACATGCAGTTAAGCTGGGACTATCTGCAATCAATCTCCCGCGGGCGGACGGACGACCTCACATTCTTTTCACGTTGATCGACGAGGGCACCCAACTGATCCTCGGCGCATGGACAGGCGGCACAACCAACGAAATTGAAGGCTATCGGCAAGCTGCTCGGAACGCGATCGAGCGGATTGAAGGCATGTTGTCCGAGTTAAAATGGGCCGACCGGCTGACTAGGATCGACATTGAGGTGGGGGACGACCGCGAGCGGTCTGCTGCGTTTCGGTCGCGGCTAATAGAGGCTGATCTCGGTGCAGGAATTAACATCGCGCCCACCCGCTACGGACGCTACTTCCGGAAGCTCGTCGGACCCCGCATTGGTCGCATCGAGATTACTCCTGGACGAACTGAAAAGGGTCAGGCTTCTCCTGACAATGGCGACATGACCCCTTGGACCGATGATGCCGCGCGCACGGCGCTAACCATTGCGGTCGAGCAACACAACACCGACATTTTGGGAAGATTGGGTCAATATTCCGGGCGTTCGGTGATGCCGGACGGCTTGGCAAAGGCGCTCCGCGTTCTCGCTACATGATAACGTCGAACTCCGATTGGCCTTGAAGACAAGTATATCTGACGTTAACGCGCAGGCACGCCGACGAGCGGTTGCTCCTATCTGTCAATATGGTGCCAACGAAAACCTGACTGGGGCCATGCCGATGGATGCATTATGGGAAAGCACTGCATTTTCTATGATTTCCATTGCATTCTCAACAGGCAGCGGCTCGTCATGACGGGTAATTACCCGCTTGGTCGCAGGGCGCGCCATTCCGCGTTGATGGATGACAGCAAGTGGGCCAAGTGAGCCCCCGAACGCCTTCGACAATTCTCGTTGGACTGAGCGATTGTAGGATCTTGTGCTGCCGAGGCCCGCGCGCGCGAGGGCCTCACTGCCGACGCGGCGATCATCGGGATCAAGTAGAAGCTCCCGTGCCTCGCTATCGGACGAACTGACACCGGCCAGCCTGTCGATCAGGTCATTTACCGACGGCGGCGACAATGGATCTGCTGAGATTCCGTGCGCTACCACGATACGCTCTGGGAGGAGAACCGCGGTGAGAAGGGTGGGCATATCATCGGAGCCGGCTGCGGTAATTGGAATATGAAACCACATACGACCAACCACGATGCGAGGAGGCCCCGCCGCTGGCGCCGCTGTTCCAGCTCGAGCGGCCTTTATGTAGTTATTGATTGTCGATCGAGCTGGCGGTGAGATACCTGCTTCAGCGCATCGCTTTTCGATTTGGGGAGCAATCAGCGCAAGACTTGCAGTCGGACCAGCCTCGGCCAGCAGTTCTTGGGCAATCGAGACGGCGCGCTGATCGACATTATACTTTCGGTTAGCCGGACCGCGCTTCCCTACGACTAGCAGGCTGGCGTCCTGATGGTCCCGCCATACTCGCGTTAAGCGACAAAACTGGCTTCGGCTGAGACCGATCGAAGCCGCGATACGCAAGGTATCATTTGACGACGGGTTGGGAAGGCTCAGGTATTCGTTCAGAGCAGCAACACGGCGGCGAGCTTCAGGAACGCGCAGCGGGTCGATCCCCGAGAAGTCGGGTGAATTCATTTTTTAATGTCCTTTTTTGGGTTTATTCGAATTTTGCGAAACGTTTTCGCGGTCGATGCAACGACAATTATATGCCTGACATAGCATCGCTCGAGTCTCAGATCGAAGCAGCGTGACAGGCCGGTTTGAAGTTTGGTTTGACTAGCGGGGGTCAATTCGCGCAGTCATGCCGAGATGCGGGTTCAAGACATCATACGGGGGAAAAAGCTAAACCTGTCCATTGGTGACTGGGGCAGTGGCAAAGCGCCCAAGGCGAAGTTCCCGCTGTCGAAAGCGGGCAAGAAAGCTTGGTCTTTTGGATCAGCGTGGGAGTGGCGTTTCGCGGAGTTTACATGCGAAGGGCGACAGTTCGTTATTCGTATCTTGGTCTGCGACGATAAGAGCAAGGCCCATATCCATCTTGGACTGAAGCAGGGCAATGATACGACCGTCGTGTGTTGCTATGAATATCACGCCGATCACGTCACGGGCTGGCATCTGCATACGCTGTGCGGCGAACAGAACGAAATTGACACGGCGCCGAGAGGCACTTTGGTTCACGGGCCTTGGGTAAAAAGGCTGCCGGCGGCACGCGCGTCGCATCGACGAACTACGTTCAACCGAGAAGCGCACGGTGGGTTAAAGGCTTTCCTTTGGTCCGAAACCGTGCGATTCTTCCGGCTCGATAAGGATGTGTTCGGGTGAAAGAGGCGCTTTGCCAAGCCTTCTGTGGTGATTTGAAGCTGACGGACGTTCCAGTCGGCTACGCTGTCACGACCACATTCCGCCGGGATGATGGCGACTCTGTGGCCTTCTACATTGTCCGCGATAAGTCGCGCCCCGGCAATTATCGTATCGAGGACGATGGGGCGACTGTGCCGTTCCTAGAGGCTTCTGGCGTAGAGTTCAGCACCGAGACTCGCGCCGATGCGTTTGCGTCGCTTTTGGACAGCCACGGCGTGCAGTTCGATGAAGATGAGATGCTGCTTCACACTGAATCGATGCGCGAAGCGGACTTGCCCAAAGCGGCCATGCGCTTCCTGTCTTTTATGCTGCGCATCAACGATTTCCTGCTTCTCACAAGGGATAGGGTCGCCAGCACATTCAAAGAGGATGCTGCTGCCAGGATTCTAGAAAGGCTCGAAGGGCGAGCGGAAGTTGACCAAGATGTCGCAGTCAGCCCGATCTTGTCGGATACAATCCCCGACATGGTAATCCGCGCGCCCGACAGAAGCCCGGTAGCCGTCTTTTTCGGGTCGTCCCCACAGCGCGTAAATGATGCCATATTTTTGCAGATGCAGGCTCTCTACGAGGCCCATGAAGATGTGCGGGTGGTAGCCCTCTTGGAACGTGAAAATGTCATCAATCACGAGCTACGCCGCCGCGCAACAAATCGCTTGGCCGCACTGCCTTATTACCGTGGCGACGAGCCATCGGCTATCACGCGGATCGAGTTGGAAGCGCTCGGCTTTGGACAGGCGACAAGACATTGAGCAAAGCGACTGAGACTTACGCTTAGGCCAAAACCGAGCGCCGCCGCGAGACCGCGCTACCGCAGATGTTCGCGACCCCGCACAAGCCGCATGAGCCACTTAAGCAGGCTCGTCGGTCACGTAAGGGCGCTCAGGCCTACGGCGGTAAAATACGCTAACAACGGCGCTACAACGGTTGCATCTATGCCGCATCTGCGCGCCACCGCGTTGACTGCCGCCAGCCTCGTAAGGCTGGAGAATGCTCCTATGACCGCTATCGAAGCACTGTGTGCAAAGCCAATGCGCTGGCTCGCCGTTTTCCATTCCCGGCTTGTGCATGTAAGCGAAGGCCGAACTATCAATCTGGCGAAGTTGGTAGCGTTGGCGTTCAGTTTCCCAGTCTTTGAGGCGCACAATTTCCTGTTCAAGCTCCGTTATGCGTCCAATTAGCGCCGTATGGCTCGCTTGGGCCTGCATAAGGCTATGCTGGGCTTCGATGGTCAGCCGTTGAATGTCGATGATCGCAGCATTTACTTCGGCCTCGGTTTTGAGCGCCTGAATGCCCTTCGTAATGTCGAGCGCCGCCTTCGTGGCCTGATAGCCCGCGGTTAGTTCTGCCAGCATGTTGCTTCCCTCCAACGAGAGAAAATGCGACAGGTGAACTAACGAGTCCAGCGCTTGCGACGCTCCCCGATCACGCGGGGGTCATCGAACCATATAGGCTCCGATTGTGTCAATCTGCCGATAAGTGAGGCGGCCGCCGCTCATGCCCTTGACGATAGCGGCAGCGCGCTCGCCATCGGTCATGCTGCGGGTGTTGTAGCGGAGATCGAACTCGCAGCAGTAACGGCCAAGGTGGGCCTCGCTCATGTGGTGATAGCCGCATCACTCGAGGGCTAGAGCTTCTGCATCCAGCTTTTCGCCTGACTTCAGGATATCGTAGATGATGTTGGTCAGGATCCCCATCGCCTGGCGATCTTCCTTGAGAAGCAGTGACGCGAGGCTCTTGTTCGACGTCAGCGACCTTACGACCGCGTTCTGCACCGAGCCGGGCAGATTGCCCTTCATGGCCAGCGCCTTGTCGCTCTGGTTCACCTGAGCCATCACCACTTCGTTTTCCTGCGCTATCGACGCGATCTGGTTCACAAAGTGAGCTTGGTCGCTAAGCGGCGCCGCCTCGCCGAACAGGCTGTTTAGACGCTGTATGATCTCCTGTAGGTAAACTGGCTTGCTGCCAGGTGCGGGAGATCCGCCAGCGCCGACGGGGGTCAGGACGAGCGGCTCGTCAGGATCAGGCGCATTGCTGCCATCGCCCTTCCGTTCCTTAATTTCGAAACCGGTCAGCGTGATCCCGCGGAGGTCGACGGTGTCGGGCGTCACGCCATCGAGGCGCTTCGAAAGGAGCTTGGCGAAGGTCGCGACGTTTTCGAGTTCGGGATCCCCTAGCTCGACGAGCTGAGCGATATAGGCGTAGGTTCGGGTGAAGCGATCCAGGCCCGCCTTGAAATCGGTGAGGCCGCCGATTTGCGCAGCGGCAAGGTCCCGGCGGTGATCAGCAGCCTTCTGGCCGTCCTCATCTCCCTTTTCCTTGGCCCTCTCGAATTCTGCTTCGGCTGCCTGAGCCTCCTTTCGGGCGTCCTTGAGCATCACGTTATATGTATCCGTCGGCTCCTGAGTGGCGGCGAACAGTTCCTTGTGCTGCGCGTCCTGGTTCGAGGTAATCGCCTGCGCCGTCTTGAACCGGGCTCGCTTGAACGCTTCGAGATGGGAAGCGTGGAAGATGCCTGCCTCATCCAGACGGTCGCGCATTTCGTAGATAACATTGAGGTCCTGGACCTCTTCGATCTGGGCGCCATCGTCATATTGAGCGAAAGCAGCTCGCACGACCGCGGGATCATTCACGAAGTCGATAACGAAGGTCCGGTCTTTGCCAGGAAACGTCCGGTTGAGTCGCGAAAGGGTCTGCACAATCTCGACGTCGTTCGCGATCTTCTTGTCGATATACATCGCGGTCAGCTTTGGCTGGTCGAAGCCAGTCTGGAACTTGTTGGCGACTAGCATCACTCGATACTCGGGGCGATCGAAGGCGAGGCGCAAATCCTGACCGCGGACGGCCGGGTTCATGGAGTCTTCGCTATAGGTGGTGTCCTCGTCGACGACGAAGGTCTCGCCTGGCGCTTTCGCATCATCGACGTGCATCACCTCTTTGCCGGTAAGCTGGCCTGAAAAAGCCACGAGCGCATAAATATCGCCATACTGCGGGTGCTTCTCAATGAAGGCGTCAAATGCCTTTTTGTAGCGGACCGCCGCTGAGCGTGAGCTTGTCACCACCATGGCCTTCGCCTTGCCCTCGAGCAGGTGCGCGACGTTCTTGGTGAAGTGCTCCATGATGAACTGAACCTTCTGGGTCACGTTCGTCGGGTGTAGCGTCATCCATTTTGCAAGGGCCCGCTTGGCGGCCTTGCCGTCGACGCGCTTGGCATCGACCATATCCTTGCCGAGGTTGAATGCCGTCTGATACGGTATGTAGCCTTCCAGCACGTCCTTGATGAAGCCTTCGTCGATCGCCTGCCGCATCTTGTATCGGTGAAACGATTCCGGTTTGTTGTCGTCCGATACCGGCTTTGTTGGGTCGGCCGGGCGCCCGAACAACATCAGCGTCGAGTGCTTGGGTGTCGCGGTAAACGCGAACTGCGAGATATTCTTCGGGCGCGCCCGTGAGTTTTGAATTTCAGCCAGTAGGTCTTCGACAGTCATTTTGTCCATGGCTTGCTTCGAGCTCAGCGCAAGGGTGGCCTGGAGTTTCGAGGCAGTGGTGCCGGTCTGCGACGTATGCGCCTCATCGATGATGACCGCGAAGTTCTTCTCCTTGAGCGACTTCTCGGTGAGGATGGCTTCCATCGCGTAAGGGAAAGTCTGGATCGTGACCACAATGATGGGAACGCCCTTGAGCAGCGCGTCGGTGAGCTGCTGGCTCTTCGACTTCGAACTGGTCTCCCGGTCGATTGCTGCGATCAGGCCGGACTGGTGATCGATCTGCTGGACCGCGTCCTGCAGCTGACTGTCGAGCACGTTACGGTCCGTGACGATGATGGCGGCGTCGAAGATCGGCGTGCCATTGTCCTGGCGTAGCTTCACGAGATCGTGGGCAGTCCACGCAATGGTCGACGTCTTCCCTGATCCAGCGCTATGTTCGCAAAGATAGGCCTGCCCGGGCCCTTTCTCCTTGGCGTCCGCGATCATCTTGTTCACGGCGGCCCACTGATGAAAGCGCGGAAAGATCAGCGTTTCCTTGATCGACCAGTTGCCCTTGAGGTCGACGACCTCTTTCTTCTCAACATAGACGAAGCTGTGGAAAATGCGCAGCCATGCGTCGCGCTGCAACACATCCTCCCAGAAGTAGGCGACAGGGTATTCGCCGTCGTCTCGCGCTTCATTGCCGGCGCGATCCTTGTTGCCCTTGTTAAAGGGCAGGAAGAACGTATTCTCGCCGGCCAGTTTGGTCGTCATCCAGATTTCGCTGTCGGACATCGCAAAATGCACCACGGCGCCCCGCTTGAAGGCGAGCAACGGCTCCTTGCGCTTTGTGCGCGGATCAACCGGCAGGCGATCTTCGCGATACTGCTGCTTGGCCGCTTCGACTGACTGCACGAAGTCGGTCTTGAGCTCGACCGTCGCGACCGGCAAGCCGTTGATGAAAAAAGAGAGGTCGATCTCGTAGTCTGCGCCGTGATGGTATCGCAGCTGCGGAACCACGCGCAGGCGGTTTGCAGCATAGCGGGCAACCACATCCTGGTTGCGCTGATCCTCCGGGGCGGCCTCGCTTACGTCGATGTGACCGCAACCGGCAATGTCGAAACCACGGCGCAGGATCTGGACGGTTCCGTGCTTTTCCAGCGCCTGATCGAGCCGGTTCTTCAGCACCTGAAGTGCGTTGTCTGCGTTTAGCGCGACGAGCTTGTCCCACTTGGCCGGTTGCGTTTCCTTGATCCATTCGACGAGGTCGTCGGTGTAGAGCGCGAAGTCCTTGTCGTAATCCGTCGAGGCACCGACGAGCCAGCCCTGCTGGTCCAGCTTGTCGACGATATAGGCCTCGAGGTGCTTTTCGTGGTGAAGGTCGCTCATGCGGCATTCCTGACGTCGATCTTGCCGGTTACAGCGGCGGTAATGAGGGCGGTGCGCTTTTCCTGCAGATACGTCACACTCAGGCGCGTGCTGGCGATGAGCCCTTCCAGTCGGGAAAGGCGAGTGTTGAGTTCTTCAACGATACGCTTCTGCTCGGAGAGAGGCGGCAGCGAAACCATGACGCGACGCAGATGGGGCCACTTGATCTGCCGCTGGATGTCGCCGACGCTCATAGACGCGAGCATGAACTGGTCGACATAGTGACGACTACGGAATGCGTAGTTGGCGAACGCCGAGTCTAACTCCTCGCCATCGAGCTCGAAGATTAGATATGCCGGGCTGACAATGCCCCGGTGCTCGGATACGCCGAGCGAGCCTCGCCACGCTTGCTGATTATTCATGACGAGGTCACCCGGCTCAACGAGCTGATATTTTTCCAAGCTTTCTGCTGGCTTATGAACGAGGCCGCCGCCCTCTGAATACGGAATAACGCCACGATCTAGGTAAACAGAGAGGAGAGCTTCGCCCACTTGGCCCGAAATGCTCTTCGGCTGTGCAATCGTCCAAAACGGCCTACTGTGCCACTCTGCCCTCGGCTTCGTTGCTTCAATCACACTGGACGTCATACGCTCGGCCAAAAGTCGAATGAATTTGTTTTTCCGTTCGACCAATTGATCAAGCTGATTGACTCTGATGTCGATGAATTGCACGACCGCACGTTGATCGTCCATCGACGGAAGCCAGAAATCGGTATCAAGAAATTCAGAGGGATTCAGACGCATAAACCCCGTGCCAATACCATTCGATCGACACTTGAAATCAGTTGCATAAAGAGGCGTTTTGACGAGGTATTCAATGAAGCTTGGCTCACAATTTTCATAAAAGCGATAAACAGCATAATCGGGGCTAGTTATTCCGGCGT
The DNA here is from genome assembly GCF_001591045.1 of Sphingopyxis granuli NBRC 100800. Taxonomy (GTDB): domain Bacteria; phylum Pseudomonadota; class Alphaproteobacteria; order Sphingomonadales; family Sphingomonadaceae; genus Sphingopyxis; species Sphingopyxis granuli. The sequence goes on along the minus strand of NZ_BCUA01000004.1, from coordinate 36,065 downwards.
ATGGAGAAATTCCAAAGACGCCATTCCAAGCCTGCATCTTATTGCAGACAAGGTCTCCCTGGCTGACTCGTTTATATCCGATAAGGCTCTCAGCGTCGGCGGATCGATGTGCGATATCTGATTTTTTTAGAACACCCCGTGCCGCTGACAGACCAAGAAGTTCCTCAGCGCCGTCCATGGATCGGTCATCAACTTCTCGAATGATGCTTTTTGCACGGATTCGGTTCCAAGATTTTACCGCACTCTCATTGAGATGCTGACTAGGTGAAAAAGTCATTCTGTCACCTCCGCTAGCACTGACGCGATATCCGCCTCGACAGCCTTTAGATCAGCATCGATCGCTTCGAGGTCGCGGGGCGGCTGATACTCGTAGAAATAGCGGTTGAAATTGATCTCGTAGCCTACCACGCCGATGCCTTTGTCCTGCTCATCCCGATAGCTACGATCAACGTAGGCGTCACCGGCCCAAGGCAGCACCTCGCTCGCCATAAAGTCCTCAATCGTCATACCAAGCGGCACGTTCTCGAAGTCCGTCAGAGTATCGTCGGCCACCACATCGCCATTACTGTCGACAACGAGATCCGCTTCCGCATCGCGCACGCCGAAGGCGCCGACAAACGCCTTGATCAGCGGCTTGCCCACCTTGCCGAGCGCCTTGTTCTTTTTGGCGGCAGCTTTGGCGAACGGCTCCAGCCAGTCATAGGCCTGCTCGCGGCCCGCATGGGCGATCAGGGTCGAGGTCCAGGCTTCCTTCTGCTCGTCGGCAAGCTTGTTCCACGCCGAGTCCGCCTCGAGCTGTTCGAAGCTCTTCTCGGTGATCAAGATTTTCATGCGCAGCGGGCGCAATACCTTGACCCGACGGTATCCGAACTCCTCGTAGTCGAATATTTTCGAAGTTTTGGTCGGTTCGAAGGCTGAGTAGCTGGCGACGATCTGGCGGGTCTGGTCGGGGCTGATGGCGCGCTTCTTGTTGCCCTCGCTCTTGCGCATGGGCGTGTAGAGCCTGGTGGCATCGATCAACTGCACCTTGCCCTGGCGCGTTCCCGGCTTTTTGTTCGACAGCAGCCAGATGTAAGTTCCTATGCCGGTGCGAAAGAAAATCTCGGTTGGCAAAGCGATGATCGCCTCGACATAATCGTTCTCCAGAAGGTGACGCCGGATCTCAGATTCGCCCTGACCAGCGTTGCCGTTGAACAGCGGCGATCCCGAAAGCACGATGGCAGCGCGGCCACCGCCCCGCTCCGGCGTTTCGAGCTTGCTGACTAGGTGCAGCAGGAACAGCATCGAGCCGTCGCTAACGCGAGGCAGCTTGGGACCGAAGCGCCCTTCGAACTTCTTCTCGCTGTGCTCGCGCAAGACAGCAGTCTGGTCCTTGTCCCACTTTTTTCCGAATGGCGGGTTCGAAATGCAGTAGTGGAACCGTTCATCCGAATATTGGTCGTTGGACAGCGTGCTGCCGAGCTTGATGTTCTGCGAGAGATCGCGGCCAGGATCGGATTCCAGTGTCTTGAGGAGCATGCCGGCAAGGCAGACAGCATGCGTCTCGGGCTCAAGCTCTTGGCCATGCGGCACGACGACTGGCGCGATGTTGTAGCGATCCCGCAGGCTCTGAACGTGCTCCATGCCGTCCGACAGGAAACCGCCCGTGCCGCAAGTCGGGTCGTAGAGCGTGCGAATGAGGCCAGGGTTGTTGACGAACAATTCGTCGTCCTGATCAAGCAACAGCTCAATGGCGAGATGAACGACGTCGCGGGGCGTCATGAAGTCCTCGGCCGCCTCATTCACTTCAGCGCCGAACCGACGGATGAGATCCTCGTAGATGTTGCTCATAACGCGCTCGGGCACGGCATCTGGGTGCAGGTCGGTGTCCGCAAAGTTCTGGCAGATACGATAGAGGACGCCTTGCTTATCCATGCGGGCGATGGTGTTCGCAAAGTCGAACTGCTCGAAGATCACGCGCGCGTTGTCACTGAACTTGGAGATGTAGTCCTCGAGATTCTGGCGCGTCCGCGTCGCTCCGAGAGTCCCCAGCGTGTAGTTCGAGGTATTGTAAAACGGGAATCCGGTAGTCTGGCGCAAGATGATGCCGAGGTCGATGTCCTCACCTGCCAGATTAGCGCAGATTTCCTGCGCTGCTTCGCGCGTCGGCTCCAGCACGCACTCCAGGCGGCGCAGCAGGGTGAAAGGAAGAATGATCTTGCCGAAATCGGTATGCTTGAAGTCGCCCCAGAGATCGTCCGCGTTCTTCCAGATAAAGGAAGCTAGCGTAGTGCTTTGACCAGTCAATTGCGTTGCCACTCATACTCTCCAATCGTTCCGCGGAAGCGGAATATTTCCTTATAGGATGCTCGCAGAATCGAGCCAAACCACGATCATTATCCAGGTCTAGCTTTGCCTGAGAAACAAAGCGTGCCAGCCGTGGAACGAATTCAAAATTTCCGATTATCAGGGGCGTGCATCGGACCCGGTGATATTTCTGAGAAAGTCGGCCAGTTCATCTGCAATCCGAGGCAGTGCCCGGTAGATCACCTTGCGACCAACCTTTTTTGATTTAACCAGTCCAGCTTGGGACAGTATGGCAAGATGCGCGCTCATTGCCGTGGGCGATGTCTTCGTCGTTTCCGAGATTGCGCCTGCCGCCAAACCCGCATCGCCTGCGTCAATCAGCAGCATGAACACTGCGAGCCGCGTTTCCTGGCTCAAAGCGCTCATCGCCATCCGGGCCCTCTTCTTTTCCATTCCGCCTCCTGAAACGAAAGCGCAGATCCCGCAAGCGGCAGGAGTCCGCATTCCGTAGTTAAGAGACGTTAACCTACAATATTTCGCGAACTATTGGAACAAAAATTTGAGCCGCGCCGATCGACGATTCATTGCGTCGCTTGGCCGCGGTTCGCGGCAAAATTCCGCCTACATTGGTTCAGCGGGCGCTCCTTGCGGCGGCCTCGCCGTATGATAGTATGATACCGCGCTACGCAGCGGAAGATTTCTGAGACGGGCGATGATCTCGCTGCTGGGCAGCGACAGATTGATGGTGACCAACCGAACGCGATGTCCTTGGATTGTCGCGGCTTCGTCGACATCCTTGCCTATCGACGGATAAAGTAACCACCCTTCGCTATCCCATGATCCCGGATCGTGGTCTTCTTCCTGGCTACGTAGGTAGGCGTAAAGCTGGTAGAGGTGCCCAGTCTTGAACCGCTCAGCACTGTGGTTTGATACCGTCAAAATGTTCGCAAATTTGGTATCGATAATGATCCGGCGCGGTTGCCGTTCGTTCTCAATGATAATGTCGGTGATCATAATTGGCATGAATTCTGCTAGGCCATGCGACGCTGCCTGAACGGGCCACCTATAATGCTTTCCGGGATAAACCCTCCAGCCATCATCACGATCAAGTTCGGCGGCGAAAAAGTTGCCGATGGCCTTCTCAAAGAGTTTCCGAAATTCTGTCTCTTCGCGCTCCGCCTTTGGCACCGCGCGCGAGCCGGCCGCTTCCATGGGCAAGACCAAATCGAACACGGCGGTCGCAAGTGACACCATAAGGCGATCATCGCCCTGATGGCGTGCAACTTGATCGGCTGCCATCTCCGATCGTGTGGGCTCGCGGCCAGAAACACCTACGCGCCCGAGATCGTTTGCCAAAGTTCGGCATTGGTGCGCGAGATCGTAGTCATCGAGAATCGATGACAAACGCGCCAAAGCTGTCCGGACCAATCGATTGCGTGGAGTGTCAATCGTAAGTTCTTCAAACCGGCATGCGACTTCACCGCGCCGGAGGAGATTTCCCGAGACGGTTTGTAGAATATCGATGCGACCTCGGATGCGCTTCAGAACCTCGTTTCGGTTTCGATAACCAAAGCTGAGATTTCGGCGAAGTCGTTTTTCCACTGCATAGCAGAGGAGGCGCGCGATCAGGGATTTGAGGTCGGGAGACTGCTCGACCTCTGCATCAAAGCGATCGCGAAATTGCGCAAGACCAGAAGCATATAGAAACAGAAGCCAGACGTTCTTGATCGGAATCTTGCCGACCAGACCGTCAGCCTCCTCATCCGGGCTATCGATTTCCGCGGTTAGCATCACAGCGCTTCTGACAGTCGCCCCGTCAATTTCCGAGCGCGGTCTGGATTATCATACCAATACTCTTCGAGCAGCGGCGCAATTTCGGTGGTCACAATCTTCCGTAGCCATTCCCGCGGATCATTGACGACCTCCGATATTGCTGGCGTGACGTAGCTGTGCCCAATCTGAAATTGCGGACCGAGTGACCGGTCGCCAGCAATCTCCGCGTTCAGCTCGGTGAAGAGCTGCTGGATCAGGGCGATGGACGCTTCGTCAATTTGCGCGTGCTCGCTGCACCAGGCTTTCCATCGATCATTAAGTCTTGGGCTGAGCGTGACAAACGCAAAGCGGCGCCGCAACGCGAGATCGACAAGGGCCAAGGAGCGATCAGCGATATTCATCGTCCCGATCAAATAGAGATTTTCCGGAATGAATACGCGCTCGGCCTCGGTTCGACGATACGCTAGCTCAATGGCTTCTTCTTCGCGCCTCTTATCCCGTTCGAGCAGCGTCAGCATCTCGCCAAAAATCTGCGCTGGGTTGCCTCGATTGATTTCTTCGATGACCACAACCAGAGGGCGGTCAGGCTCAGCGCGCGCAGTTTCGACAGCCTCAAGAAACAAGCCGTCGACCAGTGAGAGGTTCCCGTTCCCATGGGGACGCCAGCCACGCACAAAATCTTCGTAAGACAGTGATGGATGAAACTGAATTGAACGCAGGCGCCTTCGCGTGACCTTGCGATCCTTGGTTCCGATGAGCGCGTATCCCAACCGCTTCGCCAGCCACGTTTTTCCAGTTCCAGGCGGTCCCTGCAATATGAGGTTTCGTTTCGCCTTCAACCGGTCGAACGCATCCGAAAGCTCGTGATCGTCAAGGAAGCAGCCTTCTTGGACGATTGTGTCTAAATCATACCCTTCGAAAGCGGACTCGTCACTTTCGATCTCAGTCTCGTCCTGTTCGTCTCTGAAAAACGGTTCAAGGCCCAACGCAATTTGGGGGCGATACTTCTTGGCGAAAGCAGGCGTGCGCAGCCAGAATTCATAGTCTTGTTGATGATCGCCGAACGCGAACTGGATCAGTTGCCTCGCCATGTCATCTGATGCATTCGCTTCCACAACGGTCACCCGATAAGTGTAGAAATACCATTCCCTCGGCGGATCGAGCTTTTGCCATTCAACCTTCACGGTTTTGGCGTCGGTTGAAGCTTCGGTGATCGTCCCGATAGCCTTGATCCGCATGCAGGAAACCGTCTTCCCAGCGTTGTCGAACGGCAGATTATACTTTTGCGTGAATGCCGCCTTGATTGCGATGCGATCGCCAACCTGCATCCGCTGCACGTGCTCTGAGAATTTGTCGTCGTAACCGTTCTGCCAGATTCCTTCGTCGACAAACCGATCAGTTTGATCGTCGTTGCCACCCCACGCGGCACCTACAAACCAGAATCGGCGGTTGGGATCGTCGAAAAGTAGCGTGTCATCAATTATCGTGGGTGCGGGTGCATCATCATCGACATCGCTGCCGCCTTTCACCTTGAAACGCGACTGAACGTCTTTGAACAAAGCAAGAGAAGACGCGTGATCGAGGTGGGTTTCGCGTCCCTCTGGCGTCAGGGACCACACGCCTCGATCCTTGCCGTCAATAAGTCCGGCCTTGGCGAGGTAAAACCGCGCCCAGCCGACCTTGTTCTCGAATTTAGATTGCCCGCCTTTAGTCTTGTTGGTGAGTTCGTCCTCGCCAACTTCAGTCATACTGGGCAGCGCAGCATATACATCGCGCGGCTCCGCTGAGCCGCCATGCGCACGCAGGAAATCGAGCACATGTGGGAAATATTGAACGAACCTTGGGCCCGCTGCCCCCTTTAGCGCTGATGAGGCACCGACTTCGTCGGGAAGATTTTCTGGAGCAGTTTGCGCCCATTCGAATGTAGCTTCTTGTTCGGCGCGAACGAAATCAGCAGGCGAAGATACCGAGCGTCCATTTCGCTTCGCCGCCGCAACGAACCCTTCCATCGCGCTGTCGACCATACTGCCCGATTGAAGTCCGTCCTGATTCACCACAATTGCCGTCAGTAGGGGCCAATCGTTGGCGGCGGCTATTCCCAGCAAAGTCTCAAGATGACTATTCATGACATAGCGCACCTTTTGCCAATCGAGGCTTTGCGCTTTTGCGATTTCGCCATAGGCTATGAATTTGCGTGCCTTTGCCGCCGAAATGATCGCTTGGTAAGTTGTATTTAGATCCAGTGTGTCAACCATGGCGTAGCTTACCTTGTCAGTGCCGGATCACTCCGACAAATACGATATGGGCGGACGCGATCGCGATACTCCGCGCTACATCCCCCACGCGGGCATTCAAGATCAATCATTTGAGCTGATATTTCACTGCGGATATCATACCGACTACGAACGATCCGGCGACCAATGCCGTCAGCATCCAGTATTCGATCGCGAACGCCAGCGATTTCTCCTCCGGATCATCTTTCACTGGCAGCGATGACCTTTCCAATAGCGATCCCATTTCGCAGCATAGCCATCTCGCACCATCGCGCAGGAAATATCACCCGATCGGGGCGAAGTGCAAAATGCGGCCGTGCGATTGCCGCCGGCCGAACCAGCTGACCTGCATCGCATAACCGGCCCGACCACAATGACGTGACCTGTGGGGCGCACACCGCCACGGTCGCCGAGCAAGCGGACAAGATGATCTCGTGCCGCGATGGGATCGGCGGCGGGACAAGGATGCCCTGGACGACATGTCCCATCCATCTCGCGAGTGGCAATACCGGAGAGGCGTATGTGCGGACCTTCCGCGCACCAGATTGGTCCATCGCCGTCCCACACCGCGGTTGGGGTGCAATCGAAGGCCTGCCCCGCGGGGACGATGGCAGCGGCAAGCAGGAGTGTGAACATCATCGCGGTTGGATACCATCGGGCCACCGCTCGTCGATCCCGAATTTCCTCGTCGAGTAGGATGGGACGAATGCGATGTCAGTGGGGTCGGGTCCGGCGCGGCAAACGAACGTGCTGTCGTTGTCCACCTGGTTCAGCACGACGCTGACCAGCTTCTGCACATTCCAGTCATCCCGCAATTCGGGGACCGGATGTTTTCCTTTTCCATTCTTCCCGGCACGCATCGTTTTGATGGCTACATAGATACAGGTGCTGAGATAATCGCGATCAACACGGTGCATGTCAGTCGTCAAACAACCGCGCGCGAATGTCCGACGCGGCTGCATTCAGGGTCGAGGCGCGAGTGCGTAGATCAACATCGCCCGTTCGGCCTGCGCGATCCTTGAACCGCTGTGCCTTGCCTTCCAGGTAATCGGCGATGCGGTCCGCCTCTGGCTTACCGTTGTGACCGGGTGTCATAACTTGGTCGGATCCGTATCGTGGGTCTGCCATTCGCTTAGCGCCCATTCTGCGACGCCGAGCATAAGATAGGGTTCGGCGCGGTTCGGCGCGAGCCTTTCAATCAATCGGCGGGCGGCGCCTTCAGCTTCTCGGCAAGCATTTAGGTGCGCCATATTGAGGCCGAAGTCTGACGGATCAGCGCGATCGAGGACGCCTTTGTCATCCATCGCTTCTAGCGTGAACTGCGCAACGCGAGCTTGCAGGGGCGACACGCCTTCTAGATCGAGCACCGCCAACGCGGCAGCGGTCGCTTCGTCTCTGATCTCGGGTGCAACGTCATCGACGTCCCATATCTCCAGCCCGCGATATTTGCGGTCGATCGTATCCATTTTTCCACACTCCGACTCGAATCTCTCTTGCCCATTGTTCCTCTTTCGTTCTCTTTTGTCGAGTCATGAGTCGGCAGCTAGTGAACCCCATCAGCGACCTTTTCGACGTCGCGTGCAGGCATCATACCGTCCAGGTGTCTTGCAAGTGTGGGAATGTTGGCATCTTCGATCCGCACGCGCTCTGGTATCTGTTCGAGCGCAAAGGCTGGAACGATCGGCTACCCGAGGTGCGTAAGCGTATGCGGTGCCTGCAGTGCTATTTTGCGAAACGAAAGCGGACGCTCGCAACGCTCGAGCTGGTGAACATTGATCATACGCGGCAGTTGCCGATGCCCGACATCATCGAATGGAAGCGCCAGCTAAGGCGCCGCCGATAGGGAACACAGCGGCCGCGAAGTTAAGTGGCGCCTTCCGCAGATTACCAATCATTAGGGCGTGGGTAATATGGCGATCCGACGATGGCGAAAGCAGAGGTCGCACTACGTTGGAAGTGAACTATGACAGGATCAGCGCTTCATTGGGATCGCTGCTGTTGGTATGGTCAAGGCTGGAAAAGTCTTTGCGCGACGAAGTCATTCGCTTTCATGGCTCCCTGCCGCCACGGGCTCACGGCATTGCAGCCGTCGTGCGAACTTGGGAAAGCGCAGTGATCGCGGCGCATCCAGGCACCTCACTGTGCCCTTCGTTGGCCAAGGTCGTGCGATGTCAGTTGCAAGGCCCCCTCGATATGCGAAATGGCTTATGTCACGGGCTGGTCGGCATCTCGGCGGAAAATGGGCAGGAGCCAGCCCAACTGCATTGGGAACTTAACGGCGAAAAGCATTCCATCACATGGGAGGATCTGCAGAAGTGCTTTCGGTGGTTGTCGGGACTGCGCCGGGCAATCAGTATAATATCCAACCCAACTTTGGATCGCCCGGGAAGCCGCGGAACAAACACGCCCGAGAACCGAGAATGGTGGCGGTCAGAGTTTGACCTCAAACTGCCAGAACCATGAAGGCGACACGCTGCAACTCGAAAGTTTGGAAACTTACGTCGTCTTCCCACATCGAAACAGTTGACAGACCTCGACCCGGCGCCAGTCTATTCGCATGTGCAATCTCTACACCAACAAATCGACGGTGCAGGAAATGGCTTCGCTTTTCGCGACACCTGCGACCTACGGTTTCAATGTGCCCGCCGACGTCTATCCGCAGTATCCCGGCATTGTCGTTCGCGAAGTTCACGGGGAGCGGGTGCTCGAGCAGATGACCTGGGGTTTCCCGAGGCACTCGAACAACAAGCGAACCGGCAAGCCCAACAAGCCGACAGCGACTAACAACGCTCGGGACGATAAATTATGGACCATATGGCGCCAGTGGTTCACCGATCCAGCTCAACGATGTCTGATCCCATTCACGTCATTTGCAGAGGCAGAGGGCGAAGCGGGTAAGATGACCCGAACCTGGATCAGCGTTGCAGACCAGCCGGTTGCAGCATGGGCCGGACTTTGGCGACCCACTGATGAATGGGGCAACGCATATACCGGCGTAATGGTCGATGCGACCAAAGAACTTTGGGACATTCACGATCGAATGCCGGTGATCTTGCACCCTGACGCGCACGAGACATGGCTGCGCGCTGACGCGGAGGAGGCAATGACCGTCGTGACGCAATATCCGGCGGCGAAGCTAAGGGTGGAGCGCACCGATGATCCATGGTTCGCCCGTAAGGCGCTTACGCCAAATAAAAATCTTCAGATTTAGCAGCTATGCTCTTGGCGAAGTGCATGGTTCCAACCTAAAACAATGCCACGGTTTAAGTAACTATTGAATGCGAATTGAGGGGCGGGCGGACGTGGACGGACAAGTTGACACCGAGGGTTTGCTAATCGGCCTCGCAGTCGAAAGCTGGCGACTATGCCGCATGTTTCAACGATCGATCGATACCCGGGACATCAAATCGGCAGGACGACAATCCAATCAGATCCGCTATTTTCAGCGCAAGCTGGAGGACACGCTCTCGCCACTCGGATTGCGCATCGTTGATCTTGAAGGGCAACCGTATGAGCCCGGCATGGCTGCCACGGCGCTCAATGCTGCCGACTTTGGCCCTGAGGATGATCTGTTCGTCGACCAAATGATGGAACCCGTTGTCATGGGTGCCGATGGCGTGCGCCGGACTGGCACGATGATGCTTAGGAAGTGATGGAATGAATTACGTTGGCATCGATCTAGGAACTACCAATAGCGCCATCGCGAGTTTTGACGGCGAATCCGTGTCTCTTTACAAAAGCCCGGAGCAGCATGATGTGACTCCGTCCGCAATATTCCTCGATCGACGAGGCAATAAGTTCGTCGGGACGCGCGCCTACAATAATGCGGCTCGTAATCCGGATAACGCAGCGGTTCTTTTTAAGCGCATGATGGGCACCAGCACGCCTATCAAACTTAAGGCGCTCGATAAGACAATGACGCCCGAGGAATGCTCTGCCGAGATTTTACGAACCCTGTTTGGGTATCTACCAGAGTCAATGCGCAATGGCGGAGATACGGGCACGGTAATTACCGTGCCGGCGGCATTTAATCAGATGCAGAAGGACGCAACATTGACCGCCGCGGAGGGCGCTGGGATTGGTCGCGTCGCGCTCATGCAGGAACCCGTTGCCGCAGTGATGAGCATCATGCGCCAGCGCAACCGTGATGGCACGTTTCTCGTGTTCGATCTGGGCGGAGGAACGCTCGATATCGCAATCGCGCAGAGCATGAAGGGACGCGTCAGCCTGCTCGCTCACGGCGGCGTTGAAATGTGCGGTGGACGCGACATCGATCGCGCGCTCATGGATGAGGTGGTGAAGCCTTGGCTGGTGGATAGCTTCGACATCGGTGACGACTTCGCGACCAATCCGATGTTCAACACGTTGGTCCGCATGGCGACCTGGGCCGCAGAGAAAGCGAAGATCGAGCTTTCGCACGCCGAAGATACGGTCATCGCGCTGTCCGAGACTGAGATTGGAGTCCGGGATCGGTCAGGAGAGGAAGTCTATGTTGACATCCCCCTAGACCGTGCCCGTCTCGATGCGCTCATCGACCCCATCTTGCAGAAAGCCATTCATTCGGCGCGCGAAACACTGGATCAGGCCGGGATCAGCGCACACGATGTTGATCGGGTAGTCTTCGTGGGAGGTCCGACACAATATAAGCCGCTTCGCGACAAGGTTGCATTCGAGCTTGGCATTTCTGCCTCCACTGACGTTAACCCGATGACGGCGGTTGCAGAAGGTGCAGCTATTTTCGCGGAATCGATCAATTGGGAAACTGAAAGTCGCGGCAGGAAATCTGCCCGTAGTTCGCTCTCTTCGAACGGGCTCGAATTCGCCTATGTCGCAAGGACTCCTGATGCGTCGGCTAAAATCGTCGCGAGGAAAGTCGGGGGCATGGTCGGCGAATTCCAAGTGGACAGTCTGGACACAGGTTGGTCGTCCGGTCGGCAATTGCTGAAGGATGGTGCGTCGATTGACCTCCCTCTGTCGAAGCCAGGGCAGAATGCCTTTCGTGTCTTCGTTTTCGACGCCGACGGCGGTCCAGTGAGCATCCCAGACGATCGTATCACGATTAGCCGGACCGCGGCTTCCATCGATGCAATTCCAGCATCGCACACGATCAGCATTGAGGTAATTGAGGGTCGGAACGGAATGCGAGGCCTCGAGCCTCTCGTGCGCGCAGGGGATCCGCTTCCGAAGAAGGGCGTGCTTAAGTTTCGCGCAGGCGAAACCCTGCGAGCAGGAAGCCCGGGCGCACTGAATTTCAAGCTTTGGGAGGGATCGATACGTGAACCGATCGAAGATAATATCTTCATCGGCACATTTCGTGTTTCCGGATCAGACTTCGATGAAGGCATGATTGCAACCGGCGCTGAGGTTCATTGCGAATACGAGATTACTGACGCAGGCAACATTCGGCTCGACATTTCGGTGCCCGATATTGGCGGCTCGTTCTCAAGTGGTCACAACTACTACGCGCGTCAGGACGCGCAGCTGGATTACGGACAAGCTGCGACCCTTGTCGCGGTGGAGGCCGAGACGACCATTGAGAGACTGGACGCTTTTGCGGCTCACATCGACGACCCTCGCATAAATCAAATCCGTGACAGGATTGCCAAGGCGGGAGCAATCGACGTCGACCGGGCAGAACCGGAGGAAACCAAGCAGGCGCTTGATGAAATTAGGGCGGCTCGGAAGGACATCTCAATCCTGCGCCGTGATCATCTGAAGTTGATTCGCCAAGTAGATCTGAACGGTATCATCGAGAGCTTCGATGGCTTGGCCCGCGATCTGGCGCGTCCGGATGAAGAGCAAGCATTCGATGCCTTGGTGCGCACGGCGCAGCATTCGATCGACATCAACGGAAACGACTTCGAATCCCACTTGTCTGAGCTTCGCTCCAAAAATATCGCCATCCTATGGCGTTCGGACGAGTTTATCGTTGCTCGCTTCCAATGGCTTGCTCAGAGCCCTGAGCAGTTCGCCGATCAAGCTCAATACGGACGATTGACAGACAAAGGCCGGACAGCCCTGGCACGCCAAGATTTCGATAAGTTGCGCGATATCCTCATTCAGCTCGACAACATGCGCTTTACGCGAATTGGAGAAGAGGAAATGCTCGCTATGGCCAACATTGTGAGGGGCTGATGAAGGGATCTCCGTTTCCTCAAGGCTTCCAATTGCCAGATGGTGTTCAGCTCGGCCGCGCGACATTTACTTTTGACGAGGTAGCGTGGATCCATGTGACCAGGGACGGCAGACGTGCAGTCATTGTCGCAGATCCCTCGTCGCTGATCGGAGAGGATGAACTCGAATGGTCCCATCTCACCTATAGCGGGAGGGGTTATCGTTTCATATTGGCGACCGGTATCGTGGAGTCGGTATCGAAACTGCCTCGACCTCGATCTGCCAACGCTGCGATGGCCTTCGCTAGGGCATTGTCACGGGTATCCGGAACGATCGAGGAGGCAATTTTCGTCGAGGAATTCGAGGCGTTTGTATTGATCGCATCCGAGAACGCCAGGCGAAAAAGCAAAGCGCAAGTATTCGGAGCATATCTGACCGGAGGGGTCGATATATCAGCTGACGACGTGGTTGCTCTCCAGAAAATCATGCCAATGACGACGGACGAGCAAATCTCCAATCTTTTAGGTATTGCGGGAATAGCTCCAAAGACGCCATTCGGACGCAGCCGGAAGGCATCGACCAAGCCGCACACGGGGCTTCATAATTCTGACAGCGTAAAGCAATTGGGGCCATTCGCCCTACCTGGCCGCCGCGAACTCTCCGCGTTCTTTAATGAGCACGTGGTGGACATCGTCGCCGACGAGGATCGTTATGCTGCGATGGGCATCGGATTTCCAGGCGGCATTGTCCTTGAGGGGCCGACTGGTTGCGGCAAAACCTATGCGGTTGAACGCCTGGTCGAGCACCTCGGCTGGCCCAGCTATTCTATTGAAGCATCAAGTGTCGCTAGTCCCTACATCCACGAGACTTCACGCAAGGTTGCCGAAATCTTTTCTGAAGCGATGAAGTCGGCCCCGGCAGTTGTCATTATTGACGAAATGGATGCTTTTTTGAACAGGCGGGAATCCGGGGCGCATCAACACAATGTTGAAGAGATTGCCGAGTTTTTAAGGCGCATTCCAGAAGCGAGCGCTAATCGGGTTCTCGTGATAGGCATGACGAACCAGATCGACGCGATCGATTCAGCGATCCTCCGGCGAGGCCGCTTTGATCACGTTATTCACGTCGATCATGCAGGCGCGGATGAGGTTGCCGGTCTGCTCGAAGCGCTGCTTGAAAATATTCCAAATAACGTCACTGATGTGCCGCGCCTCGCTCAAAGGCTGGCAGATCGACCGTTGTCTGATGCGGCGTTCGTCGTGCGAGAAGCAGGTCGCCTAGCCGCCAAAGCGCGCAAAGATCGCGTGGGAGACGAGGAAATCGGGACCGCATTGTCGCGGTGTCCATCTCGACATCCTGAAGATAAGCGACGCATAGGTTTCTAACGATGTTGCCACCTATATCCACTGGTTTCGACGGCCTCTCATCGTTCGCGACGGATGCCGACGCGGCGATCGCTTCCGCTGATAAAATTGCAGCCGCTCCCCGTCCTCTGCAGACCCCAACTCCGCGGGCCGGACCACCTTCTGAGCCAGTCGATCAAGATGGAGGCGCGTTGTATAGCGGGATTAAGAAGATCGGAGGATGGGTCATTGCAATCGCGCTAATCCTAGCGATCAAATCTTGCTTCTTCGCTGGCACACGCGCCGTAGTAGATGACGTATCTTCACCTGATTATGACGAAACGGCGCAAGACTACTCAACCGCATCCGACGGCGAAGATGACACCACTGACGCTTCCGGCGAATACATGGCGACCGATGGATCGGCTGCGCCGACCAATGGCGTCGAAAGCGGCGCTGGCATAGATACGCCTTACGACGGAGACTCGACATCGGATTACGTGCCAGTTGCGGCTCCATCCGAAGAGATGATGCCTGCTCCCGGCGGCGCAACTCTCACTATGGCTGAGATGCAATATTGTATGGCGGAAGACATTAGATTGTCGGCGCAAAAATCGGAGATTGAAAGTCTACAAGGCGTAGATTCTGACCGCTTCAATCGGAACGTTGACGACTTCAACGCAGCCGTCAGAAAATACAACGGCGCATGCTCGAACCGGCAAATTCGCGCTTCGCAGCGCCCGCTAGCCGAAGCGAACGTCAATGGGCGTCGTTATATCCTTGAATCAGAGGGGCGCCGTCGTGTCCAGTGATACCAGTTTGGCAGTGAATCCGTTCGCATTACTTGCCGTAAGCACCCGAGACAACGCCCATCGTATCATGGAAGCAGCTGACAATCAGTCGCTCTACCACGATCCCGATACCTGCCAGCAAGCCCGTGCAACGTTGATCAATCCGAGGCGGCGTGTCGAAGCTGAATTTGGTTGGTTTCCCGGTGTCGCCCCTGGCACTGCGATGAAGGCAGTTGAGGCAACCAGTATTGGCGAGGTAGAAAATCTCCCGTTGTCTGGATTGGCTCTGGCTAATGCCTTGATCATGGTAGCTTCGAAGGTGCCGCCGGCGTCCATGTCGGAGCTTAGGCGATTTGTTACTAAAGTCGTATCGGCGGTCGAAGAAGCCCAGCTTGATCAGGTTGTTCGTGAAATTAACGAGGATCGCGAAATCGCCGGACTGCCGGCGATATCAAATGAGCAGATCACTGCCGACGCGTTTCAGTCCAGACAACATGCTTGGCGAAGAGCCGTTATCACTGCTCTCGATCAAGCTCCTACAGCGGAAATGGCGGAAGCCATGTATGAGTTGGCAAAGGATGCAGCTGGCGCACATTTCTTTCCGCGTTTCCTGCATGAAATTATCGACGACTACGCACTTCGCGCCCAACCCTTCTTGGCGAAAGAGGTCGCAACGGCTGAGAGGCTAATCGAAAAGGCCCGCACCTTGGCTGGCGATCGTCCCGATGCTCTTCCGCCAATCATCAATGCACTAGCTGCGTTGTTGATTACGTGGGAGGAGCTGACCTACCCAATGCAAATGAGCGCGACTTTGCGGGGACGGGAAGACAGAGATAGCGAAAATCTGGCGTTTATGATTCGCGACCTTTCGATCGATCTCTTCAACAAGCATAATCTTATCAACGAGTCGCGCCAAATCTCGGAAATGGTGGGTTCCAGCTTCTCGGCTCTTCCACAAGTTGCGGGAGCAATTGCCAAAGATGGCATTGCCCTCGATGATCTCGAGACACAGGCCAGCGCGCGTGAAGCCGAGATTTCCTATGCAGCTGACGTTGGCAAGATTTTCAAAACCCGGCTGGCGATTAGTCCCTCGGGACTTGAATGGAATGGCAAAGTAACAGCTTTGGAAGACGTTCGAAGCGTGCGCTGGGGCGGAGTTAACAATTCGGTCAATGGTATCCCGACTGGAACCGAATATTTGATTTCTTGGAATGATGGCAGTCAGACCACGAAGGTCGAGTTTAGCAATCGTCGCATTTTCGAGGCGTTTATCGGGTGCTTATGGAAGGCGCTGATGGAACAAATTGTCAGCGGGATCTTATCGCATTTGCGTAGCGGCCGCGCGTTGCATGCCGGCAATGCGATCATAAAGGACACCTCTGTCATTCTACGCCGGAAGAAATTCTTGGGGGACGAGCCCGCTGAATACGCTTGGGGCGACGTGACGGTGACGACCTTTTCCGGTTCATTCATAATCAACGGGCCCGAGGGGTCGAAGGCGTCGGCTGCACTGAGTTACAGGGACGTCGACAATGTCCATTTCATTGAGATGGTGGTGCGCTACGCATTCTCAAAAGGCATTACGCGGCTTAGCGATTCATTTGGCTAAGATTAGCCATGAGATTGGAACGCCCGCTACGCCTTACGCAGTCGCTGCAGCAGCCTGTTCGTGGTCTATGATTCGCATCGACTTGTCCATGTAACGCGCCTATTTAAGGTGCGAGAATGACGGTCTGTCAGCTCTTGTATTTACGCCGGAGTAGCGCAAGCATGTCCTCGGTCATGCGGTTACGCTCGGCCCGTAACACCATCCGCGCCTGATCGGGCGGATTGAACATGACGGGACCCGACGCTGATCTGTCCATCGCGATCTGCATGGAATCGGGACTGGCCGCCTGCTGGCTGGCCGTGCGCCATCCGAACACGCCGCTCGAGCTGATGTCGGCAGCGATTACGATGCGCGTTAACCGCTGCGTGCGGTCGAACTTCTCTAGCATCCTGTCCGCAAAGGCGAGCCCTTCCTTGATCGCCTGACCGACATGTTCCTCGATCAGGGGCTTGAGGTGCCCAGTCGCTTCCTCAATCGGCACGGACAAAAGCAACGCGCCAGCCTCATCGATGCGCAGGCCGGCCCCATTCTCCTGCTCGATGCAGAGTGCGCCGTGATCGAAACGCGGTTCGCTCCGACGCCGGTATGAGAAATAGCCGTTGGGGGAGGACAGGTCTGCGACCATCCCGTCCACCAGCGACTGATCCTCAATCTCGCTGGGGCGCAGGATGGTCTGTGTTGGACCACCGACGACCGCGAGATGCAGCAGGGGGCCGGACATCCGCACGATGCCGCATTCCTCGGGAGGAATCATGCTTCGTGCCTTTCCCACTAACGCGGGGACGTCCACCGGCGTGGTGGCAGCAGAAAGTTGATGCCTGGCGATTGCACGCGTCACTTCGGTGCGTAGCTCCTCCGGCGACTGGAAAGTTCGGCCGCGGTGCATCCCAGAATCATAGTCCTCGACTTCGTCGACGAACCGTTGCTGTGCCTCCTCGCGCCTCACGCCGGACTGCACGAACGGAATGACTTTCCCCTCTGCTGCCGCTTCGCGGAACTCCTCGTGCGTAGGCGAGATACCCGATTGAGTTTCGGACCAACCATACCGTTCGCCAAGTATCAGGACGACGAGGTCTGCTTCCCGCACACCCTGCAGGCATGCCACGCGTGACGGAATGGTCGAAGCCGGGAAGTCCTCAGCACGGAGGATATCGTGATCGAGACTCAGGATCGCGGCGAAGGCTGCCTCTCGGTAGTCCTCAAACCCGTTCATGACGCTGCTGACGAAGACCTTCATCCTGCTCTCATCTCGCCAGCGAGCGCTTCGGCCTGTCGAATGTTGGTCTTCACTGCTTCGGTAGTGAGTGCGCGCGGATATTCACCTGCGTCCATAGCGCCGCGCATCTTATGTTCGTCTGCGAACAATGTCTTCTCGATCGTCACGCACGAATTCTCCCTAATTTGACCAACCTTGTAGGACGTCGAATTGCTATTGCCAAACAAGTGGTTTCGAGATTCCAGCCATATTGCATGTTCACTGACTGTTCCTTATGCGGTTAGAATGACTGATCCTGATCTCATCACCGTCCTGCACATCAGTGACTTCCACTATGCCCAGCGCAAGGCGCGGGAACAGGGCATCGTTGTCGACGCTTTGATCGATGATTTGAAGAGGCTGTGCATCGGGCATCGCCAGCCCGACTTGATCCTTTTCACAGGTGATCTGGTTCAGGCAGCCGGCGTGGATCCGCACGACGAGGCGTATGACTTTTTCATTGAGCGCATTTCGAAAGCCACGGGAACGAGCGACGACCGGATCTTCCTCACGCCCGGCAACCACGATCTTTCGCGTGGAGTCACCGAGGACGCGGCTGAAACCCACGTTGAGTGGCGGGGAGACTTGGGCAAGGGCGATGAAATGGCCCGGCTAAATCAGCGGTTCGATGCCGGCGAATATGACGAGCTGACTAGAGAGAAGTTCGCAGCGTTCAACGACCTTCAGGCTTATCTGCGCGGGGATGACCACGAACATGTCCGTAAAATGGAGAACGCCTTCGTTCGCGTCGATCGGGTTGAGTCGCTCAATGTCGACATCGTAACGTTCAATACCGCCGTGTTCTCTACTGGAGGAAGCGACAAGTTCGATGGCGACGAGCGTAATCTGGCCGTGCCCGAATATGCAATCATGGAGGCCGTGAAGGCGTTAACCCCGAAGTCACTGCGGATCTTCACGACGCACCATCCACTGGCTTCGCTCAGCGAGGCCACCTCGCGCTACCTCGAAGACCAGATTGCTGAACACGCCCACTACCACCTGTTCGGCCATATGCACGATCCTAAGCCGAGGAGTGTGTCGGGCCTGCGGGGCGAAGTCTTCACCGATCAGGCGGGGGCGATCTTCACTGCGAGGAAAGAATACTACAACGGATACTCACTGATCACGATCGACAGAGCGACCGACCACACCGAGGTCCTGATCCGCTCCTATTACAAGGAGCGGAACGAGTTCGATGAAGGCACCGACATTCATAAAGGGGGGAAATGGTATAAGGACAATGACGCCCGTCAGCACTTCCGGAAGATCGCAGCTCCGGTCGATTTCGAAAAGTTCAAGGCCCATCTGAGCGGAGAGTTCAAGCGCCGGCTGGACGAAGAGGATGCGGCGCCAGGCGGCGACGCTGAATTGCATCATCGGTTCGTCGAACCGCCGATGATGAAGACGTCGATTATCGATACGAAAATGACCGATGCACCGGCGGAAATAGAGGAGCCGGTTTCCTTTGGGGACCTCGTTTCGAGCAGCGGGAACTCGATCATCTATGCACGTCCCGAATACGGCCGCACAAGCCTCCTTCGAGAACTGCGGCATCGTATGGTGCGGGATATCGAGGGCAAGGATTTTCCACGTCTTCCTGTCATAATCGATTTTTCGCAGGTCGCTCAGAATGTGAACAAGGTGCTTGGGTTGATACGGGGAGGTGCTGCCCCATTGCCGGATGGGCACGATGCGGAGGGCCTTCTCAAGCTGGGCCACCTGTGTGTCATGGTCGATGACGTGCAGTTCGACGATAGCCGGCGCATGCAATTGCTGCGTGAGTTCGTGAAGGCATATCCCAAGGCGAGGTATGTGTTCTCGAGCAACAGGGACGCCGTCTACAGGTTCGGTGCAAAGATAAATCCAGAAATGCCGGTGCGGTTCGATTTCATCGAGCTGCAGGAACTCAAGCGCCGAAATATGCGCCAGCTCATCACCAAATTTGAGCACTGCGACGACGTAGAGGGCTGGCTGGACCGGCTGCAGGACCAGTTCCGCGAGATCAACCTGCCGTTCACGGCTGCTAACGGGACCATCCTGTTGGAGATATTCGGCTCGAACGGAAAGTTCGCGCCGGTCAATCGCGCAGTCCTGATGGAACAGTTCGTAGAGACAACCTTGGAGAAGGCTGCCGAGAACCAAAGCTACCGGGCCACGTTTGACTTCAACAACAAGGCCAACCTCCTTTCATACGTCGCCGCCTGGATGGCACGCGAGAACCAGTATGTGCCCCTTCGCGAGGATGTGCGCGGAGCGATGCGGAAATGTCTTGACGAGATGGGGCTTGATGCGCCCCCGCTCGACGAACTGATGGATGAATTTCTGTCCGCGAAGATTTTCGAACGCCGTTCCGATGACCGGGTCGCGTTCCGTTATCGCGGGGTGATGGAGTATTTCATCGCTTATCGGATGACGGTCGATCCGGCGTTCAAGGAGTGGGTCATGGAGGATGACCGCTATCTTACATTCGTGAACGAGCTGCTCTACTATGCCGGCAAGACGAGGAATGATCCGCGCCTGATCGACCTCGTGCGAGATCGGCATATGCAGATTTTCGGCGAGGCCACGAAGCATCTTCAGCCGATCGATCTGAACATCTTCGACACCTATATCTTGCCGAAGGATGACGGGGGAGAAACGATCGAAGATGCGGCGGAGAGGATTGCAACCCCGCCGCTCACGCCAGAAGAGAAAGACGAAGAGTTCGACGTTGATATGCCGAAGGACGAGGAAGGCAGGCAGGAAGTTTTCCGACCGAAGATCACGGACGTTCATGAAGCCTTGATGTTCTCGCTGATGCTCTACTCGGGGCTGCTGCGCAATTTCGAGCACATGACCGACGCGAAAAAGCGAGAGCATATGGGCCACATTTGGCGCAGTTGGGGAACGGTAATGCTGGAAAGTGCGCGGCTTGCTCCACGACTCGCATCGGAGCGCAAAGTCCGCATGAACGGCATTCTTTATGAACTGCAAGCACCCAAAGGCATGAGTGATGCAGCTGTGCTCAAGCAGATGCTGCTTACGCTGCCCCATGCGATGATCCGCATGATCGCGACCAATATGGGCACCGAGAAGCTGCGTAAGCAGTTGATCGAACCTGACTTGGAGGAGGGACTGGAACCGAAGATCATTAAGATGTTCAGGGTGGGGCTGATCACTGAATTGCGGCTGGACGAAACCCCGGGCGCGGTGAGCGACCTCGTAAGCACCTTCCGTGACAACATGTATTTACTCTGGTCCTTCGTGGTCCATCTCAGCCATTTGCGGCGCCATGACCGCATTCGTGAAGATCACGTGAGGGCACTGATGCCACCGACCGCTTCTGCGATCGCAGATCTCGGTGGAGGGTCCAAGAAGGAACGATCCGACAATCGGAGCAAACAAATGGCGCGCTTGCAGCGTGAACAATTGCTGCTGAAAATGAAGCGCGGCAAGACATAGCCCTTGCCAGGATCGGTAGAGCCGAACTCGAGCCGTTTTTTGACGCGATCAATGAGCAGAGTTGTCTGCCCATCGGACATTCGTTTTTGCGATGTGCCCTTTGGGAGCGCTTAAACTGAGGGTTTTCGCAATCCTAGTTAACCGATCTTAACATACAATACTTCACGAAGTATTGAAATATAAATTGAAGTTTCCATATGGTCATTCGTCAGCGGTGTCGCCCCGCTTTTGCATAAGAGGAATTGCCACTTCGGCGACCAGGAGACTTCCAATGGACCTCATGACCATTGCCCCGCAAACCATCCCCGGCAATGCTGCCTCAATCGAAGTAAAGCCGATCGTTCTCGATCCACTCGCGGAAGACTGTCCCTACGGTGACACCGCCATCATCACCACGCGACGTGCAATTACACGCGTTGCGCTGGTCGCGGTAGAAACGGGAGGCCGCTTCCAGCGCGAGGGGATCGAGCATGACCCAATGTCATGGATGCTCGCGCCGCGGCGGCTGTTTGATGGCAGGGCGGCTATCGACGCGTGCCTCGAGCGCGAGCATTGTTTGCGCAGCATTCTCGTCCATGGGCTGTCACTTGGGCTCGACCTCGCTCCAACGGCTATTGATACTCTTCTTTCAGACGATGAAGAGGACAAGCGCCGACGATCACGGCAATACCCGTCGTCCAAACGAAAGGCGGGGAAAAAGCGTAACCGCTCTGGCCATCGGCCTTTGGCAGCGCCCCGCTTGTTCACGGCCACCATAATCTATTCTGACCGAAAGCTGATGCTGCAGGCGTTCCATGCCTCCATCGCACATGATCCGTCCGAGATCTCAGCCCGATTGTGTGAACGCTTTGGACATTCGGCGGCAAACGTTGCCGACATTCGCGAAGGTTTTCACCAATCGACGCCGGTGGCGATGGCATTGGTGCAGGAGCCCGTCGCGGAACTTATCCGCCGTGTGGCGCCTGAGGCAGATCATCCATTACACAATGATTTCGCAGTAACCATCGAGCAGCGCATCGACGTCTGATCCGAAATGAGGATGGTCGACGCCGCGCCTATGTCGGCACGCGTCGTTAAAACATTAGCCTCAGGCAGCGCTTCGCGGCCTAACAACATTTCTGACCACATCAGCCGTCCTTCACGGGGGCGTTCGGCTCAGGCAAAGTTCCTTCAACGATCGGAGACAACCATGCAGGACGAGGTTCCTGATCCGGCGGCGCTATGCGTGCCGAACGGCGATGACGATGTGCGCCTGCTGCGCCGGCTCGATGTCCGCGAGGGAGAGACCGGCGTCGGCGGCCGGGTCGATACCTTTATCGGCGTTGCCGTCGACTGCGAGACAACTGGTATCGGTGATGAGGACGCGATCATCGAACTCGCATTGCGGCGCTTTCGCGTCGACCCCGCTGGCGTGATCGTCAAGATCGACCGGCCATACTCGTGGTTAGAGGATCCGGGATGCGAACTGCCCGAGGACATTGTGCGCCTAACTGGCATCACCAACATCGACCTGGCCGGCAAATCTATCGACGACGGGGTGGCCCTGCGACTTCTCAAATCCGCTACATTTGTCTGCGCGCACAATGCCTCCTTCGACCGTCGTCATGTCGAACGCCGGCTACCAGAGGCTGCGGGGCTCGCGTGGTGCTGCAGCTGCAACGACATCGACTGGCGCGCCAATGGTTTCGACGGTCGGTCGCTGGGGTGGCTTCTTGCGCAGAGCGGATACTTTCACGGTGCGCACCGCGCCGTGGACGATGTCGACGCGGTGATCCAAATTCTACGACAGAATATGCCTGATGGCACGACTGCGCTCGCCCAGATGCTCACCACCGCCCGTGCGCCCAGCTGGCGTTTCCGCGCGGTCGGCGCCTCCTTCGAGGTGAAGGACTTGCTTCGAATGCGGGGCTACCGATGGGACGCTGCGAGCAATCCGAAATGCTGGTGGCGAGAAGTGCCTGACGCCCGTCGCGCCGAGGAGGAATGGTGGCTCGCCAGTCATGTCTACTCGTTGGATGCCAATCCCCGAGCTCTTGGACCGATCATCGAGCGGCTGACGTGGCGGGAACGCTACGCACCAACAGTGCCATCGAACCGACCGGCATGAATGCTCTGCCCGAAACTATGCGCATCGACACCCCTAATTAGACTGGAGAAAAGGCATGACCAAAAGGTCCACCAAGTCCAACGCGCTCGTCCCGACCGGCAGGCATAAGGCGCCCGTCAAACGAAAGGCCGCCACGCTTGCGGTTACGCCCGCGACGGACGACACGCTGCTGTCGATCGTCGACTCCGAACTCGCTCTGGCAAAACTAATCGGCGTTGGAGGCGAAGTCGCGCGAGAGGGCGGCGTCGGTCTCGTCACCGGCCGCGCCTATGCAACTCGCGAATGCGTCGTTCCCGCAGAAGAAATTTTCTACGATCAGGACGCGCGGCCCGGTGGCAAGGGGGTGTGGCTCGGAGAGGCGGACAAGGTCAGCTGGCGCGATACGGCGAGTGGATACGACTGCATCATGTTGCGTAACACGGACAATGGCTTTCTCTGCGGATATGTCGGCATTCCGAAGGATCACCCTCTCTGGGGCTGGGATGCAAACGCAGTTCCGCCGGACATCGGGATCGATGTGCATGGCGGTTTGACTTATTCAAGACTGTGCGAAGAAGGTCCGAGTCCGACGCGTCGGTTAGCCGTCGAGGCGCGACGCATCTGCCACGTGACACTAAGACCGGCGGTTTACCATCCGGTCGAACACGCAACCGACCACCGCGTCGAAGATTCGCATGCGTGGTGGTTCGGCTTCAGTTGCGATCATGCCTACGATCTTATTCCGAGCGATGGGCCGAATTCCTCCGGATCGAAATCTTCGGAGCTTGCACGGATCTATCGGGACGATGCCTATGTTGTCAGGGAAACGATCGCCCTCGCAGCTCAGCTGCGAGCAATCGCTGAAGGAGGCGCGGCGCCCGCGCGCGATGGCGCGCCGCCGCCGCTCGGCCTCGACCCTCGTCTCGGGGGTGGCCGTGGCTGACTTTGAGCGTCACGTCGGCGAACTCCCGTGGGGCTGGTGGCTTCGAGCCAATCCGCGCGGCTACGAGGATGCGTCTGGGCGAAATTGGGCAAGCGTCAGGGACGCCTTCTGGGAGGGAGAACTTGGATTTCCGCCGGTCCACTTCGCACCCGAACAGCATGAACTGATGCTGAGGGTCATGACCGCGATCGATGCGCGCTGGTTTGGCACGGAGAGCAACCACGATGTTTTCGGCGGGGACATGATGTTCTGGCGATTCTATCTGTGCTGGCTCGCCAGCATCGGCATGGTCGAGAATTCGAACGGGAGGGATTTTCTCGGCGGGGGACTGACCTCGTTGGGCAAGTCGGTCCTCATGATGCTGCAGGCCACGCGCGAGCCGGAATTCGAGCGCTTGCCAATGTCGGCGGTTGTCGCCGCGGTAAGTGCTAGCGCGGGACTCGACGCCGAGGCACGAGAGCGGGCGCTGATCACCTTTGAGCAACAGATTGGGTTTCGCCGCCATCTGTTCGCGCGCGAAGATTTGGGAATTCGATACCTGGTGACGTTGACCGGACTTAAGGTTGGCGCGCGGATGCCGACGCGAAATATCGCGTGGTCGCAGTCCTTCGTCGACGCAAATTCGCGCGATGACCTCTTCGCCTGGCTCGCCGAGCGAGTGCACCGTTGGGATGATTGGGGTGAAATTGCTTACCGAAAGGGCGCGTCTGCGCTGACAAGCCATTTGTTGTCGATCATCGTCGGTGCGGGCGGCCTGGCTCGATGACCGATCAACTCTCGGAGAGTGCAGTTTAGGAATCCTCTATCCCCTGAAGCTCGGGGCTGAGCTCTGAGGCGGCCGCCGTCGAAGCATCGCAGCAGATAACCTCTAGTCGCCTTCTTCAAGTGCACAAATCAAGGAAATTTCGCGTAATCGGTGGACCTTCGCATTGTTGCGCCGGACACGATCGCCCCTCCGAAAATTTCGCATTGCCTCAATGCTTGTCGTTCAATCGAACAAACCGGTCCATTCTTGTGCACCGTAGGTGCATCTCAAATGAAACCGGACAAGAATGTGGCGCGCCCGGCAGGATTCGAACCTGCGACCACCCGCTTAGAAGGCGGGTGCTCTATCCAGCTGAGCTACGGGCGCGCGGCGCGGTCGGTGCCCGCTGGCGCATAGCGTGGTTTGCGCATCGCGCAAAGCAGGTTAAGCAGCAACGCCATGCCCAACTCCCCCGTCGCCCCTTCGGCCGCTTCGGCCCGGCCCGCCCAGGTCAGCGCCGCCAGCGTCCGGCACTTCCGCTATTACGACCTGGTGATGGCGGCCTTCGTCGCCATCCTGCTGCTGTCGAACATCATCGGCGCCTCGAAACCCAGCTACATCCCGATGCCCGACGGCAGCCAGTGGGCGTTCGGCGCCGGCGTCCTCTTCTTTCCGATCAGCTACATCATCGGCGACGTGCTGACCGAGGTCTATGGCTATGCACGCGCGCGGCGGGTGATCTGGACGGGCTTCGCCGCGCTCGCCTTCATGGCCTTCATGGCGTGGGTCGTCGTCGCATTGCCCCCCGCCGACGGCTGGCCGGGGCAGGCGAGCTACGAATTCGTCTTCGGCAACAGCTGGCGCATCGTCATCGCCTCGATGACCGCCTTCTGGGCCGGCGAATTCGCCAACTCCTATGTTCTCGCGCGGATGAAGCTGTGGACCGGCGGGCGCTTCCTGTGGATGCGCACCATCGGGTCGACGATCGTCGGCCAGGGTCTCGACAGCCTGATTTTCTACCCGCTCGCCTTTTACGGGCTTGCCGGATGGCCGCCCGACCAGTTGATGCAGGTCGTGCTGTCGCAATGGTTGATCAAGACGGGCTGGGAAGCCGCGCTGACCCCCCTCACCTATTGGGTGGTCGGGACGCTGAAGCGCCGCGAGGGCGTCGACGTCTTCGACGAAGGCACAGACTTCAATCCCTTCGGCGCCAGAGGCTGAACCGGCATGACGCTGATCGAACTGGCCTCGCTGTTCGAGGCGCGGAAGGTCTCGGTCATCGAGGCGACCGGGCTCGACAAGGATGCGCTGCACATCTATTTCGGCCTCGCGCTTTTCCTGCTCGTCCGGCTGATCTGGCGCTGGCGCGGCGGCTGGTTCGTCGCCTGGCTGGCGGTGCTCACGATGGCGTGCGGCGGCGAATGGCTCGACATGACGGTCGAGGCGAGCGACGCCGCGGTCCAGCCCGACGCGGCGCACTGGCACGACATCTGGAACACGATGTTCTGGCCGACGATCCTGCTGCTCGTCGGGCGCTGGCTGCACCCGCCACACGGCGATGCGCCCGAGGCGCTCGATCCGGTCGCCTCAGGCGAGGACGCCGAGCGCGGCCTCGAACAGCCTTAGGCCGTCGGTGCCGCCGTGCGCGGGGTCGATCGCGCGCTCGGGGTGCGGCATCATGCCCAGCACATTGCCCGCATCGTTGAGCACCCCGGCGATCCGCCGCGCCGATCCGTTGACCGCATCGGCATAGCGGAAGGCGACGCGTCCCTCGCCCTCGAGCCGGTCGAGCGTCGCATCGTCGGCGAAATAATTGCCGTCGTGGTGCGCCACCGGAATCGTGATCGTCTCGCCCGCGCGATAGCCGGCGGTGAACAGCGACTGGCTGTTCTCGACGGTCAGCCGCACGCTGCGGCAGACGAAATTCAGTCCCGCGTTGCGCATCAGCGCGCCGGGCAGCAACTGCGCCTCGGTCAGCACCTGAAAGCCGTTGCAGACGCCCAGCACCGGAACGCCGCGCCCCGCGGCCTCGGCAACCGCGCGCAGGATCGGCGAGCGCGCCGCCATCGCGCCCGACCGCAGATAGTCGCCATAGGAAAAGCCGCCGGGCAGCGCGATGAAATCGGTGCCCGCGGGCAGTTCGCTCTCGCGGTGCCAGACCATCGCCGGCGCGCGGCCGGTCACGGTTTCGAGCGCGACCGCCATGTCGCGGTCGCAGTTGGAGCCCGGAAAGACGATGACGGCGGTCTTCATGGGCGTGGCTCCTTCGATATCGGCCGGTCAGGCGCGGGTGATGCGGTAGTTTTCGATCACGGTATTGGCGAGCAGCTTCGCGCACATCGCGTCGAGGTCGGCGTCGGTCACGTCGTCGGCGACGTCGAGTTCGATGAAGCGGCCGGCGCGAACGTCCTCGACGCCCGCAAAGCCCAGCCCTTCGAGCGCGTGGTGGATCGCCTTGCCCTGCGGGTCGAGCACCCCGGGCTTGAGCGTCACATGAACCTGGACTTTCATGGCGGCGGACCTTTGCGAAGCAGCGTGGGAGAAGGACCGCGCCTATGCCCGCGAATCGCCGCGCGGGCAAGGGGCGGCGAAAGAGGGCGGCGAGCGAAAGAACCGCGGCGCGCCACGAACCGGGATTGCGAACCAGTCGCATCTTTGCTGTTGCGAATCCTTCGCACTATCTCTAGAGGGAGAGTTGTTGAGAGGGATTCGCACATGGTCGTCTGTGTCTGCAACGCAATAAGGGAACGCGAACTGCGCGATGTGGCGCGGAGCGGCGAGTTGCGCAGCGCCAAGGCCGCCTATGCGCAATTGGGTCGCAAACCCAAGTGCGGCCAGTGCCTGTCATTCGCTCGCAATATCATCAGCGACGCTGCGGCGACTGCCTGATTTTCCTTGGATTTCCGTTCTTTTTAGCCTTGGCCTGACCGGGTCCGGGCGGCTATGATGCCGCCCGCCATCCCACCCGGACAATGACAGGACAAGAAAATGAAGGGCGACGAAAAGGTCATCGATTTCCTCAATGAGGCGCTCAAGAACGAGCTGACCGCGATCAACCAATATTGGCTGCACTATCGCATGCTCGACAATTGGGGCGTCGCGCGGCTCGCGCATTTCGAGCGCGAGGAATCGATCGACGAAATGAAACACGCCGACAAGCTGGCCGACCGCATCCTCTTCCTCGGCGGCCTGCCCAACTTCCAGATGCTCGGCCGGCTGCGCGTCGGCGAAACGGTCGAGGAGATACTGAGGGCCGACCTCGCGCTCGAGGAGGAGGCGATCCCGCTACTCAAGGACGCGATCGCCCATGCCGAGGGCGTGCGCGACTATGTCAGCCGCGACCTGTTCGCCGACATCCTCGAAAGCGAGGAGCATCATGTCGACGAACTCGAGAAGCAGTTCGAGATGATCGAGCGGATGGGGATGGAAAATTACGTCCAACTCCAGTCGAAGCCCGCCGGCGACGATTGACGCATCCCGCAAGGAGGCGCCGCGAAGGCGCCTCCGGCACGGATTTCCGCGAGAATCGGAGGCACCTTCATGGTGCCTCTTTTTTTGCTTGTATTTGCGATTAATTCTCAATAGCACGGTGAGGCAGTCACCTCCTGCCGGCTGCTGCGAAAGCGGCAGCCGGCACCTTTTTCGGACCCGGCGGGAGGACTGCAAGGCGACCGGGCCGCGACGGGAGGCACCATGGAAAGCAGCACGCTGGTTCGCCGGCTTACCGCGCAACCGCTGGTCCGCGACCTGCCCGTCGACGCCGCGCAGGCCGTGCTCGCGCTGCGCTATTGCATTCTCTGCCGCCGCAGCGAGCGCGATCCGATGCCCGAACTCGAACGGCGCTGGGGCAATGTGCTCGCCGCGCGGCGTTACCGGCTGGTGGTCGAGGCGATTGGCCAGATCTGGCCCGATCCCTTCGCGGTTGCCCCGCCCTGCTGCCCGCGCGTCAGCTTCGACGAGGCGCTGCTCGCGACGATGATCGGCGCCGTGGCGCGCGGCAACCGCGCGCAGTTCGACTGGCTGAGCGGCGAGATGCTCGGCGGCGACGCCCGCGAAATGCTGTTCGTCGCACTCGGCAATTTCCTGCGCGCCAGAGCGCCGGGAAGCGTCGGGGGAGGCTGAATCGAACTCCCACGCTTGCGAGCGGGACAGCAAGAGTTGCGAACCTTGCTCGCTACCCGCGGCGGGGTGGGCAGACGCAGGGGCGTATATATCCTTCACACACGTAAGGGCCTGTTCCCCGGCGAAAGCCGGGGTCCAGATGGCATTGCGTTGCCCCGCGTGGACCCCGGCTTTCGCCGGGGAACAGCTACTTGTCGAAAGGGGATGCCAACCGACGCAAGGCCGCCGGCCCTCCCCCCCACCCCTCCCGCAAGCGGGAAGGGAGGCGATCGGCGCCCGATTCGAACCAGTCCCCCGATCAGGACCCCGCCTTGTCGCTCACCGCCCGGATCACCAGCGCCTTGTCGTCGACCAGATAACGCCGCGCGAGCGCCTGCAGATCGACGGGGGTCGCGGCCTCGACTTCCGCGATTCCGTTGCGGCTACAGTCGAGGCGGTCGGCGCGGCTCGTCGCCTCGGCGACATAGGCGAGCCAATAGCTGTTCTCGCGTCGCGCCCTGGTCATCGCCTCGACCAGCGGACGGCGCGCGCGGTCGAGCATGTCGGCGTCGACCGGCTTGTCGCGCAGCGCCTTCGCAATGGCGAAGATCGCGGCGCGCGTCGTCGCGAGATCCTTGAAATCAACATTGCCGGCCGCGACCAGATAGCCGAATCCCGGATATTCGTCCGACAGGCTGGCGCCGGCCCCCGGGCTATAGGTCTCGCCCAGCCGCTCGCGAAGCTCCTCGACCAGTTCGAGCTGCATCACGCGCGCGAGCAGGTTGAGCCGCATCGCCTCGGCCAGGTCGCTGTCGTCGCGGGCGGGCCAATAGACGCGCAGCTCGGCCTGCTCGGCGGCGCCCTTGTGGATCAGCGTGCGTTCGCTGCGGTCGGTGGCGAAATGCCGCACCCGCGCCGTGGTGCGCGGATCGAAGGCGGCGCGGCGGTCGGGCAGCGCGCCGAAGGTCGCCGCGATCGCGTCGATCGCCGCCTGTTCGTCGATGTCGCCGACGACGCCGATCTCGATCGCGCCGTGGGCCAGGCTGTCGGCGATCGCGGGTTCGAGCTGCGACCAGTCGAGCCTCATCAGCCGGTCGAGCGGCGGCGTCTGCGCACGCGGATCGTCGTCGGCGACGATGCCCGCGGCGTCGCGCGCGATCACCGCCGCGGCGGTCGCATCGTTCGCGGCATATTGCTGCGGCAGGTAGCGGCGGATCAGCGCGAGCCCGTCGGCGCGATAGCCGGGATGTGTCACGAAAGCCGCCATCAGCTTCGCCTGCAGCGCGAAATCCTCCGCCGAGGTCAGTGCGCTGCCGCCAAAAGCGTCGGTGCCACTGCCGAAGCTGGGGCTGACCGTCCGGCCGGCGAGGATGCTGCGCAGTTCGTCGAGGCTGTGCGCGGCGAGCCCGCCGAGCGAGAGCGACCCGGCAAGCGCCACCTTCGTCGGGTCGTCGCGCGTCGCGAGCAGGTCGCCGCCGTCGACGCGCACCGACAGATAGACGCGATCCTTCTGGAAATCGGTCCGCTTGATGTTCAGCATCACATGGTTGGCGAAGCGGACGCGGCGGATGCCGAGATCCTCGACGCGGTCGTCGGCGACCACCGTCCCCGGCGTGCCGAAATGCTGATAGGCGAAGGCGGCGGTCGCCGCCTCGGCCGGCGGGGCCACCGCGACCTGCTGCGAGGCGCGCAGTTCGGCGAGGATCGCATCGGTTCCCCCCTCGATCGCCGTCTTCGACGTCACGCGCGCGAGCGGCGCGCTCATCCCCGCGACGCGCCCCCGGAAGGCGTCGGCGACCGCCGCGGCCGACAGCGTCGGTGCGACCTGTTCGAACAAGGTCTGCGAGGTTTCGGGGCGGACGAAGACGAAATCGCCCTTCGCCGCCTTGACCAGCGTGTCGGCGAGCGTCGCGCTGCGCCGCGTGTCGACGCCGGCCACCGCGTTGCGCAGCGCGGTGCGGCGAATCGCGACCTGTTCGTCGACCTCGGCCTGGGTGAAGCCGTGCTCGACCGCGCGGCGATATTCCTGTTCGAGGATGGCGAGCGCCTCGCGCCACGCGCCTTCCTTCGCGACCGCGCTCAGCGTGATCTGGTCGAAGACCTTCCAGCCCGCTGCCTCGCTGAATGAGCCGCCGACGATCGGCGAATCCTCGCGCAGCGCGATCTTCGACAGCCGGCGGCCGACGATCGCCTCGCCCACCGATTCGGCGAGCGAGCGGGCGCGCTTCGCCCGCGTATCGGCCTCTTCGACCCACGGCTTGAACATCGCCAGCGTCACGGTATCGGCGACCGCCGGGTCGACGAAATCGTCGGCGGCGGACGGCCGCGCATAGTCGATCGTGCCGATATCGGGATGGAGCCCGGCGGGGCCGCGCCCCGCCCAGTCCGAAAAGCGCGCCTCGATCTTCGCCGCGACCGCCGCCGGGTCGAAATCGCCGACCATCACCAGCGTCGCACGCTCGGGCCGATAATAGCGGTTATAGAGGTCGCGGATGCGCGCCGCGGTAGCGGTGCGGATCACCGTCTCGGTTCCGATCGGGAAGCGGTCGGCGATCGTCATGCCCGGCGCGAGAAAGGCGAAATGATCGAGCGTGTTGCGCCGCTGGTAATTGTCGCCGGCGCGCCGTTCGGACTGGATAACGCCGCGTTCGCGGTCGACCGCCGCCGGGTCGATCGTCAGTTCGCTCGCCGTCTCGCGCATCAGCATCAGCCCGGTGTCGATCAGGTCGTCCGAGGCCCCCGGCAGGTCGAGCTTGTAGATCGTCTCGTCGAACCCGGTCGAGGCGTTGGTGTCGGCGCCGAACGCCAGCCCCTTGCGCTCGAGCAGCTTGACCATCTCCCCTTCGGGCACATGGGTCGAACCGTTGAACGCCATATGCTCGAGGAAATGGGCGAGCCCGCGCTGGTCGTCGGCCTCGGCGAAGCTGCCGACGTCGAAGCGCAGGCGCATCACGACGCTGTCCTTCGGCGTCGTGTTGCGCAGCAGCGCATATTTCATCCCGTTCGGCAGCACGCCAAAGACGATGTTCGGATCGACCGCTATGTCGCTCGCCGCGAAATTCCACGCGCGCGCGGCGTCGGTCTGCGGATTGACGGCGGCGGAGGCGGCGGGCGGCGCGCCATCGGCGCGCGCGAAAGTCGGCGGCGCGAGAGCGACAAGCAGGAGAAGGGGCGACAGCGCGGCCGAAGCGCGCCGGATCAGGCGAAGCGTCATGCGTCCGTTCTGGCCGCGATTTCCCGCCCGTCAAGCCGCGGAAGCGCCGGCCGCGCGATCCTTCGACGAACGGCGTCCGCCGCGAACCGCGGACTATCCCTTTTTCTTGCGGTGGCTTTCAAGGTCGAGCACCGCGGTATCTCCGCCCTCGGGCATCAGCCCCAGCCGCCGCGCGACCTCCTGATACGCCTCGACCTCGCCGCCGAGGTCGCGGCGGAAGCGGTCCTTGTCGAGCTTCTCGTTCGTCGTCATGTCCCACAGGCGACAGCCATCGGGGCTGATCTCGTCGGCCAGGATGATGCGGCTGTAGTCGCCGTCCCACAGGCGCCCGAACTCCAGCTTGAAGTCGATCAGGCGGATGCCGACCGCCGCGAACATGCCGCTCATGAAATCATTGATGCGGATCGCCAGGTCCTGGATGTCGTGCAGTTCGTCCTGGCTGCACCAGTTGAAGCAGGCGATATGCTCCTCCGCGACCAGCGGATCGCCGAGCGCGTCGTCCTTGAAGCAATATTCGATCAGCGTGCGGGGAAGCTGCGTCCCCTCCTCGATCCCCAGCCGCTTCGACAGCGAACCCGCAGCGACGTTGCGCACGACGACCTCGATCGGCACGATCTCGACCTGGCGGATCAGCTGTTCGCGCATGTTGAGCCGGCGGATGAAGTGATGCGGCACGCCGATATTGCCGAGCAGCGTGAAGACATGCTCCGAAATCCGGTTGTTGAGCACGCCCTTGCCGTTGATCGTCCCGCGCTTCTGCGCGTTGAAAGCGGTCGCGTCGTCCTTGAAATACTGAATCAGCGTGCCCGGTTCGGGGCCTTCGTAGAGGATCTTCGCTTTGCCTTCGTAGATCTGGCGGCGACGGGCCATGGCGCAAACACTTTCTGCCGGAACCAAAAGAATGACCCCGGCGACAAGCGACTCAGGCGAGGCGCGGCGCCGGGGCGACGAGGCGGCCTATAGCGGCAAAGTCGCGGCGCGTCATCCCTCGCGTCGCCGGGGCGGAAAGGTAGGAAAGATGCGTGCCTCGCGCCCGTCACCCCGAACGCATCAGGTCCGTATGCTGCTCAGGCAGGCCCGACCTGCTCCCCGGCGAAAGCCGGGGTCCACGCGGGGCAGCGCTGCACCATCTGGACCCCGGCTTTCGCCGGGGAACGATTTCTTGTCGAAGAAAAGGATGAGCCCGGTCCCGAACCGACCGCGCAGGCAGGCTGCACGGGTTTACGCTTACGTCCACGTCAACTAGCACTTGCCTTCACCCGTCCCGCTTGCAACCATGTCCCGAGCCCCAAGGAGAGTGATATGAGCTTCGACCAGATTCGTCTCGACAAGCAGGACGGCATTGCACTGCTGACGCTGCACCGGCCCGACCGGATGAATGCCTTCACCACCCAGATGATGCTGGAGATCGTCGCCGCGCTCGACGAGTGCGACGCCGACGACGCGGTGCGCGCGGTGATCTTCACCGGGTCGGGCGACCGCGCCTATTGCGCGGGGGCCGACCTTGGCCAGGGGGCCGCGACCTTCGATTACGACAAGCGCACCGACAAGGCGGCGACGCTGCCCGACGGGGTGGCGGCAAGCCCGGTCGCCGAAGACGGCACGATCGATTGGTCGCACCCGCTGATCCGCGATTCGGGCGGGCGCGTGTCGATGCGCATCTTCGACAGCAGGAAGCCGGTGCTCGGCGCGATCAACGGCGCCGCGGTCGGCATCGGCGCGACGATGACGCTGGCGATGGATGCGCGCCTCGCCAGCGAGACGGCGCGCTACGGCTTCGTCTTCGCGCGGCGCGGCATCGTCCCCGAAGCCGCGTCGAGCTGGTTCCTGCCGCGCCTCGTCGGCATCCAGACCGCGGTCGACTGGTGCTTTTCGGGGCGGCTGATCGGTGCCGCGGAGGCGCGGGAAAAGGGGCTGGTCCAGTCGGTCCACACGCCCGGCGACCTGATTGACGCCGCGATCGCCAAGGCGCGCGAGATGACCGCTGACAGTGCGCCGGTGTCGGTCGCGCTGACCCGCCATATGCTGTGGCGCATGCTCGGCGCGCCGCATCCGATGAGCGCGCACCGCTGGGACAGCCGCGCCATCTTCGCGCGCGGCCGCAGCCCCGACGCGGCCGAAGGCGTGACCAGCTTCCTCGAAAAGCGCCCGCCGAACTTCACCGCCAGCGTCGCGAACGACTATCCGTGGTTCGCCGAGTTCGAGGACGCGCCGCCGTATAGCTAGACGCGGTTGGAAGGCCTCGTCATTGCCGCGCGGCTTCGCCGCTCGCAATGACGAACCGGTCAATCCAGAGCCATCGAAGTCAGGGCCTTGCCCACCGGTCGACTATCACCCCCGCGGTTTCTTCGCCGCATTGGCGGCCACGGCCTCGCGCACCAGCGCCCTGAACGCCGCCGCGTCGATCGAATCGCCCTCGAACAGGTCGATCGCGCGGCGCGTGTTGCCGTCGAGGCTGGCGTTGAACAGCCGTGCGGGATCGTCGAGTGACGCCCCCTTCGCGAAGGTCAGCTTGACCTTGTCCTTATAGACTTCACCGGTGCACAGGATGCCGCCGCGCTCCCAGACCGGTACCCCGAGCGGGTTCGACGGCTTGCGCCATTTCACCGTTTCGACCACCTCGGGCTCTGCTTCGGCGATCAGGGCGCGCATGCGCGCCAGCGTCGCGCCGCGCCAGCCGCCGAGGGCGGCGATCCGGACGTCGATCAGGTCCGATGCGCTGCTGTCCTCATTCTCCACGCCCCGATCCTAGCTCATCAGCCCAAGCGCGAGCAGCAGGAAAATGAAGTTGATTGCCGCGAACAGGCTGAAGAAGAGCAGCAGCGCCGTACGCAGGAGCGCGCCGGCGGTCGACAGGCGATAGGCGCCGCGAAGCTGCCTATACATGTGGAAGGGCAGATAGAGCATCGCGCCGAGCGTCGCGACCTCGCCGATCAGCGTCAGGTTGAGCAGCCGCACGACGACGAACAGCAGCAGCACGAAGCTGATCGAATAGGTCACGAAGACGAAATGATCGTACATGTGGAAGCGGCGGCTGAACGGGAACAGCGTCCACATGAAGGGCAGCGACAGCGGGATCAGCGCCCAGGCGAACTTGTAAGCATTGGCCTGCAATTTGTAGAAGAGCAGTCCAGGGTTCGCGATCGCCTTATCCAGGCCGTGATCGATGGCGGGAATCCCGGTATCGGCCTTCGTGCGCGTCGCGAAACTGGCGCTGGTCGCGACCTGCTGCACCGGATCGGCGAGGACGGGCGGGCCGGCCGCGCGCTCCTCGCGGGTCAGGCTGCGCGCCACGCCCAGATAGTCGGCGCTTTTCTGGAGCGTGTCGCGTGCGCTCTCCAACTTCCGCCGTTCGGCGGCGGGCAAGCTCTTGTCCGTGAGGCGCGTCTCGACCCGTTCGACCTCGTCCTGCAGGCTCGAACGGATCGCGTTGGAGCGCGTCTGTTCGGCGGCCGCGCGCGCGATCTCTTCGCCGACGCCGCCGCCCGCGCCGACCATCGACAGCACCGCATAGGTCAGGAAGACCGCGAACAGGAACAGCGCGAGCGGCGAGATGAAGCGCGCGCGCTCGCCGTGGATATAGCGGCGCGTCAGGTCGCCCGGCCGCCAGGCGAGCAAAGGCAGCGTATTCCACAGCTTGCCCTCGAAATGAAAGATGGCGTGGACGAGGTCGTGCCCGATCGCGCCGAAGCTGCGGTGGACGTCGGCCTTTTGCCCGCAACGGTGGCAATGCGACCCGACGAGCGTCGTGCCGCAATTGAGGCAGCGCGTGCCTTCGTGACCGCCGCCTGCGCCGCCGTGCCGCGGCTCGATCGCGCGGCTCGCCAGCCCCGCCGTCACCGCCGCCCCGATGCCTTCGATATCCCCGCTCATCGCGCCTTCGTAGCAGCGCAGGCGGGCGGCGCAACGGGGCTTTCGCCGCCGCGCCAAAGCGTGATAGGAGCCGCGCGATGACCGCCGAAGCCCCGAAATCCCCGCCCTTTGCCGATGCCGACGCGCTGGTCGCCACCCTGGGCGCGCGCGCGCGCGCTGCGGCGAAGCGGCTCGCCGCCGCGACGACCGGCGCCAAGGCGGCCGCGCTGCGCGCCGCC
>NZ_BCUA01000003.1 GCF_001591045.1 Sphingopyxis granuli NBRC 100800 | reverse complement strand
GAATAGAACGTCGAAAGGTGCCGATAAACGATGCGAGCCATCGTCAGGGTTTCCTTGCCCCGCTCAAATGCGATCTTCTCTACGAAGCGGCTGACGTCGCTTCGGGTAATCGAATCGGCGAGGCGGTCGCCTAGCTCAGGTTCGATGTACTTGCGGAAAACCCGGTCGAACTCATTCGCGCTCCGCTTTTTGCCGACGATCTGTTGAGCCAGATATGTCTCGTATAGCTCGGCGACGGTGCCGACACCCTTGGATCCCTTCCTCTTCGCTCCCGGCTTTCTGGCGATGCTTTTGCCTTGCTCAACGTCGACGAGCAGGTCCCGCGCCTTCCGACGGGCGTGTGCGAGAGTGAAATTCGGGCCATGCCGCCCGATCGTCACGTTCAACCATTTACCTTGGACGCGCTTACGCAAGATATAAGTCTTGGTGCCGCTCGCTCCCATTCGGAGCCTCAGGCCGGTCACGATGCCATCAGCGACCTCAATTTGCCCGCTTGCAGGCGCTTTCAATCCTGCGATCCGAGCATCTGTCAAACCAACTTTGTTCGCCATATGATCCTGCTACCTTAGGTAGCTTTTTGTAGTGGATACTGGCGAACATTTCAAGAACAATGCGGACTATGAATCGCAGATTTCTGCCGTTTTTGGACGCATGCGGAAGCGTAAGGACCCTCTGATTTCAGCTATCGCGAAGTGGCTCGTACTTTTTGGACTCCACCCCGATGAGATGGTTTGGGTCACAACGGCGGCATCAAGCCAAGGGTGACGACCGCCCTGCCAAGGAAAGCGCATCTGGCGTTCAATTTCGACCGAGACGGCTGGTCATCTGATGTCATCGAGCCCTGGGAAAGCAGGAAGCAGGCTTGGCCTCTCGATGAACCAGCCAAACCCATTCGCCGCCAATGCGGCGCTACTTTCGGGACTGGCGAATTTGCCGGAGGCCAGTCCATTACCACCCGCTCTATCTAATGACGGGCCGACCAGGTCAGCTGGCACTCCTGGGAGAAACAGTTCACTCATCATCGCCCCATACATCGGGCATCCGTCAGAAGCGGTCGTAGCTCAGACCTGCACACCGCAACTACACGCGGTCGAATTGGGTGGCTCACGGTTGGTGATCCTCCACTTATGGACACCCCATCCCGGTTCGTCGCCGAGGTCGATCGCCAATTGCCGCATCCGGTCATCGACAACGGTGCCGAACCTCGCCACGACCTCCTGGTGGTCCCAAGCCTGATACTCGTAGTGAGCGCCGATTAGAGTGCCACAGTGGGCGCATCTGTTGCTCAGGTAACGAGAGCCTTCCTCTCGACTGTCGCGGTGCGTGATCCGGCCAAGCGATGCTTGCGCAGCGATCGCCTGCAAGGTGGGATGTTCATGGTTGCCTGATCCTGGGAAGAGGGACGCTGGCGAGATCAACGCCCAATGGCGACCGCGTCCTGATCCGACAAATCCTGCCAACCGGCTGCAAGTGCTTTTTGAAGGGCCACATAGCAAGTGGTAAGGTCGGCACGGGCCTGAATCTCGATGACCTCTGCGGCGAGCCGATCATTTTCTGCGGCAAGCGCGACAAAGAACGCTGTCCGACCCGCCCGCCAGGATTGATCGGCGAGGTCACTGCTCCCGCCCGCCAATAACGCGCTTCGTGTCGCGCTCGCCAGTGTCCTGCGCGCCGCACCGTAGCGGTTGAGCGAACCTTCCGCGTCCTGCAGCGCGGCAAGCACGACGGCGCGATAACCGGCCTCCGCTTCGTCACGCCTAGCGACAGCTCCATCCACACTCGCGCGTCCGCGACCGAAATCGGCCAGATTCCACTGGAGCGTCGGTCCGGCGAGCGAGAAGAGATTGTCCGCATTGACGACGTCGTCCTTCATCGCCCCGCCCAGCCCGATCACGCCGGCGAGGCTGATCCGGGGCATACGCGCCGCTTCCGCGATGCCGATTCCGGCATTGGCCGCACGCAGGCGCTGCTGGGCCGCCCTGATGTCGGGACGGCGCGCAAGCATGGTTGTCGGATCGCCAACCGCCACCTCGGCCGGCGGAAGCGGCAGCGCGGCAGGGGGATCGAGCATGGCGTCAAGCGTGCCGGGCGCTTCGCCGGCCAGCACCGCGATAGCATCCTTCTGGTCGGCGAGATCGGCTTCGAGCGCGACGATGGCCTGACGCCGCATCTCAAGACCACGGTCGGCCTGCTCGCGCTCGATGCGCGACACCTTGCCCGCTTGTTCGAGCTGTCCTGTCAGTTCGGTGATCCGCTCCTGATTAAAGAGCATCCGCTTTGCAAGGTCGAGCCGCTGTTGACCCGCTCGCAACATCAGATAGCGGCGCGCGATCTCGGTGGTGAGGCTGAGCCGGGCGTCCTCGGCATCGGCCTGCGCGGCGCCAAGTTGCGCCTGCGCCGCTTCGATGCCCCGCTGGCGTCCGCCAAACAGGTCGATCTCCCACAAGGCGTCGAATCCGGTCACGAACACCGACGAGGAGCGCGCTTCGCCACCGGTCACGAGGCCTGGCGCCCGGACGTCCCCTGCCCCGGCGCCCGTGCCAAGGACCGGTGCCAGCCCGGCCTGGGCGCCTCGAACCTGCGACCGTGCCTGTCGAACCCTCGCCTCGACGGCCTCTACCGTGGGACTCGCCGAGAGGGCGCTTGTGATCAGCTGATCGAGCAGCGGATCGTTCAGGTCCCTCCACCAGGGCGACAGGCGAGGCGTCGCTGCCGCAGCGGACTGGTCAGCCCGGACGAACGCCTTGCTCATCGACGCCGGCGGCGGCGGCTGGCGGAAGTCCGGCCCCATCACGCATGCCCCGAGCATCGGCAGCAACAGAAGCGGGGGAACGAGAGTAAGCACACGCATCACAGTCTCCGGGTTTCGGATCGCCTTTGCCGGCGCCTTCACAAGCCGCTGGACAGCCATCGGCGAATCGCATATTAGCTCACTTAACGGTCGTTCAACAAGTAGGCTTTTCACGATGTCGGACATGCGGTTCCAGCTGCTCGAAACTGCGGCAGCTCTCTACGCCGAGCGCGGCTATGAAGCGGTGTCGATGCGCGATATCGCCAAGGTGGTCGGCGTCACCCAGGCGAACCTCTATTATCATTTCAAGGACAAGGCCGATCTGATCCAGGCGACGCTGGCGCATGTGTTCGAGCTGCGCGGATTGAGTCTGCAGGGCTGGATCGCCGAGCATCCCGGCGATCAACTGGATGCCTTCGTCCGCTGGTTCGTGACTGCGCTGATGACCGACCGCGTGTTCGCGCGGCTGCTGTACCGCGAACTGATCGACGGCGACGGGGAGCGGATCGCCATGCTTTCCCGGACCGTGCTCCAGCTGCCCTTTCAGGTGATAACCGATGCCGTTGCCAACGGCCGCAGCGCGCAAGACGCGAAGATGGTGGCCATCTCCTATGTGGGCTTCGTCGTCGGGCAGGTCCTCATCCTGCCATTGTCGCCCGGCCTCACCGGACAGGATGACGGATCGGAGAACGCCGACGCCGTTGCCACTCGGCTGCTGGGCCTGATGCGATCCGCCAATGTGGAGGCGTGACATGAGCGATCCCATGCGTCGTGCGAAAGTCATTTTGCTGCTGGCCCCTGCATTGCTCGCGGGTTGCGGTGACAGCCATGGGCCGATGGCGCCGCCCGAGCCGCCGGCGGTCAACCTTCCGGTGACGACCGTCGCCGCGGCAGCTGCGCCGGATGGCGCAATGGCGAGCGGCACTGTGGAATCCGACGATCGGGCGCAGTTGATCGCCCGCGCGGCGGGCACGCTGCGTGCGCCGGGCTTGTACGACGGACAGCCGGTCAGGCGCGGCCAGGTGTTGGCCACCATCGATCCGCGCCAGGCCGATGCGGCGCTTCTCCGGTCACGCGGAGCACTCGATGCCGCGATCGCGGAACAGCGCGATGCCGCGGCGGATGTCGCGCGCGACGCTCCGCTGGCGCAGAGCGGGGCCTTGTCGGGCGACGCCTATCGCAAGGAACGGCTGCGCCATGATCTCGCCACCGCTAACCTTGCGCAGGCGCGCGCAGCCCTCGCCGCGGCGCAGGTCGATCGCAGCTACCTGTCGATCACCAGCCCAGTCGACGGTGTCGTTGTCGCGCGCCTCGCTCATGACGGGGACATGGTGATGCCGGGCTCGCCGCTGGTGGCGGTGGAGGGGCGCGGACGGCTGCTGTTCCGCTTCGCGGTGCCTCAGTCGAGCCTCGGCGCATTCACGCCTGGAAGCTCGGTTCCCGTGCTGCTCGACGGTCGCGAGGACCGGCCCGTCACGGGAAGGGTACGGGGGGTCGTCTCTTCGGCCGACCCCGCGACTCGCCGCTTCACGGTCGAGGTGGCGCTCCCGCGCGACAGCGAGATACTGCCCGGGATGTTCGGGCGCGTCCGGTTGCCGGCCGATGGCAGCCAGCGCGGCACGGCCGGAGCCGTGTCTGTGCCGGCGGCTGCGGTCGTGGATCGCGGCGGCCTGACCGGCGTGTTCGTTGTGGGCCGGGACAACCGTCTAACCTTCCGCTGGGTGCGGCTCGGCGATCACGTCGGTGACAATCTGATCGTGACCTCGGGCCTGTCGGCGGGCGAGCGCATCCTTGCCCGCGCCGACACCAACGTGCGCGACGGCGCGCGCCTGGCATCGGGAGCGAGGCCGTGACCGATATGCCGCTCAATCTCGCCGGCCGGCTCGCGAAGACGTTCATCACCTCCAAACTGACGATCGTGTTCCTGGCGGTGTCGCTCCTGCTTGGGGCGCTGGCTGTGGTGATGACGCCGCGCGAGGAGAACCCACAGATCGTGGTTCCCGGCGCGATGGTCACTGTCGCTCTGCTCGGCGCGAGCGCCGAGGAAGTCGACCGGCTGGTGGTCGCGCCGCTCGAGGGCGTGCTCAGCGAAATGACCGGCGTGGATCACAGCTATGGCGTGGCCCAGCCGGGGGTCGGCATAGTGCAAGTCCAGTTCAAGGTCGGCCAGCCGCCCGAGGATTCATTGGTCAAGCTCTACAACCGGGTCATCGCCAATCGCGGGCGCCTTCCTGCCGATGCCGGCCTGCCCCTCATCCAGGCAGTCGATGCGGATGACGTGCCGATCGTCACGGTCACGCTGGCCTCATCCGCCTATGACGATCACGGCCTCAAGCGGCTTGCGGATTCGGTGGCCGAACGGCTGCGCAGCACGCCCGGTGTCTCGGTCGTCTCGGTCCATGGCGGGCGCGACCGCGAGATTTCCGTCGCGCTCGATCCCGTCCGCCTTCAGGCCTTCTCGATCACGCTGACGGAGGCGCGCGGAGCACTGGGCGCGTCCGATATGGGCCTCAACCTTGCCGGACCGGTCACATCGGGCAATGTCGAGCGGCTGCGCTATTCGGGCGAGCTGGG
Organism: Sphingopyxis granuli NBRC 100800; assembly: GCF_001591045.1. Taxonomy (GTDB): domain Bacteria; phylum Pseudomonadota; class Alphaproteobacteria; order Sphingomonadales; family Sphingomonadaceae; genus Sphingopyxis; species Sphingopyxis granuli. The sequence goes on along the minus strand of NZ_BCUA01000003.1, from coordinate 95,933 downwards.
ATCGGCGGCGGCGGTGCGCGACCTGGTGATCGGCGTGCGTGGCGGCCGCACGATCAAGATCGGCGATGTCGCGACGGTCAGCGACGGTCCCCGCGACGAAGTCACGCGCCTCAGCCGTTTCGCCTTCGCGGCTGGCGATCCCCGTGCAAAGCTCGGCGAGGGGGAGATGCCGGCCGTTACCATCGCTGTCGCCAAGAAGAAGGGCGAAAATGCCGTCACCGTGTCCGAGGCGGTGGCGGGTCGCGTTGCGCGAATGCAGGCGAACTTCATCCCCCGCGCGGTCCATGTCGTCACGACCCGCGACGACGGCCAGAAGGCCGACGAGGCAGTGAATGGCCTGATGGAGCATCTGGGAATAGCCCTCGTGACCGTCAGCTTCATCATGCTGCTGTTCCTGGGCTGGCGTGAGGCGCTAATTGTATCGGTGACGGTGCCGGTGATCTTCTCGATCACGCTGGGCGCCGACCTGCTCGGCGGTGTCACGATCAACCGGATCACCCTGTTCGCGCTGATCCTGGCGCTCGGTCTGCTGGTCGACGCCTCGATAGTTGTGATCGAGAACATCCACCGCCATTATCATCACGAGCGGTCGGACGCATCGAAGGAGGACGTCACCGTCCTTGCGACCAACGAGATCGGTGGCGCTACCAATCTCGCGACTTTCGCGGTGATGCTGGTGTTCGCCGCGCTGCTGCTGGTGACGGGCATGGCGGGCGACTATTTCTACCCCATCGCCTATAATGTGCCGATCGCAATGCTCGCTTCCATCGTTGTCGCCTATATCGTCACACCCTGGGCCGCCAACCGCTGGATCAAGCGGCCGGCCCCGACCGGCGGCCTGCTCGACAGCGAGGACGAAGAAGACGGCGAAGCGCATGGCGAGCACAAGCCCGACTGGCTGCGTGACACCTATCTGCGGATCATCCGGCCGCTGCAGGAACGCTCGAAGGCGCGCAAGGCGCTCATGGTCGGCACCATTATCGCACTTGTCCTCTCGGCGGCACAGGGCGGTTGGCAGTTCGTTCGTCCGTCGGGCGTGGGCGGCCCGGTTTCACCGCTCGGCGTCGCCATGGGCTTCCTGCCCAAGGACAACAAGAATACGTTCAACATCGTAGTCACCGCGGCGGAGGCCAGCCCGGTCGAGAATACCGCCCGGATCGTCCATGACATCAACGGCCTGCTCGCCGCAGATTCGCTGGTCGTGAACTATCAGAGTTGGATCGGCCGGGCCGGCGTGCCGGACTTCAACGGGCTGATGCAGGGCACGTCTCTGCGCACCGGCGAGAATGTCGCCGAAATCCGCGTCAATCTCGTCGACAAGCATGAGCGCTCGAAAAGCTCGATCGACCTCGTCCGCGACCTGCGCCCGAAGATCGACGCCATTCGCGCCCGCTATCCGGGTGCCAGGGTAAGGCTGGTGGAGGATCCGCCGGGGCCGCCGGTGCGTGCGACCGTCCTTGCCGAACTGCATGGCGATGATCTGGTGGGCCTGCGCCGTCTTGCCAGGCAGGTCGAGGCCGAGTTCGCCAATACATATGACATGGTCGATATCTCCACGAGCGAGCCGACCGAGGTCGCCGAGTGGCGCTTCACGCCGGATCGCGAGAAAGCAGCGCTCTCGGGCGTTTCGGCGGCGGATGTCGCGGAGGTTCTCGGCCTCGTCTACGAAGGCCAGATCGTCGGCCGCGCGCATATCGGCCCCGAGCGCAATCCCGTGCCCATCCGCGCCTATGTGCCGCGCGCGGACCAGCCCGATCCCGCGCGGCTGGAAGGCCTCTATGTGACCAGCCGCGACGGGCGGCAGATCCCCATCGCCGAACTGGTGCGCCGTACGTCCACGCAGGCGGACAAGCCCATCCAGCGCAAGGACAACGAACGGGTCATCTTCATCGGCGGCGAGCTTTCCCGCAGCGTGCCCGTCTATGCGGTGCTTGATCTGAACAGGCGGCTGTCGGCCCTCACCGCGCCCGATGGACAAAAGCTTGCCGTCGGCAATCTCAGCCTCGGCGAGACCGCGCCCGACATCGTCGACGGCTACCAGCTGCTGTGGAGCGGCGAGATGCGCATGACGCTCGATATCTACCGCGACATGCTGATGGCGCTCGGTGCGGCATTGACGGCGGTCTATTTCCTGCTCGTCGCCTATTATCGCTCGTTCGTCATCCCGCTCATCGCCATGTCGGCGGTGCCGCTCGGGATCATCGGCATATTCCCCGGCCATTGGCTGCTGGGCACCGATTTCTCGGCGACCTCGATCGTCGGCATCATCGCACTGTCCGGTGTGGTCATCCGCAACTCGCTCCTCATCATCGACTTCATCCAGGACAACCGGAAGCAGGGCATGCCGCTCGCCGAAGCGGCCCGCATGGCGGGCGCCGTGCGCCTGAGGCCGATCCTGCTCACCACGCTCGCGATCGTGCTGGGATCGGCGATCATGATCCCCGATCCGGTGTTTGGTGGCCTCGCGATATCGCTGATCTTCGGCACGCTCGCTTCGACCGCACTCACCGTGTTTGTTGTGCCACTGCTCTACGAACGGTTCGCTGACACCACACTTACCCCGATACAGGGCGGCATTTCGATGCCGTGATCCGATCAGGCATCGGACTGACGAGCCAAGCGGGTCTCCGCCCTACGGGCGATATGTTTGGCACTCATGGATCTCAGCGGGATCCGATTTGGCTCCACCTCGTTCACTTCTATGACAGCCTGTTCGACTTCGATCACACGGTCGAAAAATGCCGGGACCAAACATATAGCTTGTCGGGATCGTGCGTGATCACCATGACAAAGACCTCGCACTCGATCGCGATGCAACTGAACAGTTCACTGCTTGCCCTTCACACAAGCTGTCGAGTCCAGTAATGAACTCGACAGCCAAGACCAGCGGCGGGTCGCAGGAGAGCTAGGGTGGTTTATCACGCGCTGCTGCTACGACGCCGATCGCGTCGTGATCACGCAGGCGCGGCATGCCCCCAATCGCTTGTTTCCTGGTAGGTCATGACCTGCCAGTGCTCGCGGTCGATGATGATCTCGTTCCACAGAATTTCAAACTGGAACCCGCTCGGCCCGTCCATATAGAAGGATACGGACTTGGCATTGGGGTGGTGCCCGATCGATGCAGTGATCGTTATCCCCGCCTGCTGTGCGCGGTCCAGAGCTCGCCCGACATCGTCGAGCGACATGACCTCTATTCCGATGTGGAATATCTTTTTCGGCATCGGCAGGTTCGCCGTGGCCAGCGTGTGGAACCGTCCGGTGCGCGAATGGAAGAAGACGATCTTAGAGCGGTTTCCACACGAACTGACTCGGTGGGGATTCCCATAGGCGGCCTGATGTGATTCACGCTCCCTGCTGGTGGCAGGAGGCCAGTATGGATGGCACGCACGCTTTCGCAGGATCTTCGGGACCGGGTTGTCGCCGCGATTGACGGCGGCCTGAGTTGCCATGCAGCGGCGGCCCGGTTTGGGGTCAGCGTGTCGAGTGCGATCCGCTGGCGCCGACTTGCGCTGGAACATGGCCGGGCTGTCGCCAAGCCGCGCGGTGGCGACCGGCATTCTGGCAGGATCGAAGCGCACGGCGGCTTCATTCGGGGACTGATCGCCGAGCAGGGTGACATGACCCTGGTCGAGGTTCAGGCGCGGCTGATCGAACGCGGCGCCTCCGTTGGGATTGGCACGGTGCATCGCTTCTTCGTCCGTCACGGGATCACGCGCAAAAAAAGACCGGGCACGCGATCGAGCAGGACCGTCCCGACGTCCTGAGGCAACGCCAGCGCTGGTTCGACGGACAGATCGACCTCGAACCCGAACGCCTCGTTTTCATCGACGAGACCTGGACTGCCACCAACATGACCCGCAGCCACGGCCGCTGCGCCAAGGGTGAGCGGCTGCGGATGGGCTATCCGCATGGCCATCGCAAAACCACCACGCTGGTCGCCGGCCTGCGCATGACCGGCATGGTCGCGCCGATGGTGCTCGATGGCCCGATCAACGGCGACTGGTTCGAAGCCTATGTGGCGCAGGTCTTGGTGCCCGAACTGCGGCCCGGCGACGTCGTCATCATGGATAACCTCTCGAGCCACAAGCGGGCCGCCGTGAAAGAACGGATCGAAGCGGCGGGAGCAAACCTGCGCTTCCTCCCGCCCTACAGCCCCGACTTCAATCCCATCGAAAAGGCATTCTCTCGTCTGAAAGCGATGCTGCGCAAGGCCGGTGAGCGAACCGTCAGCGGCCTGTGGGGGCTGATCGGCAGGCTCGTCGACATCTTCCAACCCGCCGAATGCGCCAACTACTTCAGTTCGTGCGGATATGAACCGGAATGAGTGGAAACCGCTCTAAGATCATCGTTCGGGCGCATGTAGCCGGACACGCCCAGCTTCAGAACGTTCTCGTAAAAGTGTTCCGACGTCTCGACATCCTGTGACAAAGGGACAAAGTGGCCCAGTCCCAGTTCTCCCGTGCGAAATGCGCTGACAAGCACTTTCGAACGAAAAGGCTGGCAAAGCCGCTTGTAGCCCGCGCCGAACTCATGGACGAAGCCGTTCGGGTCATCGCAAAGATAGAGACGCTCGACCTTGCGTGAACGGCGAAGGTCCTCGCCGGCCTCACCCACGTTGATGCCCTGAGCCCTGAGGTGAGTTACGAACGCCTCCAGTTCAGCCTGATTGTCGAGCTCCCAGCCCGCGCTCGCAAGGTCTTCCTCGGGGCCCTGCTCGATGATCAGGCGATAGGCGCGATCATCCATGCGCAGGCAAAGCCGCTCAGCGCTTCGCTCGGCCACTTCCATGCCAAGGATGTTTACGCCGTAGTCGGCCCATTCGTCCAACTTCATCGAACGTATCACGATATGCGACAGGCACGTGATTTCTGCCATGTGAATCCTCTCTCGGGAAATGGTGTGCCTGCTCATCGGCAGGTTGAAAGCCCTGCCATGGGGTCGCCGGATGACCGGCGATCCCATGGTCTCACGGCCTTTGGTGGTGCCAGCTGGCGCGTCAGAAGAAGACGCTGAGATTATTCGCCAGCAGCGTGCTCTGGTCCAGAATGATGGTGCGCTTCGAAATCTCGAAACCGAACCGGGTGTTGGCGCGGCGAATGATGTCGCGCCTTTCCCCGGCCCAGATGTCCACCTGATTTTCGCTGCGGTTGCGGTAGCAGATGAATGCCGAAGTCACGCGATAAGTATCCTCCGGCATGACGTCGATCATCACGTTGGACACCAGGTGACGCGTCTTTGAACCGGGATTCTCCGACCAAGACACCTCCGTCAAAAGCTTTCGAATGCGCCCGCGCATCATAACGATGTCATCATCGAAGCTGGCGAACTCGTCGTCGGCCGAGAATTCCTCGCTCTCAAATCGCTTCATGCGGCTGAAACGCAGCGGCATGAAATAGCGCAGGCCTTCGAGCACGATGCGGATCTTGTCCTCGGCCGAGAAGTGCCGACGCGTCCGCCGCCGGATGTCCTTCACCACCCGCTCCGCAGGGGCCTTCACCGGTGATTTAAGGAGGGTTTGGGCTTCATCTTCGTTCCTTCGTCACTACGACGAAGCCCAAACCCTCCTTAAATCACAACCTCAAATCTGTGCCATGGGTGCTGACGGGGGACATTTTCAGTTGTTAAATAGCTTCATACTATCCGCCAATAATATCGCCTGGACGCGATTTTTAACTCCAAACTTGGAAAATATGTTGTGGACATGCCATTTAACGGTATCTTCGCTAATTCTATATTTCAGGGCAATTTCGCGATTTGAAAGACCGTCTTTAATTTTATGGAGAATTGCCAATTCTTTTCTCGTAAGGATATCATTTTTGATTTCTTTTGATGTGAAGGCAGGATAATCATTTAACTTGATGCGGTGGCTGCCAAAATCCTGATCGCCTGGCAGGAGATCGAGCAGCGGTATCGAGCTTGGTCCTAAAAATTCCAGATATTGACGCTCGTCAAGCAACGTTCGATAACATCCCTTCCGTTCGGCAATTTCGATGGCATCCGCCACGCGTTGCTCGGCAACCGTCAGCCTTTCTGTTGCCGCATTGGCGCCCGCGAGGCACAACAGAGCTGAAATTTCCAGCCTGCTCGATTGGCTGCGACGCGCGTGATCCAACGTGGCGCTCGCTAACCGGCCCGACAGATGATGCTTCCCTCTTCGCGCTGCGATACGAGCTTCCGCGAGGGATCTCATGGCGCGTAAACATGGGCCATGTGATGTCTGAAAGACAGGCTCGCTTTGCGCCGGCAAGATCGCGCTGGCCTCGTTGGGGTCATCCAGGACCAGTAGATAGGCCAGGGCAAGACGCGCGAGCACATCAAGACGCGGGAAGGTGCATTTCACGGCGATCAGGCGCGCCTCCCAAAGGAGTTCGCTGGCGACTCTCCGGTCGCCTTCGCGATTGGCGATGGCTGCCGCAGTACGAAAGGCCGAAAAGAGGAAATCGACCACGCCGTGTTGACGTACGAAATCCAGAATATTATCAACCCGCGAAGCGATACCGTCAAGTTGGTTCGTCTCGTATCGTAGTTCAAGCTCCAGTATTTCCAGGAGATTGGCAGAGAACGGTGTGGCATTGATCTGGGCTATGTTGTCGTTTCGCGCACATCTAAGGCGCTCGGCGGCGCCTTGCATATTGCCCCGCGAAATGTCGCTGTAGATTATCGCGCTGTGAAGCCAGCCGAGCGCATACCGATGGTCGGCGACGATGTTGACGGCGGATGCTTCAATACTCAATTTTTCCAGGTCGTCAAACCGCCGTTCGCTGGCCGCAATAAAACACAGGCATGTGAGGATTGCCCCCCTGGAGACGAGATCAGCATCACCATTCAACTTTATCCATAACTCGCATTGCCGTCTGCTTTCGGCAAGATTGTCCGCGGTTGCTTCGCCGATCGCGGCGACGAGATCGCACCACCACTTCGTCCGCCGCCGGGCCGTTTCGTCGGAAAGGCCGGCGCTGAGGGCGCGAAGTTCCGTCAGCAGCGCGGCCGCCTGTTTCTGGTCGTGACTGAAAATCTGCGCCCAGGCCGATCCGACAATGATCGTTGGGTCAGAGACAGCCTCGGAGAAGCTGCGCCGCCATAACTGGATCTGATCCACCTCGCCTTGGCGCAACGCGATGTCTATCATGCTCGTTGACGCGACCTCGGCCGCAGCGTCCAAATCGCCCGCTCGCAGATAGAGGCTGATACTTTCGCGACTATGACCGCTTGCCCGCTGCCATTGAGCAGCCCGGGCGAACAGTTCCGATTTCAGGCCGTGAAGCTCTACCGCAAACCTGTGCTCGAGAAATTCGCGGAGCAGCGGGTGAAATTCATAACATAACTGTGTTCGGTCCTGTGGGGTAAGCAGCATGCGTTCGGCGGAGAGCTTTTCGATGAAGTAGGCCCCATCGCCCCTGTTGAAAACATGGTTGAAGTAGTCGGCGGAGATCACCCCAAGGATCGAGGCGCGGATGCAGAACTCCCGCACATCACTGGGGAGACTGGCGAGTATGGCGCTGCGAAAATATCGATCCAGATCGCTATCGCGACCGGTAACACGATCGACGACCAGACGTCCCGCAGTTGCATGATTCGTTGAAGCGGCCTGTAACAAAAGGCATAGTGGTTCCGCCCAGCCTAGTGTTCGTTTCCAGAGCAAATGGATGTCCGGTTCCGAGATGAGAATTCCGGGCTCGCCACGCGCGACTGCATTCGCTTCGACAAGCGAGAAGGCGAGCGCATCCGTCCCGACTTCCCGGAGCTGTCGCCGGGCGGCGATGCGCGCAAAGCCGATGCCCGCAGTCGTTGCTGCCACGATCTCGACGTCAGCCGGCGCAGTCAGCATGAAGTCCTCGATCTCGTCCGTCAAATCCGGATGAAACCCGATGTCGTCAAAACAGAGGAGAATAATCGATTTCGTTTGATCAATGAGTTCCTGCAACCAGGCGGCGAGAGCGTGGAGCGTCTGAGGAACGGCGCCCGGAAGCGGTGGAGGGTCATTCCCGGTGGCGCGGTATGCTGCGACTATCTGCGCATGGATGCGCTCTGCGAGCAGACGGGGATTATAATCGCATTCCTTGGCGGACGTCCAGGCCACATAGGCCCCGCCTTGACGGCGATTGGCCCAGAACTGGGCCATCGCGACACTCTTTCCATAGCCAGAAGGCGCGCGAAGGAGGTGGCGGCGTCTAGCTTCATCAGCCATGAACAGGCGCGGGCGCGGAAGGCATCCAGACGCGAGCCTCGCTACCCGTTCATTGACACCATCCATGATCGTCGAACTTCCTCTCCTGCTCTAGCCTGCCTTTTCCGTCGGCTCTCAGCGGCACAACCGAACTCCTATATTACAGAGATTGTCACTCCTGCCAAACCCAGCCGGAACGCTGGTGACCATTCCCCCGCAACGCCTCCGCCGGCGATGTGCAAGGCGGGTCAGATGACGGCCTCCTTCAAAGGGATGGCGGGATTGCTCAGCTTGCTAGGGTCGATATTCGTGCGCGCGCTGATGAATTGCTTACCAACCAGGAAATCCTGTGGCGAATTGATCGCTTCGACGCACTGGATCCGATCGCCCTTCAAATGGAAAATCGCAAAGCCTGCGGCACACGGGGTGCCTCGCAGAAGGACATTGTCGACATCGGTCGCCTGGCCGGCGATCTGCAGTTTCATGTCATATTGGTCGGACCACTGCCAGGGGACTTCGTGGGTCGACGAGGGGCCGCCGACAATGGCGTTGGCGGCCTGTCTGGCTTGTTCGAGTGCATTGGGCACGCTCTCGAGACGAGCGACGTGGGCGTAGTGGGGGATGGGGCGACGGGCGACGTCGCCGATGGCGAAGATGGCGGGATCGGATGTGCGCGCTTCAAGATCGACGAAAATGCCGGCGCCTGTATTCAGCCCGGCATCCCGCGCGATTTCATCATTGGGAACGGCGCCGACGCCGACGAGGACGGCATCGCACGCGATCGTTCGACCATCGTCGAGACGCACACCGCTTACACGCCCATCATGACCTTCGAACCCCGACACGGTGACACCCAGTTCGAAGTGGACGCCCTGTTTCGCATGGTATTCGTGAAAGAAGGTGGAAAGTTCTGGGCAGGCTACGCGGGCGAGCAGCCGCAGCTCGCGCTCAATCACCGTTACTTCCGCTTCAAGCGCTCGTGCGGACGCGGCCACCTCCAGGCCGATGTAGCCGCCGCCGACTATGGCAAGGCGCCGGCCGGCTCGCAGGGCGTTTTTGAGTCGTTCCGCGTCGCCCGCCGTTCTCAATTCCATAACCCCGTCTAGGTCCGACCCCTCTACCTGCAGCTTGATCGGGCGAGCGCCCGTCGCGATGATGAGATAGTCATATTGCAGAACCTCGCCGGTCGAGAGTGTCACCGTCCTGGATTGGCGTTCCAGCTTGTCCGCCCGAATACCCAGGCGCAGGCCGATCTGGGATGCTTCGTAGAACCCGGCCGGTTTCAGGAGTGTCGGAGCTTTACCCGGTTCGGCCCGGAGCGAAGCCTTGGAAAGCGGCGGACGATGGTAGGGAAGGAGGGATTCTTCACCAACGAGCGTTATCAGCCCCTCGAATCCAAGCTGGCGAAGGATGGCTGCCGCCGTTCCGCCCGCGTGGCCCGCCCCCAGAATCACGACATGTTCATCCGCTCGGCCCATAGATGCTCTCTCCTGAAACGCTGTGGTTTGACCGGCAGGGCGATCATTCTGATCTTCAGGCTCATTCGATAGAAAATTCGGATAGGGATAAAACCCCACTTTAGTTGGGTTGTTCCACGAGATGAAGTAGCCAAGACTACAAAGCGGCACGACTTGCCCAAAGTTAGAGACGCAGGAAGTGCGTGCGCATCGAGAGGAAATGTCCATGAGCACAACCATTTTGAGTGACGGCGCGCCTGATCGCTATGTCGACAGGAAGCGTTATCTTTGGGTATTGTCGGTCGTTTGGCCGGCAGCACCGCTAATCGGGCTTTATCTCGTCCACCTGACGGGATGGAGCATCTTCTACGCATTCACTCTGTTCGTCTGGTACGGCGCAATCCCGGTCTTCGACGTCCTCTTCGGCAAGGATCCGAACAATCCTCCCGAAGCGGCAGTTGCCCGCCTCGAGGCAGACCGCTATTATCGGGTTCTCACTTGGCTTACCGTTCCGGTGCACTATGCTTCGCTGATCGGCTGTGCATGGTGGATCACGACGCAGCCGATCGCGTGGTGGGAGGTAGTGGCTCTCGCTTTCTCCCTGGGGATCGTCAACGGGCTGGCGCTGAATACTGGCCACGAACTCGGGCACAAGAAGGAACCCTTCGACCGCTGGATGGCCAAGATCGTTCTCGCCGTGGTTGGCTATGGCCACTTCTTCATCGAGCACAACAAGGGCCATCATCGCGATGTAGCGACTCCCGAAGACCCCGCTACTTCTCGCATGGGCGAGAGCATTTACAAATTTTCGCTCCGCGAAATTCCGGGCGCGTTCCTGCGCGCATGGAATCTTGAAAAAGTGCGGCTGGAACGTGTCGGAAAGGGTGTCTGGAGCCTCGACAATGAGATCATCCCCCCGCTACTGATTACCTTGGCAGTCTACACCGCGCTTGTTCTGGCTCTCGGCCCCAATCCGAAGTTGCTGGTGTTCCTGCCCATTCAGGTCGCCTTCGGCTGGTGGCAGCTCACCAGCGCGAACTATATCGAGCATTACGGACTGCTGCGCCAGAAGATGGCGGACGGACGGTACGAGCGCGCTCAGCCGCGTCACTCGTGGAACAGCAATCACATCGCGTCGAATCTCATCCTCTTCCACCTTCAGCGGCACTCCGATCACCATGCTCATCCGACGCGCAGCTATCAGTCGCTGCGCGACTTCAAGGGCCTGCCGGAACTGCCCACGGGATATCCGGGCATGTTCTTCATGGCGATGATCCCGCCGATATTCCGGTCAGTAATGGATCCTCGCGTTGTCAAATGGGCCAATGGCGATATCGACAAGATCCAGATTGATCCGGCGCGCAGAAAGCGAATCGCCCGCAAATACGGTGCATCGCAGGGTAGCCGGCTTCCCGTAACATAAGTTCATACCGCAGGCGATCTGACCCGACTCGATCGCCCTTCAGAAGGTCGGACGTTCCTCCCAGTAGCGATGCTGGATGCAAGACCTGGCGACGGCGCCCCAGGCGGCGTCGCCTTTTCTCCGGAATTCGTCCACCGCTTAACGCAGGAAGAAAGCAGCGCGATGACCGAATATAAATGCCCAGACTGCGGCTACATCTACGACGAAGCCAAGGGCAATCCACATGAGGGCTTTGCACCCAACACGACATGGGCGCAAATTCCCGACGATTGGGCATGCCCTGACTGCGCCGTTCGCGACAAGGTGGACTTCATCCCTCTGCTGGCGCAGGGCGCGAGTGCGACGGCGATCGAGGCTTCAACAGACGCCGAACCGTTCGCGAAATGGCACTGCGTGACCTGCGGTCACATCTATGACGAGGCGGTCGGCGACCCGGCGACAGGTCTGCCGCCTGGAACCCGATGGTCCGATGTACCTGCGGATTGGTACTGCCCTGACTGCGGCGCGACGAAAGAAGATTATGAGCGTCTCGACTTCTGATGGGCGCCGGGTGCCGCGCTGTGGCTCTGGTCGCTGCGTCAGCTTGAGGGGAACTCCATGAATATCCAAGCATTCACGCGCGCCATTTTCGACTCGGGCGGCGGCATGAAGGAGGTTCAGTCCCTTTTTGCCTGTCAACGCGAGGCAGCCGAACGGGACAGAGCGCGGTTCGGCCTGCAGGAACGCCTGGATAGCCTGACGCGGCTGAAGAATGCGATCAAGCGGCGCGAAGGCGACATCATCAGGGCGCTAGATGCTGATTTCAGGAAGCCGGAACCTGAGGTGCGGCTGACCGAACTCTTCCCGGTCTATCAGGAGATATCCCACGCCCGGCGGAACCTGAAGTCCTGGTCGAAGCCGCACAGCGTTCGAGGCTCGCTCGGCATGTTCGGCACGACCGCGCAGGTTCGCTACCAACCCAGAGGCGTGTGTCTGATCATCGCGCCCTGGAACTATCCGGTCAATCTGACCTTTGGACCGTTGGTATCCGCCTTGGCCGCCGGTAATACGGTCATGCTCAAGCCGTCCGAGCTGACGCCGGCGACATCAGCCGTCATCCGGCAGATCGTGGAGGAAACCTTCCCGGCGAATCGGGTTGCCGTCTGCGAGGGCGACGCCTCGGTCTCGCAGGCACTGCTCGACCTGCCTTTCGACCACATTTTCTTCACCGGTAGCCCACAGGTCGGCAAGATCGTGATGGCGGCAGCCGCAAAGCACCTGACCTCGGTGACACTCGAACTCGGCGGCAAATCCCCAACGATCGTCGATTCGACAGCCGATATCGACGATGCAGCGCGCAAGATTGTCTGGGGGAAGTTCTCCAACAATGGCCAAACCTGCATCGCACCCGACCACATCTATGTCGCACGCGATCAGGCGAAGCCCCTGGTCGATGCCCTCCGCCGCGAAATCCGGGGCGTATACGGGGAGACGGAGCGCGATCAGAAATGCGGTGCGGATTACGGGCGGATCGTAAATTCTCGGCATTTCGATCGCCTCAGCGCGCTGCTAGACGATGCAACCTCGCGTGGCGCGCTGGTCCTCGAAGGCGGGGTCCGCGATCCGGATCAGAAATATCTCTCGCCAACGCTGATCGGGGGGACCGACCCCGAAATGGCAATTTCGCGGGAAGAAATTTTCGGGCCGATTCTGCCAGTGATCGAATATGACGATATCAGCCGCGTTATCGATACAATCAACACCGGCCCCAAGCCGCTCGCTCTTTATATCTTCAGCAAGCATGCCCCAGCTTGGGAATCAATCATCGAAAGGACCAGTTCCGGCGGTGTTTGTATCAACCAGAACGTCGTCCAGTACCTGCACCCCAATCTGCCGTTCGGAGGGGTCAACAACAGCGGTATCGGAAGCGCGCATGGCTTCCACGGCTTCAAGGCATTCTCGCACGAACGCGCAGTGTTGAGGGACAGGTTCTCTGTTTTGCGGCTTCTGTTTCCGCCCTACACGCCCGCCGTGAAGCGATTGATCGATATTACGGTTCGCATTCTAGGCTGAGCGCCCAGACAGAGAGTGGTTTTGGCACTACAGATCGGAGACATGGATGTTTGATTATATCATAGTGGGTGGGGGATCCGCTGGTTGTTTGCTAGCAGAGCGCTTGTCGGCAAACCCTGACATAAAGGTCTGTCTGCTCGAAGCGGGGCCGCCGGACCGCAGCCCGCTGATCCACATGCCCATCGGGATCGCGCTTCTTTCCAAGAGCAAGACGCTCAACTGGGCCTACGAGACTGAGCCGCAGCCCAACCTCGGCAACCGGAGACTGTTCTGGCCGCGTGGAAAGACACTCGGCGGCTCAAGCTCGATCAATGCAATGGTCTATATCCGTGGTCATCGCGAGGACTATGACGCCTGGGGAGAGGCGGCCGACCCAATCTGGTCCTTCGATAATGTCCTTCCGTTGTTCAAGGCGATGGAGGCGAACGAGCGATTCGGATCCGACGCGCACCACGGCGGTTATGGCGAGCTTCATGTCAGCGATCTTCGGACCGTCAACCGGCTGAGCGAAGCATTCGTGGAGGCTGGGCAAGAAGCGCAGTATTCGCACAACGCCGATTTCAATGGCGACACGCAGGATGGGATCGGCTTCTACCAGGTTACGCAACGCAAAGGGCGGCGTTGGAGTTCCGCCCGAGCCTTTCTGTCAGGCGCAAAAGGGCGGCCTAATCTCCGAATAGTAACCGGAGCGCGGGCAACGCGGATCATTCTGGAAGGGCGCAAGGCGGTCGGCGTGACCTATGCGTCGGGTGACAAGCTCACCGACCTGCGCACCAGGGGCGAGGTCATTCTGTCGGGCGGTGCGATCAATTCACCTCAGTTGCTGATGCTTTCCGGCATCGGCGACGCGGCAGAATTAGGGGGGTTCGGCATTCCGGTCGTCGTCGATCTGCCGGCGGTTGGAAAAAACCTGCAGGATCATCTCGACATCACGATCATGCACGAGGCGAACGATCGTACGCCGATCGGGGTTGCCCCATCGTTCATCCCGCGGGCACTGGCTGGCGCATTATCCTATGTGTTCCAGAGGCGGGGTTTTCTGACGAGTAACGTTGCCGAGTCCGGCGGATTCGTCAAAAGCTCACCCTCACAAAGTCGCCCGAACCTGCAGTTTCACTTCCTTCCTACTCTGCTGAAGGACCACGGCCGCCAGATCGCCTTCGGTTATGGGTACACGTTGCATGTCTGCGATCTATTGCCGAAGAGCCGGGGCCGGATCGGGCTAAAGAGCCGGAATCCGCTCGACGATCCCTTGATCGATCCCGCCTATCTCTCGGCTCCCGAAGACATCGAGACGATGGTCTCGGCGGTAAGGATCGGGCGTCAGATCCTGTCGGCGCCGTCGATAGCGACCTTTTCGAAACGCGAGCTGGTTCCCGGATCGTCAATCGAGAGCGAAGCTGACGTCATAGCGGACATCCGCCATCGGGCCGAAACGATCTACCACCCGGTTGGGACATGCCGGATGGGAAGAGATCCGCATTCCGTCGTCGATCCGGCGTTGCGCGTCCGCGGGGTGGAGGGCCTTCGTGTCGTCGATGCCTCCATCATGCCCACCCTCGTCGCCGGGAACACCAACGCGCCAACGATGATGATCGCGGAACGGGCCGCCGAACTCATTCTCGGGAAAACAAGGCTCATGGCGGGCACGGAGGAGGGATCATCCTCCACCGTATCGCTAGGTGCCAGGCAGCGAAGTCAGGTCGGATGAACGGGCATTCCGACGGCTGATCTGGCCGACAAATTACAGACGACGTCCTGCAGTGGCGGCGCATCACAAGGAGAGGAGAATAACATGACCTTCATTCGTAAGCCTGCGGATCCAACGGCTTTGCCGCTTGCCGGAGCATTGTTCCTACTGAGTGCCGTTCTTGCCACGCCCGCTTCCGCGCAGGACTCGCCGAAACTGAAGCGATGGGCTGTCACTGTGAATGCGACCGAGGTTTTTGTGGATGAGAACGCCCCGAACATCACTCTGGCGGGCGCACCTCTACCCGGCTCTAACGTGCGAATTGGAAACGCGACTACGCCGACTCTGGACGTCGGGTATTTTTTTACGCCGAACATCGCCGCCAATGTGTTTTTGGGGGTGCCCGCACCTGCCGAAATCGACGGCACCGGCAGCATCGGACCGCTCGGGACACTGGCCAAGGTCCATTATGGACCAGTAATCCTTTCGGCTCAGTATCATTTCAACAGCCAGGGCAAGCTTCATCCCTATGTGGGAGTAGGCGTCGGCCGTGTCCTGTTCTTCAACAAGCACGACGGAGCATTGAGCGATTTCAACATCCGCGACAGTTGGGCGCCGACTGGGCAATTGGGCGTTCGGTACGAACTCAATAAATCATGGATGCTGAACGCTGACGTTCGGTATGTTCCATTCTCCACGCACGCGTCAGGTTCGCTAGGTGGAGCGCCCGCGCTGACCCGGCTCGACATCGATCCCATTCTGACGAGCGTTGGGGTTACCCTTCGTTTTTGAATATATATTCGAATACATCGCATGGAAAACTATATGTTGACCCTAATGATGCACCGCCCATTGCGTATCTCGCAGGTCATTCAACATATGACGGAGTAAAATGACGATGGTGGAATTGTTGCCTAGTCGATCTAAGGGGGTTGTCAATGGTCTGGGTGAGGAGGCACAGGCCGTCACCTTTAAGATTTGATTTGTGCTCGCCCCGGCAAGCCCCTGCGAAACTGATCTTCCGAGAATGATACTATGACTATTTATACCGCTCCCGTCGCGGATATCTCCTTCCTGCTGCGGCGGGTGTTCGGCTTCGACGCGATCATGGCCAGCCTGCCTGGCTATGAGGAGGTGAACACAGAGCTCGCCGTCACTATTATGGAGGAGGCTGGCAAGTTCGCAACCAGTGTACTGGAGCCGCTGAACCGCCCAGGTGACGAGGAGGGCTGCACGCTCGAAAACGGTGTCGTCACCACCCCCAGCGGCGTTGCTGCCGCGTACCTCGCTTTCGCGGAGGCCGGCTGGTGCTCGCTCTCGGGCGATCCTGCCTATGGTGGCCAGGGTCTGCCGCGGGTGCTACAGATTCTGCTCGACGAGATATTGTCCTCGGCCAACCTGTCCTTCGGACTGTTTCCCGGCCTCACCCGCGGGGCGGCAGAAGCCATCGGCCATCATGCTTCAGCGGAATTGAAGGCAGCCTTCCTGCCGAAGATGATCTCCGGCGAGTGGACTGGCGCCATGGCGCTGACGGAGTCCTCCGCCGGAACCGACCTTGGCTTGCTTTCGACCCGGGCCGTGCCGAACGCTGACGGCTCCTTCGCTATCACCGGCACGAAGATTTTCATTTCCTCCGGCGATCAGGATTTCGGCGGCAACATCGTCCATCTGGTGCTTGCCCGCCTGCCGGACGCGCCGAAGGGCGTGAAAGGCATCAGCCTGTTCCTCGCCCCGAAATTCCTGGTGAATGCCGACGGCAGCCTTGGTGCACGCAATTCCATGAGCGTCGGTGCACTGGAGCGCAAGATGGGCATTCATGCGCAGCCCACCTGTTTGATGAACTATGATGGCGCTACCGGCTGGCTGGTGGGACAGCCGGGCCGCGGACTGAATGCCATGTTCACTATGATGAACGCGGAACGGCTGTTCGTCGGCATCCAGGGCCTCGGCATCGCCGAAGCAGCCAATCAGAAGGCCGTCGCCTATGCCAAGGAGCGCCTGCAGGGCGGCGGCAGCGACGGCACGCCAGGCCCAGTGGCAATTATCGACCATCCCGACGTGCGCAAGATGCTGCTGTCGGGGCGCGCCTTCGCCGAAGGCGCGCGCGCCCTCGCGATATGGACGGCGCTGCAGATGGATATCGCCGACCGCCATACGGATGCCGCAGTGCGAAAGGAGGCTGACCTCCTCGTGGCGCTCATGACGCCGGTGGTAAAGGCCGCCTTCACCGATTTCGGCTTCGAGACCGCGGTGGCCTCCCAGCAGGTGCTGGGGGGGCACGGCTACATCCGCGAATGGGGAATGGAGCAGTATGTGCGCGATGCCCGCATCGCCCAGATCTACGAAGGCACCAATGGCGTTCAGGCCATGGACCTCGTGGGACGCAAGCTCGCCCTCGACGGCGGCACGCTGACCCAACGCTTCTTCGCCCTGATCCGCGCAGAACTCGACGCCGCGCTGCCAACCGCCGGTGAAGGGCTGGTGGCGCCCGTGGCGCAAGCCCTGGCGCGGCTGGAGCGGGTGACGCAGCGCCTCGCCGGGAGTGGCGGTGGAGCGGAACTGGGTGCGGCGGCCACTGACTATCTGCGCCTGTTCGCTCTCGTCTCCTTCGGCTGGATGTGGGTGCGCATGGCCGCCGCCGTGCCGGCCCTGGACGAGGCGACGGCTGTGGAAGTGCGCAAGACCGCCCTTGCCCGCTTCTTCGTAGAGCGCATGCTGCCGCAGACGCTCGGCCTGGAAGCCGCACTCGCCAGCGGCGCGTCCTCGCTCATGGCGCTCGACGCCGACGCCTTTTGAAGATCTGGCCGAGACGACCGACGCCCGGAACCCACGCACAAGCACCAAATAATCGGAGGGAAACAATGCTCGGAACCATGATGGACGTGCCGCTGCTGGTGTCAGGGATACTGAGGCATGCTGAGGCGTATCACGGTGACGCCGAAGTCGTATCCGCCACGATGGAAGGCGGCCTCCACCGCTACACCTACGCGGACCTCGCCCGGCGCAGCCGACAGCTCGCGAGTGCGCTCGCGCGCATGGGTCTGGAGACCGGAGACCGCGTCGGCACGCTGGCGTGGAACGACTATCGGCACATGGAACTGTATTACAGCGTGTCCGGGTCCGGCTTCGTGTGCCACACCATCAACCCACGGCTATTCCGCGAGCAGATAGCCTACATCATCGAGCATGCTGGTGACAGCGTGCTGTTCTTCGACCTCACCTTCCTGCCCGTCATCGAGGAACTGGCGGACCAGTTGAATGGCCTGAAGGCGGTGGTGGCGATGACAGACACAGCGCACATGCCTGAATCCGATATCCTCGCGCAGAAGCTGCCAGACCTGAAGTGCTACGAGACCCTCATCGACGGCGAGCAGGACAGCTTCGACTGGCCAAGCTTCGACGAGAACACTGCCTCCGGCCTGTGCTACACCTCGGGCACCACGGGTGACCCCAAGGGCGTGCTCTATTCCCACCGCTCCAGCGTGCTGCACGCTATGGCCATCACTGCGCCGGATGCGCTGGGGCTCTCTGCCAATGACGTGGTGTGCCCCATCGTCCCCATGTTCCATGTAAATGCATGGGGCCTGCCCTTTGCAGTGCCCATGGTGGGCGCCAAGCTGGTACTGCCGGGCGCGCGGCTCGACGGGGCGAGCCTGTACGCATTGTTTGAGGCGGAGGGCGTCTCGTTGACCGCCGGCGTGCCCACCGTGTGGCTCGGCCTCTTGGATTGGATGGACGGCCACGCCAAAGAGTTTACCTCTCTCAAGCGGGTGATCATCGGCGGGTCGGCGGTACCAGCCATCATGATCAGTCGATTTCACCACAAGGGGGTGGAGGTGCGACAGGCCTGGGGCATGACGGAGACCAGCCCTCTGGGCCTTTCCGCGGCGCTGAAGCCCAAGCACCGTCTCCTGCCCGCAGAGGATCGTTTGGCGCTGGAATGCAAGCAGGGCCGGCCGGTGTTCGGCATGGAGTTCCGTGTGGTCGGCGGCGAAGGGCGCGAGGTGACGCACGATGGCAGGAGCTTCGGCTCGATGCTGGTGCGCGGACCGTGGGTGGCCGCGGCCTATTTCAACGCCGACACCGGCTCCGCCCACGAGCAGTATCCGGGCTGGTTCGACACTGGCGACGTGGTGACCATAGACAAGGACGGTTTCATCCAGATTGTCGACCGCACCAAGGATGTTGTGAAATCCGGTGGCGAGTGGATCTCCTCAATCGATTTGGAGAACATCGCTCAAGCTCACCCTGCCATAAAGGAGGCGGCCATCGTCGCCCGGCCGGACACCCGTTGGGGAGAGCGCCCGGTGCTGGTGGCAGTGCTGAAGCCCGGTGCCGAATTAAGCCGTGCCGAAATGCGCGCCCATTACAAGGGCAAGACCTCCAAATGGTGCGTGCCGGATGATCTTATTATCGTTGACGAATTGCCGCACACCGCCACGGGCAAGCTCTCCAAAAAGGACATCCGGCTGTCCGTCGTCGAGACATTTGGCACAGATCGGG
The DNA here is from genome assembly GCF_001591045.1 of Sphingopyxis granuli NBRC 100800. Classification (GTDB taxonomy): domain Bacteria; phylum Pseudomonadota; class Alphaproteobacteria; order Sphingomonadales; family Sphingomonadaceae; genus Sphingopyxis; species Sphingopyxis granuli. Next base: position 76,641 of record NZ_BCUA01000003.1, on the reverse strand, counting down.
GCGTGGATTAGCGGAGAGCGAGCCTCGTCTGGGGGTTGATGTTAGGCGACGAGCTTGCGGTGAAGCAAGCGGCGATGTTCGATGGTCTTTCGCTTGATGGTTTCGCGGCGCTTGATGATGGCGGGAGTCCTGCCGAAGTAGGCATCAGCCGGGGTCACGTTGTTCAGGCTCTCGTGGTAGCGCTGGTGGTTGTAGTGCTCTACGAACGCCTCGATCTGGGCCTCGAGATCGCCGGGCAGGAAGTAATTTTCCAGCAGGATGCGGATCTTCAGGGTCTGGTGCCAGCGTTCGATCTTGCCCTGGGTTTGCGGATGCAACGGGGCTCCGCGGACGTGGCTCATCTGCTGGGCCTCGATGTACTCGGCGAGTTCGCCCGCGATGTAGCTGGGGCCGTAGCACGTCGGGAATGAGCACTGATCAGAGGTTATGGCCTCCCGCGCAGCCCTCTAATAGCGCAGCGCGTGGCCATAACTGGGTCTCAGGTCTCAACAGTGGTTTTGGAACAACCACACTGATGAGGAGACCGGCTATGACCGCCTATGATTCTACAGTTCCAACCTTGCTTGTCGCTATCGATATTTCCAAGCACCGGCATGAAGTGCTGATCGGTATTCCTGGCAAGAAGCGCCGCCGGCGATTGACGATCGAGAACTCACTGGAGGATTTCCAACGCCTGTCACGATTGCTGCAGGACTTTGATCTGCCCGTTCGGATCGGGTTCGAGGCAACCGGCAACTGGACTTGATGGGGTGGACGCCCCCCGGCGGCATTGTTGTGCCATAGTGGAGGTGTTGAACACCACTTTAGGAGGCGTCCATGCTGGAGATTAGCACGATAGGGTTGGATATCGCAAAGAACGTATTTCATGCTCACGGCGCGGATGCGAAGGGGCTTCAGGTTTTCAGTCGACGGATTACACGGGGTAAGGTGCTGTCGTTTTTCGCGGATCAGCCGAAGTGTCTTGTGGCGTTGGAAGCATGTGGCGGGGCGCATCATTGGGCCCGAGAGCTGTTACGCATGGGGCATGATGTGCGGTTGATCCCGCCAGCCTATGTGAAGCCATTCGTTAAGCGGCAAAAGAACGATGCTGCTGATGCTGAGGCGATCTGTGAGGCTGCGCAGCGTCCGAATATGCGCTTTGTGACGGTGAAGAGCGAGGAGCAGCAAGCCTCGGCACTGGTGTTCCGGACCCGCGACCTGCTTGTCCGGCAACGCACGCAAACTATCAACGCGATTCGGGGGCACATGGCCGAGTATGGCTGGGTTGCGCCTAGAGGCCCCAGTTGGGTAACACAGCTTGGCGAACTGATCGATGATGAGGCCACTACGTCGCTACCACAGGCTGCGCGCGAGATGTTGCGCGTCATGCTAGGATACTTGAAGAATTTGATCGCCGGGTAGCGGAACTCGACAAGGAAATTGCGCGGCGAGCCCGTGAAGATATAGTGGCTTGCCGTCTTATGACCATTCCCGGCATTGGGCCGATAGCGGCGACAGCGATCGCCGCACTGGCTCCTGCCGCAGCAACATTCAAACGCGGGCGTGACTTTGCCGCCTGGCTTGGCCTTACGCCCCTGCAAAAATCTACAGGCGGCAAGACAAAGTTGGGCCGGACATCCAAGATGGGTGAACGCACGCTGCGCCGATTGCTGATTATAGGCAGCAGTGCTGTTGTGCGTAACGCCAGCAAGCGTGGTGCGGCCGAAGGTTCGTGGCTTGCCGCAATGCTCGCCCGCAAGCCGCGCATGCTGGTAACAGTGGCCCAGGCAAACAAGACAGCGCGGATCGTCTGGGCACTGCTTACGAAGCAAGAGGATTACAGAGCTCCGGTGGCAATGGTGGCATAGGCCGCCAAAGTCATCAGAGGTCGTCGGAAGACGCAGTCGGTCGAAGGAGGGTATGGCACAACAGTCGGCGAGACGGGGTCAAAAAACCAGACCGTTACAAGGTGCACAAAGCACGCGGACTTGATTTGGATTTGACCCGCGAACTCCCATACAGGCCCGCAGCACATCCTGCAAAATGAGGCCGGACAGATGGCAGCATCCGACTACGCGCCAAACCCAACTTTGTACTTGCGTCTGACGGGGCGTTCTCTAATCGCGCCTCCCTCGTCAAGCCTGCTTCTTTGTCGCTTTCCGGGTCATGGTTCTCTCCGCGGTCGGCAAGAGCCGCCGCAACATCTGGTCCGGTTGGAAAAGCGCGAGTGCTGCAAGGTCCACAACGGGCTGACATCACAAGACATGCCCATGGCCCCTAGCGCGCAGTCACCCGCACCTCGCCCGAGGCGACGAGTTCATCCGTCTGGTGGGATGATCTGATAAACTACTGCGCGGCGGGCTCTGCTCCCCAGCGGAACGGCTCGCCCGACCGCCATATGCTGTGCAGGATCACCGATAGCTTGCGTGCAAGAGCTATGCGCGCCTTGCCCGGTCCCGAGCGCTCGGCGATCGCCAGCGCCCAGTCCTTCAACGGCAACGATCGCTTGACCCGGTGCAGGATCACGACCGCTGCTTCATACATGAGCGTTCGCGCCAAAGCATCGCCGCAACCGGAGATCCGACCGCTTCGATCTATCTCTCCCGACTGGTAGCGTCTGGGCGTCAGTCCGAGGTGAGCACCGACAGCTCGAGAACGCGAGAACCGTGCAGGGTCCTCGATGGTGCTGACGAATGCGAGCGCCGATAGTGCCCCAATGCCCGGAACGCTCATCAGCAGCCGGCAGGTCGGGTCTGCCTTGACGCGGCGCTGGATCGCGACATCAAAACCGGCGATCTGCTCACGCATATGCCTCCAGGAGACCAGCAGCGGATGCACGATCGCCGCCACATCGGGCGAATCTTCCATAGCGCGCTCAACGCGCCGGTCGAACCGCATACCTCGCTCACTCCCGGGTAAGATGCCGAAGGTCTTCAGAACGCCGCGGATCATGTTGGCAAGCCGCGTTCGCATCCCGACCAGCTGTGCTCTGGCTCCTAGAAGGGATCGAGCCTGATGAGCCTCGAGTGACTTGACGTGCACCGCTCGATACCAGCCCGTTCGCACCACCTGGGCCAGACCTTCGGCATCGTTGTGGTCCGTCTTGTTCAAGCGCATCTGCAGCGCTGACTTCACTCGGCGCGCATCGAGGCACTCGACCTGTAGACCCGAGGCTCGCAGGCCATGCACGAGCCAAGGCGTCATTGCACCGGTCTCCACACCCACCTTCGCATCAGACCCCGCGTGCCTCGAAACCAGCGCAGAGATCTTGTCCGGCTGCGTCAGGCAATCGCCTCTCCAGATGCGCCGGCCCTCGGCGTCGACCACACAGATGGCGGTCATCTTCTGCGAAACGTCCAATCCTACAGAATGCGGCATCGGAACCTCCAATGTTACTCACCACCGGGCAGAAAGCCCGGATCGCAACACTAGCGGTAATCCGACTCGATGCCGCGATTACCCGAGGTCCACAGATGTAACGGTTTTGTGCCGGTTACCTATCTCACTATGCCACCTTGGCTTCGAATGCGAGCGGGCTAATGCCGCCCAGATATGAATGGCGTCTGCGGGTGTTGTAGAACCCGTTGATGTACTGGAAGATGGCGGCTTCTGTTTGGCGCCGCGTTGGCCAGTTCTGCCGCCAGATTAGCTCTGCCTTCAGCGATTTGAAGAGGGCCTGTCAGTAATTTTGTGCGCGGGGCCGGTTTCATTCATCAGAGGGTGAACCTGTCGCCGAAGATGATGGCGAACTGGGTTTTGGCCTCTGTCCACTTGCGCGGCGGCCGTTTCCATTGTTCGACCGCATGATTGACGACGAGGTATAGCAGCTTCATGGCCGCCTCGTCACCGGGGAAGTGGCCGCGCGTGCGAACTGCCCGGCGCAGCTTCGAGTTCAGGGCCTCGATCGCATTCGTGGTGTAAATCATTCGCCTGATCGGTGCGCTGAAGGAGAAGAACGGGATTACCTGCTCCCAGTGTCGGCGCCAACTTTGCGCGATGGATGGATACTTCTGGCACCAATGGCCTTCCTCGAAGGCTTCCAGCGCGGCCAGGCCGGCATCGGCATTCTCCGGGTGTGGGGAAGCGCTCCAGCAGCGCCAGAAACCAGTCGAGCGGCTATTACCGGCGAAGCGCTCGATCTCCGGAAAATACAGCGGCAGATAGTGCGTGAGGGTCCGGTGCCAGGTCTGGGTCTTGGCCTTCGAAATGGCTTCACGGGTCTTCGACATCTCCTGCAAATCGTTGATACCGGCGGCCAGCGGATCAACGTAGCGCTGGGTCGCACCGATCCGCAGCATGTGCACGATGACCTGGGCATCCTTGGAACCGTTCTTGTCCCAGCCATTGTGAAGCGCTTCGCGAGTCCGGGCCAATGCGACCGACGAAATCAGGCGCAGCTCGAAACCCGCGGAAAGCAGCCTGTGTGCCAGTGTGCGGTGGTAATTGCCGGTAGCTTCAAAGCCGACGACAATCGGGCGGCCAATTGCGGAAAGGTTGTCCGCCAATCGATCGTAGTCGGCCTTGGTCGCCATGACAGTCATGCGGCGGCGGCGGCCGCCTTCCGGTCGCTCGATCAGTACTTCCTGCCGATGCTTGGACATGTCGATGGCTACCAGTACGGCATCGGCGGGAGTAGAACTACGCTTGGTCATGGTCGGTCAGTCTCCAAAGTGTTGAGTCGACAACTTCACTTTAGAGATCTGCAGGCCGATCATGGCCGCCTTGATGAAGCCGGCGGGCGCTACACGCGCTTTGTCAACGGGCACCGAAGATTCCGCAAAAGTGGGCATCTAAAATTCCCTAATTGGGCGGGATGGTTTTCCGGTGATCAGCCGTGATGAAGATCGCGCTTTTCCTTTGCTGGCGGGCGGCCGCGTCGTTTCGGTAAGGGCGGCGGGTTGATGGATGGAGTTGTGCGCGCGTGCTCAGGCAGCAGGTCGGCGTGCTGTCGCATGCGATAGCTCGAGCCCTCGATCTGGACGACTACAGCATGGTGAAGGAGGCGGTCCAACAAGGCGGTGGCCACCACAGGATCGCCAAAGACCTCGCCCCATTCGGCAAAGCCGCGGTTGGATGTGAGGATCATGCCGCCCTTTTCGTATCGGGCGTTGACGAGCTGGAAGAACAAGTTGCCGCCGCCTGACGTGACAGGGAGATATCCGATCTCGTCGACGACGAGCAGGGAGGAGCGGCACAAGAAGCGGATCCTTTCGCGCAACGTGCCCCCGCGTTCAGCCTTGGCCAGCGCCGCGATCAGATCGGCGAGCGGGATGAAGTAGACGCTCTTGCCTGCCTTCACGGCTTCGACTGCGAGGGCGGTCGCGATGTGGCTTTTCCCGGTGCCCGGCGGCCCCAGCAGATGCACGACCTCGGCCCGGTTGATGAAGTCGAGGCCGGCCAGCGCCAGGATCCGGTTGCGGTCGAGCGATGGCTGGAAGGAGAAGTCATATCCGTCCAGCGTCTTGATGATCGGCAGCCTGGCCATGCGCAGGGCCGCCTTGATCCTGCGATTCTCCCGCAGCGACAGCTCTTCGCTCAGCAATATGTCGATGGCCTCGACACCGTCGATCTTGCCCTGCTCAATGCCGCGCAGGGTGGCGTCGAGCATTTCCAGAGCGCGCGGCATTTTGAGATGGACCAGACTGCGGCGGATATTATCGACGCGGGACGCGGCACCCCCATGGTTCATGGCCGTTCTCCCCGCGCCAGTTGGCTGCCGATCGCCTGATAGATCGCCAGAGAGCGCACAGCGACATGCTCGCCGATACGGCCAATGGTGATTGCATCCTTTGCGTGGTGACGACGCCTGGCGCCGCTGCCACCTGTCCGATGCGCAGGATCGATCCTGTATTGCCGGCGCCCCTCCAGGACAGGATGCTCGGCAATGACCTGACCCAGGTCGATGATCCGGATCTTGTCGGGCAGTTGCTGGATTTCGACGACGCGCCGGGAGCGGTCGGGGACGCTGTAATAGTTGCCGCCAACAGAGACCATTCCATCGTGGCTGACCCGGCCTCCAGCTTCAGAACCGCGTCGAAGCGCCCCGCCGGGAGCAACTGCAACTCAGACTGCTCGGCGGCAAAGGCGTCGGCGATGATCCGCTGCGTCGTGCCGTGGACACGGACGTTGGCGACGGTATCGAGCCAGTGGATCAGCTGGACGTTGAGATCTTCCAGGTTGCGGAAGCTCCGGCCGAGGAAGAAGTCCTTGCGGATGTAGCTGAACGGCCGCTCGACCTTTCCCTTGGTCTTGGCCCGATAGGGGCGGCAGGCGCGTGGAACGAAGCGATAATGCCCCGCCAGAGCCAGCAATGATCGATTGTAGATGATGTGACCCTGTTCATCTTCCCCGGTCACGGCGGTTTTCATGCGATCGTAGAGGATCTCGATCGGGACGCCGTCGATCGTTTCAAAAGCCTGCATATGACAGCGCAACAGAGTTTGGAGGTCCTGGTGCATGACATAGCGCGCGAACAGGAAGCGCGAATGCCCCAGCACCAGGCTGAACAGCCAGACGATCCGGCTGATGCCGGGTTCATCGGTAAAATCGACAATGAACCGGGCGAAGTCGACCTGCGCCTGCACGCCAGGCGGCGTCTCGAACCGAACCTCGAAGGGCTTGGGGCCGTTTTCCGGTCGGATCGCCGCCAGGAACCGCTTCACGGCGGTATAGGCGCCCATATAGCCCAGCTCACGGATCTCCCGCGTCAGGCGCGCCGCCGTCAGATCGGGAAAGGCCGTCACCCTCTCACGCAGAAATTCCAGATAGGGCGCCAGCTTGTTCGGCCGCCCCAATGCGCGTGGACCATAGACCGGAGCTTCGACGCCCCGTTCGATATATTTGCGGATGGTCTTGGGATCGCGACCAGTGCGTCGGGCGATGGCGGATATCGATACGCCCTGCCGATGTAGCTCGAGGATCATCATCAATTCTCCAAGTCGGATCATCGGCCCCGTCTCCGCGTCTGCAAAGGAGATGAGGACGATGTCGGCTCATCTCATTCTGCCGGGGCTAGCCCCGGCAGAATGAGATGAAGGGGCCACCAACTAGGGAATTTTCAAAGCCCACTTTTGCGGAGAATTGCAGGACCGATGACACCCTTGTCTCCATCAAGGCAAATACTGCCTTCAAGGGGCGGCTTCCCAATGTGCTACGGAACCGAGTTCACCAGTCGGGCGATCCTGAAGTGGGCCAGCGAGAACAAGGGCGAGTGGCACTATATCGATCCCGGCAAGCCGCAGCAGAACGCGTTCATTGAATCGTTCAATGGGTCGCTGCGCGACGAGCTCCTGAATGAAGAGCTGTTCGACAGCCTAGCTGACGCCAGGCGCAAGCTGGCTGTCTGGCGCTACGACTACAATCGTGTTTCATAACACCCATCTGTCTATGCTGTTGTAGGGAATAGGGTATTTTGATCGGGATGCGATCCCGCGGGGTGTCTGGGGTTCTGCCGCGCCCGGTGCAGAAGGTTTTGGGCTTCAGGTTCTACAAGATCTGACCGGCTGAATATCCAGGGACCGTCAGGCAATGGGTGCTGGCCCTTGATTTCCCCAGCCTCGGCAGCGAGGCGCAATGTCTTCGGGGCAACGCCGATGAACCGTGCGGCTTTGTTCAGGTTGAGCCATGGCTCGTTTCCATCCGGCGCGGGTCGGAAGACCGGGATCTTATGATGCGACCTGTGCGCTGTAACACGTTCCCTGGTCCAGCGATTGCCATGACCGGTCAATAGTCCATTGCGGTTGAGAATCCCGGCAATCAGATCGTCGCTGGCAATCAACACGAGTTGCCGGATGGCCGCAACAATGTCGCCAGAAGTGCTGTTGCGTTGACCTCGCCTGCGCTTCGGCAGGCGCATTTCGGTATGGATGCCGCCTATCCAATGAACCATCAGGACGATCTCGGAAGTCGCATCATCGATATCAGCGACGACTTCCTGAATGACGGTGCGCACGATGCGCTTCTTGAGCCGGGCATCCGTCGTGGGAGCTGCCCAAACCGTACGCAGATCCTGGGCGAGTGACGCGATGCCGGTTTGCATCAGCAGTGACGGTTTCGGTGCCGTCCTATCGTGCGCGCTGATTTTGCTCTCAATTTCGCCCACCAGTTCAAGGGCGCGATTCCAACGTCCCTCAAGTTCCGCTGCAACAAGCCGGTTCTCAGGGTCTGCAGCATCAAATTGCCGGAAGGCTCGATTGGCAGCGTAACGAGCAGCTTCCAGATCACGGCCAAGCGCGTCACGCACCTGATCACGACGACTGGAGGCCTGGGCTTCAGCTTCGGCCGCTGCAGCGATCGCCCCCGGTTCAACGACGCGCAGGATGGCCCCCTCGATTGCATCATCTACGCGCAGCCCGCCAAAGGCGATGCATCGCGGCTCGCCATTATCCAAATGGCCTCTCCAGCACGAATAGCGCGGAATGTTGTGCTTTGTCCCTGTGTAGCGAACCGTGAGCTTGCGCCCGCAGCGCCGGCAACGGAAAAGCCCGGCGAGAAGGGCATCGCCATGCTTGGGCGCGCCGTGATGACGGCTCGTGACTGCATTGTCGCTTACCATCTTGCGAATTGCCTCGGCCCGCTCCCAACTGACATAGCCTTCGTGCGCGTCAGGAATGAGTGCCAACCATTCCTCCCGCGCATTGCGCCGGATGGTGGCGGATTGGCCAAATCCGGGCGTCGCGCTTGTCTTACCATAAGCGTAGGCACCGCCGTAAACCGGGTTCTCGATCATTCGGTGGATCGTTGCATAGGTTGGCCTGCGCCACACCGTATCGCCACCGTTGCGCTTGGCAGGCAAATCCAACTCGTGTTCCAGAAACCACATGAGGGCCTGACGAGCGCTGCCAAGTTCAACGACCTTATCGAATACCAGCGTGATGGCTTCCTGCACACGGCGATCAGGATCCTTCTCGAGCCGATCTCCAGCCTTCACAAAACCGACAGGGGCGGCAACTACAAGTTCGCCGCGCCGCGCCTTCTCGTAACGGGCCGAGAGCGAGCGCTGGCGTAGCAGATCCAGTTCATATTCGTTGAGGCTCCCCTTCAAGCCGAGCAAGAGGCGGTCGTTACCTTGTCGAGGAGCGTATACGGTCTCCTGATCGATCAAAACGGTATCGACGACGCGGCACATCTCGATGAGCTGCTGCCAGTCCCGGCTGTTGCGGGCAAATCGAGACACTTCCCGCGCGGCTACAGCGCCGATCTTGCCAAGGCAAACCTCGGCAACCATCCGTTCAAAGCCGGCACGTGTTACCGTCCCGGCGGCCGAGCGGCCGAGATCGTCATCGATGATCTCGACGCGGGACCAACCCAGTGAGGTCAGGCGATCGCGCATGGCATATTGCAGAGCGCTGCTCTCCCGGTTGTGTAGAACCTGGTGGGCAGATGACTGCCTGACATACAGGATTGCCTTGCGCTCGAGATGATGCGGCCTGATCTTTTCATGCATCATGATCCGCGCCCTCCCGTGAGTTTGTCGGTTCTCCCGCGATGTGATCGAGGATCAAGCGCGCCATCAGTTGCTTCAGCTTCCGGCGTGTCTCGTCCGGCAAGGTCTGCCACGGCGGCACGGACGCTGCCTGTCCTTCGCTTGGGATGAGGAACAGGTCGAACTGGTAGGCTGTGGGCTGGCGAGGCATCGGCGTCTCTCCGAATCGTGTCCTGAGAACCCGATGCTGCGCCGATATTCCCGGATTGCGATGCCGCCCCGCCGTCGATCAACAACGCTGATAGGGCATCGATCGCAGCAAAAGAAACCTGGGGTGCGGAGGCGAGAAGCCAGCCTTCACTTGCACCCCGGTCGAACATCCAACCCGGCACCTCCAGCAAACGGTCGCAATCACCGCCCGACAGGCTGCAGCGAAAGACGGCCGAGCCATTCCTATCAATCACTTCATGAACGAAGATCTGGCGCCCGGCCCAAGGATGCCAAGGGTAAAGGAGCTCGCGCTCGCAGGTCCCGTGGGTGTTCTGTCGTCGAGTTGTACAACAACGTCAGGCCGCACTCGTCGCTGGGGACCGAACACCGGCACAAGCGCGCCGGGCGTTCCTGCTAAATGGAGGCGTCACGCCCGACGCGCTTGTGCCGGTAGGGCAGCACGAATATCAAACCGGCAGACTCTCGTTATGACCGCGGGATCAGAGGGGGGCAGGTCACTCCAGCATCGCCAAGATCTGCTCGGCGTGAACGTCCGTCTTCGATGAACGCTGGTCACCACCAGGCTTCCTGGCAACCGCGCGCCTATGCTCCCGCGCAAGCTGGTGCCAGCGGATCGCGCTCGACACACTCACTCCAAATCGCGCCGCAGCACCGCGACGGCTCAGTCCGCCGTCAATCGCCGCGACAACCCGATCACGCAAATCCCGCGATAGTGCTTTGGCCATCCGTGCTGGCCTCCTCCACCAGCACAGATCCTGAATCAGAACTTCCCTGCCAAGGGAATCCCTCACGATTCAGCCGCTGTGGAAAACGCTCTAGTCGCTGGCCGACGCCATCCGCACATCCGTCGCGATCGTATAAACGGCTTCGCGCTGTGCGCGCCGATTGGGATGATCGACGCGGTACCCCTGATAATGGCGATGCAGCAATCCAGCGCGAACTAAGGCGTGGACATTTAGTCTAGCGCATAGCGATCTTCAGTAAGCGGTAAAACTCCCCCACGCGGCTCACTGGGCCTACGTGACGGTGATCGAGCGGCGCTGTAGTTTTTGGTAATCAGGCAGCGCTGGCGATATCGCTCATTTCGAACATGGTTTGCGCAGCGTTTGTATCGACCCAGTTGTAAGGTAGCAGGTCGTCGATTGTGTCAGTGTCGGCGCGGGTGACGATCCGCGCGAGCACATCGGCGATGTAGGCGTAGAGGTTTGAACCCCAGCATCTTGCACGTTTCGACCAGCGAGAAGATCGCCGCCCAGTTCTCGGCGCCGAGTTGAGGGCCCGCGAACAACGCATTCTTTCTTTGTAAGGCTACCGGTCTCATGGCGCGCTCGGCGATATTGTTGTCGAGCTCGATCCGGCCGTCGTCGAGGAAGAGCGTGAACCCACTCCAGCGCCTCAGCGCGCATTTTCATCGCGTCGCTCGTCGCGGAGCCCGCCATCATCCTAGGCGCGGTCTCGGCGAACCAGCCATGGAACTGGTCGACCAACGGACGGGTCCGCTCCTGGCGGTCCGCGAGCCGGACGTCGGCGGGCTTGCCCCGGATTTCCTTCTCGATGGCATAGATCGCGGCGATGCGCTTCAAGGCATCCTGCGCGACCGGGGCATCAGCTGCTCTCGGTCAGCGGGATCGAGATAGCCTTCGATGAGCACACACGAGTTTGCGACGAGATCGTCCATCGTGTTCATCCAGCCGAATCCACGACCGGATAGCTCGGCATTGGCCACTCATGCTGAGGATTGTCTATCATCAGATGAACAAAGATCGGTAGCAGGCAGCCAAGGAGCGACGCTCCGTCCCGCACCTGATCGCGATTGACATCGCTGTTCCAGGTCGCACCGCCGTGCACCAGCTGATTTCGCAGGACGTAGAGCCGATCGAACAGGATAGACAGGATCCGCACCGTGTCGTGCTCGCGCAAGGCGTGATTGATGGCTATGCGACTGCGCCCGAGTTTTTGGTCCCAGTCCTCGTAACTTGGCGCGCCGTTCTGATGCTGCCAGAACGGATGATAGACATAGCGATTGTCGAGAAGGAGGCGGATCTCCTGGCTGAACCGCTGCCAGACGGCATCGTAGACACGGTGACGCCCATCGAACTTCACGAGTGTCGAAAAAAACGACTGAAACAGCCCGCGCTCGCCTTCCGGCGCTGAGCTGCTGGCGGAGGCTTCCACGTCGCCGGCGTAGGCAGCGTTGAACCCGATCCAGAGCAGAATGAAGCGAACGTCCTGGTCTTCCTGCTCTGCTTCAGCACGACGAAGCCAGGAAAGCGCACGATGAACGCGAAGGGTCAACGGCGTTGAAAAGCCGTCACGAAGCGCGCGCTGCTTCTCTTTCAAGACTTCAGGATGGAGAGGATTGCCCGCCGGGTATCGATAAACCATGCGCAGAGCTCAGCGCGATGATTTCTTTCAGGATAGTTTACCGAGCGTCTCGGTGCGGCTTGTCCGCAATTGATCTGATCCACGCATCGATTTCCTCTTCAACCCACACCGTGCATTTGGGGCCGAGCGAGCGGGATTTCGGAAAGCGCCCTTCGCTCATCCGCTGATAGATAGCTGACCGACGCAGGCCAACACGGTCGATGACTTCAGGCAGCCGCAAAAGCCTGGCCGGCGGGGGGCCAGACGTCGCATGTTCTGCGTTTGCGCCGTCCTCGGTAGGCTGGGGCTGTGCATTCATGATCGTTCCTGTCGGGTCAATTTCTCGGTCCCCTCCGAGGTGAATTGGATCAGCGCGGAAGCGACATCGAAATGTCGCGGCCCACAAAATCATCGATATGCTTGGCAAGCATGCGCGCGACGAGCTGCGAAGTGCCGTTCGCCCACCGGGGTCGCAAATCTTCCACGCGTCGCCCAAGCGTGCGTTCGAGCTGGCCTGGCAAGGCCGTAAAGAAGTCCTCAAGGAACTCCCCCATCTCGCTGCGCATCCATTCGCAGGCGAGATCCTCCTGACCAGCCAACGCGAGGATCATGCTGGCGCGGGGAAAGGCGCCGCAGACATCGAGAACGCGCGCGGCTTCATCAAGGCCGATCGGCCGATCGCCGCGCATGACACGAAGCAGGGTCTCGCGGTGGATCCCGACTTCCCGAGCGATCTGGTGCTTCGGCTTGTCAGACGACTCGATTGCATGGGCAAGAATGTGCGCGAGGCTGGTGTTGGCTTCGCATCGGAATGGCGCGGGCTGGTGCATCGACAAAAACTCCAACGATGAGGAACTGAGTCGTAGCCATATCGCGCGTGATCCATGTAGGAAAATGAAAAGAACATTTATGGAACATATCGTTTCTAGGCGAATCATCCCCTAGGCCCGAGTCGCCGACCATCACCGCCACGCTTGTCGGGATTCGTCGACGCTAATTGCGAAATAAGCCGCTGTTTCTGCGCATTATCGCCGACGCCGAGCAATTGATGCGTCCATATCCGTCCGCCACTTCAGCTCCAGCGGCAATCCGACTTTCCTACATCGATTTCCTAGATCCATGTGGAACACACAGCGAACGAAAGAACGCTGGGTTCACCCCTCCAGATGGAGCTCCATATGCAGTCTCTTACCCTTTCCCGGCGTTCCAGCGCCATTGATCAGAACCCCTCGAAGCTCGGGCGGGCCATGACCTTTGCGGTAGCGCTTGCTGTCGCAGCATTGGCCGCCAGCGCCGCTTACGCCGGCGCCGACACGACCTTCACCCCTGCCCTCACGAAATTCACTGATTTCCTCGAAGGCTCGGGCGGCAAGATCATCACCGTCCTCAGCCTTGCGGGCGGTCTCATCGGTCTCGCCTCCGGCCGGTTCTCGCTCGGACAGGTCGCTGTTCCGGTCGGTGTCGGCATCGGCGTCGGCACGGGTGTTCCGATCGTCACCTCGGTCGTCACCGCGGTCATCTGACGCATCGGACGGGAAGGCGCGTCGCCATGGCAGACCCATATATCATCCCGCGGCGGCTCGACGATCCGGAGCTTATCGGCTTCTGGACCATCGACGAGTTCGCCGGGATGCTCATCCCCTTCACCTGGGGGATCCTCAGCCAGCATATCTTTATCGGCATTATCGTTGCCTTCGGCGCCTGGTTCGCGCTGCGAAAGGCAAAAGCAGGACGCGCCAGCTCCTGGGTAGCCCATGCCGCCTATTGGTATCTGCCGGCCGGATTGTTGGGTCTGAAATCGACGCCGCCTTCCCACTGCCGCCTGCTTGCCGGTTGAGGGGAGATATCCATGTTTGCCGACATTTCACACGAGCGTCAGCAGTCGCTGCTGCGCCAGCGCAACCTCTTTGCGCTCACCAGCGCCGGACTTGGCATTGCGCTCGTCGTAGCGGTCAGCCTTGCTGCCACCCGCGACCGCGAAGTCGTGCTCCTGCCAACGCTCCCCAAGCAGCTCACTGTCAGCAGCGCGGGGGTCGAGGCCGACTATCTCGAACTCGTGACCCGCGATGCCGCGCTCGTTCTCCTCAATCGCAGCCCCGAGGGTCTCGACTACTGGATGGACGAGATCCTGAAGCTCGCCGATCCGGCAAGCTACGGACGGCTAAAGGCCGATCTCGTGCGGATTGTCGAAGAGCAGCGGGGTTCGGACGTCACCCAGGCCTTCGTCATCCGCTCGATGACCGTCGACCCCAAGGGGCTGACGTCCGACGTGACGGGGACGCTCAAGACGTTTGTCGGTGCCCAGGTCATCGCGAGCGACGAGCGCCGTTTCCGCTTCAACTGGACCTACCGGGGCCTGCGTCTCGCGCTGTCAGGCTTCAGCCAGTTGCCCACCAAAGACCCAACGAAGGAGGCCCAGTGATGGCTTACCGACGCAAGACGCGCGCGTGGAGTCTGGCTCTTTGCGCCAGTACCATGCTCGCATTCTCAGGGAGCGGCGCCGAGGCCGCCGACCAGTTCAAACAGGCTGCAGACGGAGCGAGCATCGAATGCGCTGTGTCGGCCCGCGAGCTGACGCGCTTCGCGCTGGTCGATGACCAGTTTGCCAGCGTCTCGAAGATCTCGACCGGCACGCCCTACAACGATTTTGCGGTCACCAACGAACCGCTGCGCGGCGACATATACGTGTCGGTGCCCGAGACCTATGCGGCGCGGTCGATCAGCTTCTTCGCCACGACCAAGAAGGGCTTCGTCTACAAGGTCGCGTGCCGGGTTGAGCAAATTCCAGCGACCCAGGTCTTCGTCACCAACCCCACGATCGCGAAGAACCGGGCTGCGGATTGGGAAAGCCAGACCCCGCTCGAGACCAGCGCCGTCAGGCTGATCCAGGCCATGGCCAACGACCGGACTGTCGATGGCTTCGAGGTCCGCCAGAGGGCCGCCATGCCTGCCCGGGTCGGCGATCTCGAAGTCCAGCTCATCGCTGATTATCGCGGCGCCAGTCTCACCGGAAAGGTGGTCCGCATCCACAATCGCGGGTCGAAGCCGGTGACGCTGGCCGAACGCGATCTCGCGCCCCGCGACACTCTAGCTGTCTCGATCGCCGAGCCAAAGCTCGAGCCCGGGACCAGCACCACGGCCTTTGTTGTCGGCGCAAACGCGGAGACCGGCCATGACTGATGCAGCTAATACGCCAAGCCCTGCCCCTCTGCAGGCCGAGAGTGCGGCGCCATCCGAACTTTCCGGGCTCAACGCCCGCACTGCGCGCCGTCAGAAGCTGCTGCTGGGCTCGCTGGGAGCGCTCGCGCTGCTGGGCGGGAGCTGGTTCATCCTTGGCGGTGACGACAAGGCCAAGACCGGCGATCCCAATGCGGCGCAGACGATCGACACGGCAGGTCTGGTCAACCGCGATCTGTCACAGCGCGAGTTCGTGGCAACCTATGGCAACCGGCTGGATGCGGTCACACGCGAACAGAAGGCGCTGAAGGATGGGAGCATCCCGCGGACGGAGATCGAGGCACAGCTCGCGGCTCTCAAAGCCGAAAACCAGGCCATGCGGGTCGATGGGCAGGCTGCGATTGATGCCATCTCCGCAGAGAATGCTGAGCTGAAGACACGGCTTGCCGCTCAGCCAGCGACGACGGCACCCGCTGTACCGCCACCGGCCTATGGGCCGCAGGCAGGCGGTTATGACGCGCGGGGACGTTCGCCTCAGCCCAGTGCTGTGGCCGCAGGCGGTGATCCGCAGGGCGGCATGATCCCGTCCTCTGGCGAGGTGAAGCTGATGAGCTTCAGCTCCGACAAGGCGGCAAGCAGTGGTCTCAGAGTGGGTCGCCCCGATGCCCCGCCGGTCGTCGTCGAGGACTCGCCTGATTACCTGCCGCCCAATTCCTATGCGCCCGCCCGGGTGATCGTCGGCGTCGACGCCTCGGCGGGCGTCGCCAGCCAGACCGATCCGCTGCCCGTGGTGCTGAGGATCACGGGGCCTGCCCGATCCGTCATGCAGAACGGGAAAGTTCTGACCACCCGGATCCAGGGCTGCGTTGTGAACGGTGCAGCGCGCGGGGATCTCAGCAGCGAGAAGGTCTATGTGAAGCTCGCGCGCATGACCTGCGATCAGCCTGGTGGCCGGGTCGCGGTGAGCGAGGTCAAGGGCTTCATCAGCTTCGCTGGCAAGTCCGGGGTGCGCGGTCGCGTCGTGAGCCGCGAAGGCAGCCTCGTCAGCCAGGCATTGCTCGCCGGGATCGTCGGCGGTTTCGGGCGCGGCTTCTCCGCAAACGCCAACAGCGTGTTCTCCGGCGTCACGACCAACCCCGACGGCAGCCGCTCCAAGCTGTCCGCCGGCGACATCCTCGGTGGCGGGCTTGGCCAGGGCGCCGCCGATGCCGCCGACACCGTCAGCAAATACCTGATCGAGCGCGCCGAACAGTACCAACCCGTCGTCGAGATGCCGACCGGCATCGATGTCGAGATCGTGTTCCTCGACGGCGTCTACGTGAGGAACTCCCAATGATCGAAAACAATCTCCTTGAGCAGGGCAATGGTCGGCGCCGCTGGTTGCGTGCCAGCGCAGGACTGGCAGCAATCATCGCCTTGTCGGCCGCAACCGGATGGGCGGTGGCAAGCCTTGCAGCCCCCACTGCCGCTCCGGACATGGCGAAGGTGCGTGAGGCACTGAAGCTGCGGCTGCCCAAGACCCCGATCGACGCGATCAACTGCAAAGGCCTTGGCGGTTTGTGCGAGGTCGCATCCAAGTCGACGCTCTTCTATGTCGACCGGGCTGCGAAGTATCTGGTGATCGGCCGGGTCTATGACATGGAAGCCCGTCAGGATCTGACGGCTGCACGGCTGCTCGCCCTCAATCCGGACCTGCTGGCAGCAGGGGCAGCACGGCGCAGCAATCCCGAAGCGCAAGCGGATGGGAACCCAAACCCATCAGCAGCTTCAGCCCGGAACGCTGAACCGCGGCATGTGCAGCTTAGCAAGCTTCCATCAAATGGCGCGATCACCTGGGGCCCTGCCAATGGTCCACGTGTCGTTGTCTTCTCGGACTTCCACTGCGGCTACTGCAAGAAGCTTGAGGCAGAACTGAAGGCGATCGGGGCGCGGGTCGAAGAACGGCCGATCTCGATTTTCGGCGCAGAGAGCCGCCGCGACGCCGAGCGGGTTCTGTGCTCACCTCGTCCCGAGCTGGCGCTGCACATGGCATATTCGGGTCTGGCGCTCGCCAATCCCAAACCCTGCGACACGAGCGGCCTCGATGCCAACGAGGCCTTCGCCCGGGCACACGGCTTTGGCGGCACGCCGGTGATCGTGCGCCCCGCCGATGGCGCCGTTCTCGAGGGTTTCCGGCCTGCTGCAGTGCTCCGGGAATTCCTGCGCCCAACCTCCACCCGGGCTCCCACCCCAGCTCCGAAAGGATAACCCCATGCGGTTTCCATCACGTCTTCTTGTCTGCGCCTGCCTTGCCGGCTTCTCCAGTGGCTGCGCCACGTTCGGCACCAATGTCGAAGGTGACTTCACCTGCCGGGCGCCCAAGGGCGACTGCGCACCGGCCCACGTCATCGATGCCAAGGCAACGAACATTCTGTCGGCGGGCACGACGCCTCATGCCGAGACACGCTCCCGGTCGGGCGTGGTGGAGGCTGACACCACGCGTACGGCGGAGCGGACCCTGCGGGTCGTCTTCCCAGCGCATGTCGATGAGGCAGGAACGCTCCATGATGAAGCGGTCGCCTGGACAGTCGTCGACAACCCGCGCTGGGCAACCGAACTGCGCCGCAAGGCGGGTGAGGACAAGAGCGGGGCCGTCATGCGCCAGGTCCGCCGGCAGTTGAAGGCCGCTCAAGCTGCGTCGGCACACGAAGCCGCAGACGGACACTCGAATGCTACCGTCGATCTTGCATCGCCCTATTCATCCGCGCCCACGAACGGGACCAGCACCCTGGAGACCCCGGGCGCTGATGCCCTCAGTTCCGAAAATGCAGTTTCAGATGCCTCGCCGCTGGTCCTCCCCTCCACGGCGCGCGAGGCCGTTGCCGGTGCCAAAGCACCGGCGGTCGAGGGGTTCGACACGCCGCCTCCCCCGCGTGATCGGACCCCTCGGCCAGAGGCGCGGCACAGCGCTCCCGTGTTCCCCAGCGCCGCGGCGATTGAAGCAGCGAAAGCTGCGATCCGCCCCGCAGCCAGGGCCGGTGAACAGCCGATAGCCAGCACCCCGCAGCCCGAGGAACCCAAGTAATGGCCGAGCAACTCAAGTCCGTCATTGATCGGCTGCTTAGCGGATTGCTGGGTGACGCCGAGCACGTCGAAAAGCCCCGCCCCCAGCTGATGGTCGACATGCTGTCCGACTGGCTGCCCTACAGGGTCTATGATCCGGCAACGCGCCTGTACTTCAACGCACGCTCGAAGGGCTTTGTCCTCTCGGTCACGCCGCTGATCGGCGCGGACGAGCGCACAGGGGAAATCCTTGGGCAGTTCTTTTCGGAAGGCTTGCCAGCGGGCGCCTGCCTGCAAGTGCTCCACCTTGCGAGCCCGCGCATCAGCAGAATCATCGCCCCGTGGTTTGCGCCACGGTACATGCAGGGCGGCGTGTACGAGGCGATTGCCCGTCACCGCGCGCGGCGGCTCTATTCGCTCGTCTGGGAGTCCGGCTCTGCGGACGCGCCGTTCCACGCCCGTCACCACCAGGTGATCGTCTCGGTCGGTGTGCCGACGTCAAAGTCGGTCAGCAATGAGGATCTCAAGCAGACCCGCGAGGGGCTGATGGCGATGCTCAAGTCGCTCAACCTCGGCGTGGTCGAAGTCGGTCCCGAAGCGCTGATCGCCGTCATCGATGATCTGACCTCGCCCACCACCGCGCCGCAAGACGATGCTGTGCCCTATAACCCGAACGATCCGATCGCCTCCCAGGCGATCCGCCACGACATCGAACTGGTCGTGGCAGAAGACCGCATGCGCCTCTTGACCGAGCGGTTCCGTCCCACCGGCAAGGTCAATGACGGGGTGCCCGAGATCGGGACCGTCTATCCCGATGCTTTCGATGTCCGGCATTTTGCAGTCCGCAACATGCCGGCGCGCTGGGCCCCGTGGGAATGCGCGCGGCTGATCGGCGACCTGTTCACCGACAAGCTGCGCTTCCCCTGCCCGGCCGCGACCATGCTGTGTCTCGTCTATCCCGACCAAGAGGCTGCATCGGCGAAGGCCGGCTTCAAGTTCATGCGCACGACCAGCCTCGCCGGAACCCGCAGCGCCCGGTTCCTGCCCCGGATCGGCGAACAGGCCGCCGAGTGGCAACATGTTCAGGCCGAGCTCCAGGAAGGCCGCCGCCTCGTGCGGGTGTTTTATGGCGTGACGACCTATTCGCCGCTTGGCCAGGGCGACCGCCACGAACGCGCGATCAAGTCGATCTACAAGGCTGCAGGCTGGGATCTCACCGACGAACGCTACCTTCAGATCCAGGGACTGCTCGCCGCCATGCCGCTGACGCTTGCCGACGGGCTCGGCGCCGACATGGAGCGGCTGAAGCGGTTCAAGACCGTCCTGTCGACTACCGCGGCCAATATCGCGCCCATGCAGGGCGAGTATCTCGGCAGCGTCCACCCCCACCTGCTGTTCGTCGGTCGGCGCGGCCAGCCCTTCTTCTGGTCGCCGTTCGAGAACGAAGCCGGCAACCACAATGTCGCGATCTGCGGCAAGTCGGGATCGGGCAAGTCGGTGCTGCTCCAGGAGATGTGCGCCGCGCTGCGCGGCGCAGGCGCGCAGGTGGTCGTGATCGACGATGGCCGCAGCTTCGAGCATTCGGTCAAGCTGCAAGGCGGCCGTTTTGTCGAGTTCACGATGAAAGCGGGCTTCTGCCTCAACCCCTTCTCGATGATCGACGCAGCCCGCGCCGCCGAGGACGAGGATTATCGCCTCGACTGCTTCGGGATGATCAAGGCGATCGTTGGGCAAATGGCCCGCCACAGCGCGAAGCTGACCGATACAGAGCGCGGGCTGATCGACCGGGCGGTCAACATGGTCTGGGCCGAACACGGCGCTGCAGCCACGGTCACGACCGTCGGCGAGATGCTCGGCAATCTTGGGCATGACACCGCGACCGATATTGCGACCGCGCTGGCCCCGTACATGGCGGGAGGGACCTACGGCGCCTTCTTCGAAGGCCAGGCCAGTCTCGACCTCGATGCGGATTTCACCGTGTTCGAGATGTCCGACCTCGCGAGCCGGGAGGATCTGCGCAGCGTAGTGCTCTCCGCGATCATGTTCATGACCAGCCAGGCGATGACGCGCAGCCCAAGGTCGCTGCGCAAGCTGCTGCTGATCGACGAAGCATGGTCGATGCTGAAGGGCGGCTCGATGGGTGAATTCGTCGAAACCTATGCCCGCACCTGCCGGAAATATGGCGGGGCGCTTGCGACAGCCACCCAGTCGCTCAACGACTACTACAAGTCCGACGGGGCGACGGCAGCGCTGGAGAACAGCGACTGGATGCTGATCCTTCAGCAGAAGCCGGAGACGATCGCCGATTTCAAGGCGAGCAAACGCCTCGATATGGACGATCGCACCGAGACGCTGATCCGCAGCCTCAAGCGCTCCGGGAGCGACTATTCCGAGGTGTTCATCAAGGGGCCGGAGACCGAGGCGATCGGACGGCTCGTGCTCGACGACTATTCGGCAACGCTCTTCTCGAGTTCGCCCCAGACCTTCGCCGCCATCGATGCCGAGATCGCCCGCGGCCACCAGCTCGCCGATGCCATCGAGCGCATCGCTCATCCCAATCGCTGACACCTCTTCATCAAAGGATCTCTATCTCCATGCCTCTCCACCTCGTCACCCCGTTCGACCGGACGGATGCGCCCGAAGACGAACAACCCCTATTCCCGTCGGTGCCGACCTGGCGCTCGCGCATCGCCGATGGCTGCTACATCGTGCTGCGCGGTAGTCTGTTTCTAGGCTCGTCCTATCTGATGGCTCTGGGCCTGCCGCTGCTCTTCTTCCTGCTTCTATCGGGCGGCAATCCCGACGCCTTCTTCGCCCATGTCGCCAATCTCGGTGATCGCTTTTTGGCGGCGGATTTTACTCGGCGCGTCACATTCGTCGATCAGTGCAAGTTCGTTCTGATCGGTCTCGCCACGCTCGTCGTCGTGTGGCGCATGCCGCGCTTCATCCGTGATCTCGACCGCGAACTCTCGGGAGAAAAGCTGTGAGGAACATTCTGGCAACATCCAACCTGCGCGGGCGGCTGGCATCGATCAATCTCACCGCTGTCGTGCTCGGCGTCGGCATGATCGGGCAAGTCCTGTGGGGCGTCTGGACGACCGACAAGGTGCTCACCCTTGAGAAGCGCGAGGTCGTGACGGTCCAGCTGAGCCGGATCATGGGCGACTTCATCGAAGCCGAAGCACGATCTGGTCGTCCTCCGGAAGAAACCAGGCTGCGCGTGCAGGCCTACCTCAAGGCCGTGGAAGCCTCGGTGCAGCAGCTGGGCCGCGAAGGCCGCACGGTCCTCGTTGCCGAAGCCGTGGTGGCCGGGAGCACGCCGGACCTGACGCAATCTGTGCGCGCCGATGTTGTGCGCCGGATGGGAGCCATCCCCGATGCTGCCCGCTGATCGCCTGATCCGCTCTGCGTCCGCGCGCCGTCTCGTGCTTTGGGGCGGGCTTGGCGCCGGGGCGCTGGCACTCTCCTCGCTCGCCGCCTTCGCTCAGGGCCACGCGCTCATGATCAACGTGAGCCCCAGCCTGCCCTACTGGGCCCTCTGGGTGACGCGCGGGGCGGCCGTGCACCGCGGGGATATCATCCTATTCGATCCGCCTGCTTCCTCGTTGCTGGTGAAGCATTTCGGAGCGGCGCCGAAACCGTTCGGTAAGCGGGTGAGCGGCGTGCCGGGCGACATCGTCACCGAGCAAAACCGCACCTACTTCGTAAACGGGCAGGCTGTCGCAAAGGCCAAGCTCGCGAGCCGCCTTGGTGAACCCCTCGCGCTCGGCCCGACGGGCCGCGTTCCGAAAAGCTGCTATTTCGTCACAAGCGAACACAAGGACGGTTTCGACAGCCGCTACGCCGCAATCGGTTGGATTTGCGGCCCACGCATTCTCGGGGTCGGGAGGCCGATCCTGTGAGGCTCCTTACCTTCCCCATATGCGCCACTGCGCTGGCGCTGGCCATAGCGCCAGAAGCAATGGCTCGCGATTACGGTCAGAACGGCACGGTCTGGCCAGTCATCGAACCGGACCTGCTGCAGCAGATCCATGCCAGGCTTACGCAGCTCGAGAAGACCGGCGAGACCGCCCGCATCAATGAGGAGCTGAAGCGGCGCACGATCGCCCGGGTCAACCGGCCAGAGCCTGTCGCAGGTCTCTCCCTCGCTCCGGCAACACGCAGCTGGCGTTTCGATCCGACGATCACCGTCGAGCGCGACATTGCCGACGACAAGGGCCGGGTCATCATTGCCGCAGGCACAAGGGTCAATCCGCTCGATACCGTGCCGCTGCGGGCTCCGCTCGTCTTCCTCGATGGCGACGACCCGGCACAGCTCGCCTGGGCCACCCGTCGCTATGCCAGCACAAAGGCCAAACTCATCCTCGTGGCCGGCGCGCCGCTCAAACTCATGAAAGCCCGCCAGCGGCGCTTCTACTTCGACCAAGGCGGCACGCTGGTGAAGCACTTCGGCATTCGCGCAGTACCGGCAACCGTCGAGCAGCAGGGTCGCGCGCTCCTCATCACTGAACAGCCGGTCACTCCCAACGAGCGGGCGCCATCATGAGCAGGAAACATCGCCTTCTGTCATGGCTTTGCGGAGCACTTCTGCTCGCCAGCATGAACATCATCTCAGCCGCTCCAGCCCAGGCTGCGGCCGGTCCCGGCCGCTGCACCGGGAAGTTCGTCAATCCGATCACGGACATCTGCTGGTCGTGCCTTTTCCCGATTTCGATCGGAGGCTTGAAAATCTGGCCGTCAAGTCGGCCCGACACCAGCAACCCAGCTCTCCCCGTTTGCCTCTGCGGTTTGCGGCCCGGTATCGCCATGGGGTTCTGGGAGCCGGTCCGGCTTGCCGACGTCAGCATGAAGCCTTGGTGCTTCGTCAATCTGGGCGGGATGAAGCTCGATCCTGGGTTCGACATCGGCTTCAAGTCGATGGCGGGGCCATCTGCAGTTGGCGGCAATACCCAGTACAACTCGCAGTGGCATGTCCACTGGTATGCCTATCCGCTGATCTACTGGATGGAGATCGTTGCCGACTTCCTGTGCCTCGAGTCCGGCTCGATCGACATCCTCTACATCACCGAAATCGATCCGCTTTGGCAGGACAGCGAACTCACCGCGATCATCAACCCCGAGGCGGTCCTGTTCGCCAATCCGCTGGCGCTTGCGGCCTGCGCGGCCGACTGCGTGGCGGCAACGGCCAAGCTGCCGACCGATGAACTGTTCTGGTGCGCGGGCTGTCAGGGCACGATGTATCCGCTTAACGGCAATGTCTCGGCGACCATTGGCCATGTCCAAGCCTCGCGGCTCGCGCTCGCCCGCTTCTCCTACAAGCTCCACCGCGAGCTCGTCGCCTGGGGGACGATGGGGAGCAAGGGGCTTTGCGGCAAGTACCTGATGCCGGTGATGCGCAAGCAGCAATACCGCTTCCAGGCCACCAATCCCAATCCGCAGACCAAGGGCCGCTACGCCTGCGCGCCCATTGGTGCCTCCACCACCTTCATGTCGGCAGGCCAGGTCTATCCCGCCATTGGCGAGGACATGGGCTATCTGGTCTGGCGCAAGCGGAACTGCTGCGCACTATGAAAACCATTCCTCATCTCATTGTGATCGCCTCGCTTTCGAGCCTTGCCGCTTTCGCTGGCGCGTCGGCGCAGACGGCCGAACCGGACCTTGATGTGGCGGCCATCCGGGCACGCGCCAGCGCTGGCGCCAGTGATGCCGACGCGCTCTCTGCCAATGCTCGCGCAAGGGCCGAGGCGCTGGCGCGGGAGGCCATGACAAGCACCAGCGAGGCCGAGGCGCACGCTCGCCGCTTCACCCGTGAGGCCGCCGCAAGTGCTAAGCACGATCCGGCCAGCACCTTCGACTTTGACCGGATGGTGGCCGATGCCGGCACCATGACCAGCGAAGGCATGGGCGATGCGCCAAGGTTTATAGCCTTTGCTTCGCTCTCGATGCCGCCGGCGGCGTTACGGGCAATGATCGACGACGTGGCCAAGGCCGGCGGCATCGTCGCCCTGCGCGGTCTGCCTGGCAACAGCGCCAAGGCTCTGACGGACGCATTGGCAAAAGTCGCAAAGCCCGGCGAGCAGCTGGACGGCGTCGGTATCGACCCGCGGCTTTTCCGTGCTTTCGGGATCGAGACCGTGCCCACCTACGTCGTCACCAGCAGCGACTTCGATCTGTGCGACGGGTTCGATTGTCGGACGCAGGTCCCGCCCCACGACCGGATGAGCGGCAATGTCAGCGCAGCCTACGCCCTTGAGACCTTCGCGCACGGCGGCGGCCCCGGCGCTTTGCTCGCGGCCCAGCACCTCGCCCGTCTTGAAAGGCAGGATCCATGAAACGACCAATCCTCTGTCGCGCAGGCGTGTTCGCGCTCCTGCTCACCCTCGCCGGACCGCTTCACGCCCAGACAACAACCGATGCTGCCAAGGCGGACGGCAAGGCATTCGGGCGAGACAAGGCGGCATCCGCGCAAAGTGCGGCAACCACAAACCCGGATGCCAGTCGCATCCCCAATTTCGGCGGCACACCAAGTCAGTCGGGCTATTTCGACGATCCGGACCGGATGAGCCGCGAAGCGGCTAGCCAGGCCACCACCAGTACCGGCTACAAAGCCATGCGGGACTCGATGGACCGGCGGGCCCAGTTTGCCCCTCAGGATCTCGATGCGACGATCGCGCGCAGCAATGTAATCAGCGATGATCCGCTCGCCTATACAAGCGGGATGGCCATCGGCGGCACGCAAGGACGCTGCGTGCCCTTGCCGCCGGCCAGCGGAACCGCAGCGCGCTACATGGCAACCTGTAATGTCGGCTACACCGCCAGCCAAGAAACCCGGACCTGCCCCGTGACATTGACCGCGCGGGTCGAGCAACGTCAGGTCTACGGCTACTATTGCGTTGGCGGCAGCGGGGTTGACCCGGCTTCGGTCTACAACTGCAACCGCTACCCCGCGCCGCAATGCACGGTCACGCAGTCCTATCCGATCAACCTGTGCGATCCCTATTTCGGGATCTACTGGGGCTGCAACTCCGGCGATCTGAGGGTTGACCTCGTCAGTTGCACCGCGCCGGTCGAGGGCGCCACGCCCTATACGGTGACGGGCGAGAACGTCGTCACGACGACACGCGACGAAAGCCAGTGCGCTGGCCTCGCAGCCGACAGCTCATGTCAGCAGGACACTGAGACGTGCACCGACAGCGATCCGGTGACCCGCATTGTCGATGGCATCGCCGTGACGCAGCCTTGCTGGGCATGGAGCCGTAGTTACAGCTGCGCACAGTTTACCGAGGCTCAGGACTGCCAGACACTTGAAGACACCCCGGGCTGCAAGCTCGTGCGCGAAGACTGTCTTGCTGGCGAGCCCTGCCGCACCTGGGAGCGGGTTTATGATTGCCCGGTTCCGGACCAGCCCGCGAACAGCAATCAGTTCATCTGCGATGGCGATGTCTACTGCATCGATGGCTCGTGCGAGACCATCCAGCGCGAAGCCAATGACGAGTTCAAGGACGCGGTTGTCGCGTTGAACGCGATGAATCAGGCCCGCCGCGAATTCGATCCTGACAATCTAACCCTGTTCAAGGGGACCCGCGAAAGCTGCTCCTCGAAGGTTTTCGGCATTCTCAACTGCTGCAAGGGCAAAGGCTTCCCGCTGATTCCGGGCATCCAGCTGCTCGTGGCACTGGGCTGCAGCCGCGAGGAGATGCTGCTGCATCAAAAGGACGCACAGGGTCTGTGCGCCTACGTCGGCACTTATTGCTCGTCCTCCTTCCTTGGCGTGTGCCTGACCAAGCGGAAGGTCTACTGCTGCTTTGAATCCAAGCTCTCGCGGATCCTGCAGGAACAAGGCCGCCAGCAGCTGAACAAGCCCTGGGGCAAGCCGAAGACGGAGCAATGCTCCGGGTTCACAATCGACGAGTTCGCCCGGCTTGATCTGAGCCGAATGGACTTCAGCGAAGTCTATGCCGAGTTCACCGACGCCGCCCGCCTGCCTGATGAACTGCAGGCCACCCAAGAAATCCAACAGAAGATCGAGGACTATTATGCCCGCGCACGCCAATAAGGCCGCGTGGCGGCTGCTTGCCGCCTGCGCGATTGCCAATGCCGTTTGCGTCCTTCCGTCCGCAAACGCGCAGACGGCCACCACCCAGACCGATGCGCCACCACGCGCCGAGACGAGCGAGCGGCAGGACAGCTTCTACTGCGAGGAGCGCCGGCTTGGGTACTGGTTCTACTGCAACCGGCCCAAGCCGCCGGAACAGCAGGCACCCGCGCCGGCTGCGAGCGCCACGAGCCAGCTTGACGCAATCACGGCGACCTTGCGGGAGCTCAAGGCCAAGGCGATCCTCGAGCCCACGCCTGCTAATGTGACGGCCTACATTCGGTTCCAGCGCGCCCAGCTCGACCGGGCTTCACTCTTCAGCGACGTCTGGCAACGGGCGATCTGGCAGGATCCCGAGCTCGACTACACGCTGCAGCGCCCGGTTTCGACGCTCGGCAAGCGCCAGTGGCAGGATTCGCGCAGCGCGGAACGGAACGCGGCAATGGCGCAGCTCTCCGATCGCTACGGGCTCTTCTACTTCTTCGCCCAGAGCTGCGGCGCCTGCGAGGTCATGTCGCCGATCGTACAGAGTGTTGCCTCGACCTGGCATATCGCTGTCCGAGCGATTTCGACCGACGGCGGCCCATCGCGGCATTTCCCGAATTACACGGTCGAGACCAACCAGCGCACCCGCATGGGCCTGGAGCCCAAGATTACGCCAGCTGTCGTGCTCTGGGACGCCCTGACCGGCCGCCCTATTCCGATCGGCTACGGCGTGATGAGCGCCGACGAGCTTCAGGACCGGATTTACCTCCTCACATCGAAGGAAGCTGGACGTGACTACTAGGATGAAAAGAGTCGTCGCTGCGATCCTTGCAGCTACCCTTCCTCTCACCAGTGCATCGGCTGACGTCGGCAGTTCGATGGACTCGTTTCTGAACGACGTCGGCGGCGCAGCCAACGTCAACGGGCCGACCGCGTTCCAGGGGCAGTCAGCTGGCTATTACAGCCTCGGCAATGTCTGGACGCGCTTTCCCCAGAAGACGACCAACATTGCCAACCTGCAGCTGCCGCGCGCCCGCGCAGGGTGCGGCGGTATCGACATTTTCGCGGGATCCTTCAGCTTCATAAACGCGAGCGAGATCGTGGCGATGCTGAAGGCGGTCGCCAACAATGCCGTCGGCTTCGCCTTCAGCCTGGCGATCGACACGGTCTGCCCAGAATGTTCGAAGATCATGCAGGAGTTCAGCCAGAAGGCTCAGCTCATGAACAACCTCAACATCAATTCCTGCGAGATGGCACAAGGATTGGTGGGCGGAATCTGGCCGAAAGGCGACCTTGCCGACAAGGCGGTCTGCGAAGCTATCGGCAACTCCGAGGGCATTTTCACCGACTATGCCGCGGCCAAGCACGGCTGCGGCACCAGGGGGCAGCGTTCGAGCACGACTGCGCAAGGCTCGGGCAAGTATGACGACGTCAATCCCGGTGTGCCGCGAAACTACACCTGGACGATCCTCAAGAAGTCGGCGTTCTTCTCGCCCGGAGGCCGCTTCGACGAAGAGCTCGCCGAATATGCCATGACGCTGTTGGGCACGATCATCTACGTGCCGCCCAAGGACGATGAACCGGGCAAGTTCGTGCCGATCGTTGGCGAAGCCTCGTCGACGCTTGTGACCTCGTTGCTCGATGGCACCACGAACGGCAATGTCCTCATTTTCGACTGCGACGAGACGGAAAAGTGCCTCAACCCGGGTTTCAAGTCGCTGAGCCTGCCCGCATCGAAAGCGCTGCGGCCGCGCGTCGCGGCACTCATTGGCGGGATGGTTCAGGCGATCCGCGATGATGCGGCGATCACCGAAGAGCAGAAGGAGCTCCTGCAGGTCGCATCGATCCCGCTGTACAAGATCCTGACCGTCCAGGCGGCCTATGGCCGCGGCATGCCGACCGACGACCGCGAGACCCTGGCCGAGATCGCCAGTGTTGACCTGCTGTTTGCCGTGCTCGACCGCATTGTCAGCGAGGCTGGCCGCTCGATGTCGAGCTTCATTGGGGCCGACGAAGCGAAGATCGCGATGTGGCAGAGCCAGGTCAATGTCGTGCGTCAGGCGCTGGCTGACCGGCAGGCCAACACGCATCTAAAGGTCAATGCGGTGCTGCAGATCATCGAGAAGACGGCGTTCATCGAGAACGTGCTGGCCGCCTCGATGTCTCCCGGCATGGCCGCATCGCTCGACTGGTCGCGCGGCGTCCAGAGCCGCGCCCTCACCCACTGACCGGGCCAACCACATCCAGGCGGAACAATAGACATGGTGGAGATTTTCACGGTCGGCGGCGGCGACTATCTGGTCAACGTCTTCCAGGCAGTCGCTGCCTGGACCGGCAACGGCGGCTACAAAAGCCTGCTCCAGGTGGTCATGGTGATGGGCCTTGGCCTGTCCGCCCTGACCCTGGCGTTCAATCAGGACTGGCGCGCCTGGATCAACTGGTTCCTGGGCGCCACGCTCATTTACTCCTGCCTGATGGTGCCGCGGCTCGATGTCCATGTGACCGACCGGCTCAACCCGAGCCTTGCGCCGGCCAATGTCAGCAACGTGCCACTGGGCCTGGCTCTCATGGCGAGCTTTACCAGCCAGGTCGGCGATTATCTGACGGGCTCGGCCGAGGTGGTGTTCGGCCTGCCAGGCGATCTCAACTATTCAAAGAACGGCATGATCTACGGCGCGCGGCTCTACGATGCGACCCGGTCCTTGCGGATTTCCGATCCCGAGTTCGCCGCCAATCTCGATGAGCATTTCCGGCAGTGCGTGTTCTACGACGTCCTTCTCGGCCGCTACTCGATGAAGGAGCTGGCGGAGACAGGTGACATCTGGGCGACGATCGCGCCGGGCAGCCAGGCACGCGCCCAACGGTTCCTGACCCGCGATGCGACCACGGGCCAGGTGAGCTCGAACATCGTGACCTGCCGCGAGGCCTACGACACGCTCAATGCGCAGTGGGCCGGGCTGGTCGATGCAATGGGTTCGGTGTTCGGCCGTCAGCTCTACCCCAACCAGACAGCCGCGCTCGCCAAGGCCAAGCTCTTTGCCGATCTGCCGGTGGCCTATCAGTACCTGACCGGGGTCTCGGCCAATGCAACCGAGATCTTCAAGCAGACGCTGACGATCAATGCGATGAGCCAGGCGATGCACTCGATGTCCGGCAGCAGCGGTACGGGCAATGTTGACGTCTACGCCCAGACCCGCGCCGACATCCAGACCGAGCGGACCTATGGCTCGATCGCGAGCAACGCGATGAAGTGGGTCCCGCTCCTGAACGTCGTGCTGACCGTGCTGTTCTACGCCCTCTTCCCGGTGCTTTTCCCGCTGTTCCTGCTTCCCAAGACGGGGCCGGTCGCACTCAAGGGCTATGTGACGGGCTTCTTCTATCTGGCGGCCTGGGGGCCGTTGTTCGTGATCCTCCACATGATGCTGATGTACAAGGGCGCCGCCGACATGAGCGCGGTCACGGGCAGCAGCGGCCTCAGCCTTGCAAGCTTCACCGGCATGGCTGACGTGAACAGCGATATTGGCCTGCTGGCAGGCTACCTCATCGCCTCAGTCCCGTTTCTGGCAGGGGGTGTGGCGAAGGGCGCCATGGCAATCTCGCACCACGCGACGAGCTACCTCAACCCTAGCCAGAACGCGGCGGAAGAAGCGGCCCGAGAGGCGAGCACCGGCAATGTCTCGCTCGGCAACACCAGCTTCGAAAACTCGAGCGTCCTCACGCGTCAGTTCGCCCAAGGCACGTTTGCCCCAAGCTTCACCTATGGCGCGCCGCAGACGCGGACATTCAGCGACACCGGCTCGATGACCACGAGCTTCCCGGATGGCAGCTACGACCAGATCCCGACCTCCAGCTATCCCTTCACGCCGACGCTGGGCCAGGAATTCACGGCGCGCCTTTCGACGATGGCGTCGCAGGCCCGCGCCAACAGCGAGACCTATACCAATGTCGCCACGGAATCGACGACCAGCGCTGTCACGAAGTTCCGCGAGCTCAGGGACCAGTTCAGCCGAGGCGCATCCTTCGAGAGCGCGACCGGCACCTCGAACTCCGACAGCATCCAGACTGCATTCAGCGAAGTCGATCAGGCATCGACCAATCTGCAGCAGCAATTCGGGCTGTCCCGCAGAGCGGCCGATGACATCTCCACGGCCTGGTTCCTCGGTGGCGAAGCTGGGGCAAAAGCCGGAATTTCAAATGGCGTGCTCTCTGGGAGCATCGGAGCGAAGGGCGGTGGGACACGCACGTGGACCGACAGCGACATCGGCATCGCTTCGGAAGACCGTTCGCGGATCTTTGGGAGCCTGTCCCAGATGTCTGACAGCCGCAATTGGTCGAGCACCCGCGATGGGTTCGTTCGCTCGGTCAGTACCGCATCAAGCTCGTCGATCTCGAGCACCGCAAGCGGCATGAATGCCTCTCTGACGGAAGCACAGAGCTTCACTATCGAGGCTCGCCGAGCCGAGGAGCTTGCCAATCGTCTTGAGAGCCAAGCGTCTTTCTTCGAGGGAAACAGCGCTGCAGGCAATCTCAATCTGTCCCAAGCCTACCGAGAATGGGGTCTTGCCGAGATCGAAAGCAACCGCGATTATTATGGCAACGCTCGGTTCGACGACGTGACATTCCAGCTCAGTCCGGAAGGCCAGGCATTGCAGGCAAAGTTCGTTGAAAGTTATGCCGAGCAGCTTCGCGACGGGATCGACGATCGCCTCGTACTCGCCACCGGACTGCCCGTATCCCGACCGGTCATTTCAAGCGCGGGCTCAGTCCGCAGCCGGGCACAGACCGGCGGCGGGGGTTCCGGTTCAGTGCCCCGCGTGGGAGCCGGCGATCTCCATGAAGAGGTGCAAAGGGCTCAGGCGGTCGGTCGCCAAAGGATCAGCGGACCCACCGGACGCCTCGACGCCGTTACAAAGGGAGCCCAAGGCGCCAGTGCAGAGGCAGCGGATGAAGTGAAAGAGTGGTGATCTGCAGAGATCACCACAGTCCGAATGACGCACCAGCTAAAAATGCGAAAACGGCAACAATGACGAAGACCCCGATAATCGTCAGCTTACGCCCCCAAGGGTCGGCCCAAGACTTCTTGATACGATACTCTATCAGGCGATTCTCGCGGAGCGCCTGATCAAGCTCCGACAGACCTTCCCAATTTCGGGATGCCGGTCGGTTGCCAGTATCGATGTCAAAGTTGCTCATGATCGCATTCATCTCGCTGCTCCTTGGAACATAGCAGAAACGAGGATGGTAACCAGCAAAACATGCCCTGCATCGGAGAGTGCGCAGCCTCTCCTCCAATTCGGTCTAGGCCGTCACGTATCGGCGCCTTGATCCGGCAAGAGCATCATCTCGCTTCGGATGCCTGGACGGGTCATCATGTCCGCGACAGTCGGCAAACTTTGCGACATTGCATCAAGGAGATCAGCCTCTAACGCCCGCATCTGTGGGATGTCGATTTCAGGCGACTTCGGATTGTCCGAGCGACCTAACGTGTTCAATAACTGAAGGACTTCCCAGTCTCGGAGAACATAGATCTGAGCTGCGTTATCGCGCCAAGCACCTAGGATAATTCGAGTAACCGAGTGGTCCTGGCCAGTGACCTGATCCTCAACTGAGGCGATAAGAAAGGGAGCGGGCAATCGCGTGCAGGTCGCCAGAGCCGATTGGAGGTTTTCCCCTTCCTTCAGCGCTCGATCGAAAAGTGTGTGCCCCACGCCGACAAGACGGGTCGGGCCTTCGCCATTGCCCAAGCGAGCATTGCGATCGAACAGCAGCCCCTTGTAACGATCTTGCATGGCGTAGTCTTCATCGGCCCATTTATCGGGCGTCAGAACGTCGAGACCATCGTCCCTCCGGAAAACGCGCCGCCCCTTCGATTCCATCATCATCGCGAAAAAACGTTCGAGGTCCGGCAGATCAACCTGCGGAAGATTTCTTCCAACTTGGGCAAAGTCGAAGCGAGTGACATTGCCAAGCATGGTCTTGACCTTATCGACTAGGTCTTCTCCGCCAATCGTAGCAGATTCCCGGTCGAACCACTGATCGAGGCTTTCTCGCGGCTGGGTCTGGCCTGCAGCAAAAATCTTCTCGAAAGCACTTGGCCCAGTCATGCCTATGACGAGCTGGCTGATGTCTTCTCGCTCATCCATTGCCTCGTCCAAGGTGCGCTGGATTCGCTCGAGCTTGGCGTTCAGGAGGTCCCAAATGCGCGCCTCCACCGTGTCTGGGTTCCTCAGGATGAACACTTGAACCGGCCTTGTCTGACCGTAGCGCGACAGGCGGCCGACACGCTGATGAAGCCGCATGGGATTCCAGGGCATGTCGACATGAATGAGCGTCGCGCAGCGCTCCTGAAGATCGATCCCTTCGCCCGCTGCCTCGGTTGAAACCAGAAAGCGGATCGTGCCTTGGTTGAAGGCTTCCGCTGCCGCATCGCGCGACCAACTTTTCGGGCCCCGCGAACCGTCCGCCTTGGTAACTTCGTCCAAGCGTTCATCACCGTTGATGAAGCCGCAGCAACCGTGACCAAATCGAGCATGCAGGGCATCAACGACGAGAGCCTGGGTTGCTTTGTATTCGGTGAAGAGCAGCACTGGCTCGCCGGTGGGCAAATCGCTCTCGATGAGATCTACCAGTCGCTCGATCTTCCGCTCTTGCTGAATGGGTGCAGCCAACTCAAGCAGCTCATCCAGGCGAGCGATCTCGCCCTCCATCAGTTCGGCGAGCATCTTGCCCCACGCCTCTTCGTCGGCCCGCGCGCGGTCGTCCAATGTCTCGTCGTCATCACCCTCCGTTATGGACACAGACGGCGTACGAGCCTGCTCAGCAACATCTGCCAGTTTCGCGCGGCGTTTGGTCAAGGCGCTACGAATCGCAGCAATCGAACTCGCCGCAAGCTTCTGCAGCGCAATCAGCAAGAGCATTCTTGCCGACTGTGCCCGACCATCGAGGGTCGATGCATATGCTCGCCCATCGATGATGAAGGCACTCAACGTTTCGTAGAATGCGCTTTCCGCAGCGCTAAAGGCGTACTCCCTTGTTTGCACTGTGACCGGCGTGAAAAGGCGGTTGCCTTTGAGATCGGTAACGGTCGCCTTGTTATTACGGATCATCACATCCGGAAGCTTGGCCAGTTGCTCGTCGATGTCGTGCTCGGGTCCGAACTGATCCGGATCAAGGAGGCTCAGCAATGACAGAAAGCCGAAGTCCTTGCCCCGATGTGGTGTGCCCGTGAACAGAAGAAGAGAACGAATTCTGTGCCGTTCCTCCAGCGCGCGAAGGAGCTGAAAGGAAAGGGTCTCTCCCGTGCGTTCATCCGCGTGCAAATGATGCGCCTCATCGACCACGACCGCGTCCCAAGGATCGGCCGCAAGAAACCGGCTGCCTTCAGCCCGTCCGTCGGCGACTTCCCGGCGCAGCGTGTGGACCGACGCGACCACCATGTTTGCCGTATCCCAGAAATCCACAGCAGGTGTATCAACGGAGCGATCGTAGACCTGCAGGCGGATATCAAACATCTGCCGCAGGCGTTTCTGCCATTGGGGCACTAGCTTTGCTGGTGCCAATACCAGCAGGCGGCGAATTTGAGCCCGAGCAACCAGAGGCATGAGCACCAGACCGGCTTCGATCGTTTTGCCCAACCCCACGTCATCGGCCACCAACCAGCGGAACGGGAAAGTTCGATTAACCTTGTGACAAACCCAGAGTTGATGCGGGAGCAGCTGGACGCGTGATCGAGAAAACACCCCCCACTGATCGTTAACGGACCGGATTGCCATGGCGCTGGCCCGCATCAAAGTCTCGGCACTGTCGTCGAAAGTCCCGGTCGACAGCGCTTGATCTAGCGACCGAGCAAGCGTGAGTTCTGTGCGAAGAACCTGCTGGATCGTCGCGCCGAAACGCGCAACGACGAATTCTCCTGCATCGGCAATAACTTGTCCCACGCCGTGGCGTGGGTGAGTGACTCTTGCGTCAGCGGCCAGTGTTTCAGGCATCGTCATCTTCTGCATCGTCCCAATTATTGTCTGGCCATTCGTCGACGTCTGCATCGTGAAGGATCGACACGAGGTCATCGCGGTGCTTGGCAAGTGTGATCACGTGCAATGGCAAATCACCATCGCCATCGAAATGAGCGGCATCACCAATGCGACGCTCTACCGCTCCATACAGGGCGCGTCCCTCGTCGATGCCACGCTCAAACTGGCCCATGCCGAGCGTGTAAGCGAGGCGGCGGACGCGTTCCGCCGCACTCCAGCCATACGGCATGATCTGCTCGAATTGCGCCTGAGAATAGATACCTTTGCGGCCCAATTCGCGCACAAGCCAGTTGGCGCCAATGCCAAGCGATCTTGCTAGAGGGGCTGCTTCAATGCCCATACGAGCGGCGACGTGAGAGAATGCCGGTCGCAAATGTCCGCGCAGGCTCACGTCACCCTCTTGGGCGATCACCGCAGGCAATTTGCGGAACAGTCTCTGGTAGCTTTCGAGATGCCGCGCGATCATGCATAGATCAGGAAGGCATCTGCGCCACATCAGGTAGTTTTCATCGGCATCTGGATCGCTCCAGGCTCGGAGGCGCTCGACAAAAGGCCTCAGCTCCTCGTCACAAGGGTCGATTGTCGCGAGTTCGTGCCACCAGCCATCTTGGATTGCCTTGGTAACAAACTGCCGGGATTGAGCCGGCTTAATCCTCCCCAGTGTCTGGAAGGTTGCGAGGGAAAGCATGGTGAACCAGGCGGGCTTATCTCCATCAGCGAGGGCTGCTGACGAAAAATCTTCAGGATACACGGCTCGATCATAGGCAGCCCGCAAATCCCCATGATTGTCGCGCCACCACTGCGCGATCCTTGAGAGCGCCTCCGCAGCGTCAGGTTGCCATGGGCTGATTGGATCGACCGGTGTTGAAGGGAGGCCGAATGAATACCCTAGCTTGGCGAGCAACCGGTTCTTCTCGTCTTGCCTCAGCCCGGCCAGCAGAGGGGAGTTGGCGAGTTCGTCGACATTGGGTAGCCACTTTGCCGCGCTCGCTAATAGTGCGACGGTCCGATCATCCGCACCGACCAGATAACGAATGAAGGCTTGCTGGCGTGCGGCGCTGTCACCGGCAGTCTCAGCCCATTTGGCGACGGGTAGCTGACCTGCCTGTTCACGGGCGAAGGCAGCGAGCTCAAAGGCGGCGCCTACGTACTCTGATGAAAGGCGGCCCGAAGGAGGAGCGAATGCAGCCCTGCCTTGTTCATCGTTGTCGCCCAGCGGAAACGCTAGAAGACGGATCTGCTGCCAACTTCCATCTTCGGCGAGCCAGAGCCGCTCACGCAGTAACTTGCGGAATTCTGATTGTTCCTCACCGGTCATCGCCTGCGAAACTGCTTCCTCGCAAAGACAGGAAATGCGTCCCGCCAGCCCAGGATCTATGCCCTCGGCTCCAGCAAGGTTTTCGGCCAAGGTCACGACATCCAGTCGTTGACCCGAAGGCAGCCCAACAGATTTCAGAAGCTGTCCTGTTTCCTCAGTGACAACTGCATTCTTGAATTCCACTTCGGCGAGCAAATTCGAGATCGCAGCTTGAGCATCGCGATCGGCAAGCGCTCCCGACAAGCGCCATTTGACATCAGCCGCGCGCGTTGCACCGCCGAAAGCCAGCGGCACCACGGGGCGCTCCGCCCATAGCCTCGCAAGGCCTTGGCCTGACTTGTGTAGTGACTGTTCGGACCCCTGGCTTGCCAGATCTTGTGCAAAAAGCTGCACTAGCTTCTGCCAAAAATCCTCCCGTCCTTCCGGATCGAGACCTGTCGCTCGCGCGAAGCTTGACCAGTCAGCAAGACAATGGTCGTAAAAAGCGATGAGCCGTGGCCCAAGAGCAATGCCAAGCCGGGCAAATCGGCTATCCTTCTCATCGGCCGTGCCAGACAATTGGGTACGCCCCGGGTCAACCGGAAAGCGGCCTTCCAGAAGCCAGCCCCCCCGGCGACGTTCACCAACGAGCGGGACAAGGTGCCAAAACTGCGGCACATCATGCGGAAACGAGTAGGGCCCATTACGTCCGAAGGGCAGGAAGAGCCGGAAATCACTCCCTAAATCGAAGCGCAATACGTGGCGAGTAGCATCGATTGTCAGCCAGCTCACGCCATCGACAAGAGGATGCTCCTCATGTCGGAACACGGTCTCACCGTCTGGAGCCACCACCTCGATGGATGCTTCCTGACCGAGCGCCGCCAAGAACGGAGCCGCATCCCGAAACGCTTCCCATGCGTCTAGCGCATCTTCTGATCGGCCTGGAGCAACCGGAAGTTCGATGAGAGTCGCTTTGCGCCCCCTGTCATGGAATGGGGTGACCGTCCTGCTTCCCCCTGCCCAATCTGCAGGGATCATGCCTCCCAAGATCCGGATAGCTATGCCTCCGCTGGCGAGGCGAACTTCGTCGGCGAGCATATGCACGGTCTTGAATCCAAGGCCGAAGCGACCGGTTACCCGATCTCCATCTTTGGCAGAGTGATTGATGGCTAGCATATTCGAAAGGTCCCGTCGGTGCCCTTCTTCCTCTGCCTTACGTGGATCACTCCCTGGTTGATTGATGGGGCGCCCCCAATGGATCACTCGCAAGCAAGTGATCACTTGATCGTCATTGTAGATCGCTTCTACCCGGAAGCGTCCGATACCGTGCCATTGCGCTTGGGCATCGACAGCATTCTGGTACAGTTCGAAAACCACGCGATGGGGAGCATAGCCCATCTCGTCGATCTTCTGGCGGGTGGCTTCGAGAAGCTCCCTCGCCCCGTCGTCCGACTGCGCGGCTGCCCAAAGTGCGTTGCGCGCCTTGTCCCGGTCGCGTGGTGCGTCGCGATGATAATCATTCAATGCCGCGCGCATTACGGGCCCGGTCTTGATGCCGGCCAGGCGATCATGAAGCACCTCCTGCAACTCTTCACAGGTGTCTGCGAGCGTGCGCTGATCGCTTGTAAAATAGCTATCCAAGAGCTCCGACAATGCCGCCTTGTGACGTTCGAAGCCTAGCATCAGAGCCGGCGCCAGTTTTTTGATGAACTGATCCAACAACAGCCGCGCCTCGGCTTCATCGGATGGCGATACCGGTCCGATCACGAGGTCATAGACGTGTCGATAGCCATATTCGTTGCGCTCAATTCCTCTCTGAATACAATCCAGCAGCAGCGCATCGTCTTTGCCAGACAGCGGAACGGTGCAGTCCGTTCCAGCAGCTGATCGCACCGTAACGTGCCCGTGTTCCGGCAGCTCGACTGCAAAACGCAGTTCAGCAAGCCGGTCCAAATTTGCGTTGGTCAAGCCACGGTGTTCGTCGGCCAAATTGTCGAGATCATCGCAAATGCGGTGGAATGATCGCTGACCTTCCCATCTGGCCGCGAGCGACTGGATCCTGTCATCACGACCAAGCATCGCCAGAGCTAGCAGAATCCCATCATGCACATCGTATTGGCTGACTGGAGTGAAGGCGCGCTCGACACTCTCGAGCCAGTCCGCCTTGGCAGACTTGCTGGTTGGAATGGTGTCTGTTTTTTGATCGTCGGGCTGTTCCAGTTTGCCTGCATAATCGTGTGCGAGGAGCGCCGCAGGGTCGATACCTGCTGCTCCTAGCGCAACCCTGTCTGCCCTGCTGAACCCACCTGCTTCGGTCGGTACAAGGAGATCGGGCGGCAGATAGCTGGACGCATGTGTCAAAGCACGCAGATTTCGGGCAAATGTTGAGCGGTAAAGGCGCCGTGCTGCTTCAGCATTCGTGCCGAGCCCGCTCAGTGCAGCCATTGCATTCATTTGAGCAACGGTGTCGGCAAGAGAGGGCGCGCTCAAAACTTCAGCCATCCCCGCGATGACCTCATCGGCCACGCCGTCGCGAAGAGCCGCAGAGATCAGAGGCCACGCTTCTGCATCAAGGCCAACATTCGAGGTCGCCAGCTTGGCTAGCTCATCTAGGTGCTCGACGACATCAAGGCAAAGGCCGGTGGCTCCGTGGTCAGCGGCAAGGCGGGCGGCAAAGAGAAATGACTGGGACCGATCGGGTCTTAGCCTCGCCAAGTGCCGCTGCACACTTTCTTCGCGAAGGGAGCCGGGAAGTATGCTTGCGAACAGAAGTCCGCCTTGGTCGATAATCAGCTCCTCGAGCGCATGTTCAGCATCCAGAGGCAGGTCGAGGACTTTGATCGGTGTCCAAGCATTCCCGTCCGCAGCAATCCAGGCGGTCGCCTGAAGCTTTTCTATCAGATCAACAGGCACTTGGTCGATTGCGCCCAATGCTGAAGCAATTTCCGAGGTAAACTGATGGGGATTTGGCGCGGACAATGCTGTGCGGATCGCGGCTTCAGGCCCCCAGCGCCCGATAAGCCTGTTTTGAACCGCCGCTGCTAAAGGATCGCCCCAAAGCTCGACCAGACGGGTAAATGGCAAGAGCGCAGGTGCAACATCCGAAACACGACCGCTGAACAGATCAGTGGCCGGAAGAAGGGGTTCATGCTGGTCGGATCTGTGCAAGGGCAGCGACTTCAAAACATCGTCATCGATCCCTGACTTGAGCAATGCCATAGCCTTGGAGTCGTCCATCGGCGGCATGGTGCCAGCACACTGCGCATCGCGAAGCCATGCGCCTAATTCGGCAAGATCGATCCGTCGCAGGCCAATGTGATCGCGCAATGCCTTTTTCAATTCCGCCGCAGTCGCAGACGCTACGAGGCGATCTTCCCTGTCCTGCAACAGCGCCAGTACCAGATCATCGAGTATCCCACCGAGCTCATCGAGCTCAATCAGATTGACGTGCGAAGGCACAGCCTGATCTCTCGCAACAAGGCGCCGCAACTCCTCGCGTGGAGCATCGGCACCGAGCAGTTCAGCAAGCTCGCCACACTTGCCAGGATCCCCGAAGCGATCAACCTGCCGCAAGACTGCAAGGAGGCAATCGGCCTTCTTGGCCGAGGCCAAATCCCCCAACCCTCCATCTTTCAATGTAACACGGTAAATCGGGGGTGAGAGGACTGCGCCAGCGAGCACGACCAGCTCCCGATTTGGTGCCGCATCGAACAGCAAACCCTTGCGCTTCAATCCCGCGATAGCGCCTAAAGATAGCCGCACTTCCTCTTCGGCTTGCATCATGCGCGCCGGAATAACCTGCAATTCACTACCCCGACGATCCGCCGCCAATGCGTCGAGCGATGGACCGTTCCTCAAGAGATGCGATATCAGCGTCGAAGCTTCCTGCGCTACGGTTCCTCGAGATGACAAAAAGGGTTCGGCGGCGGTCAACAGTTCGATTGTCTCGCTCAGCCCCAATTGCCGGGACATCGCCCCACCCTGCTCCGACCACGCAGCCTTAAGCGGAATACTACCCCCTGCGGCGGCCAACGCGTTTAGGAGCTCACGATTTTCTACGCTCGGCGGGAGAACAAATATGCGATCCTGCGGGAGGCGTCGGACAAGCGGCTTCAGCTTGTCAGCAGTAGCGAAACTTTGCTCGACCATGGCGATGGCGCTGCGGCAAGTTTCGACCAACGCCATCCGTGTTGCTTCGCCGGGCTGCGCGCCCTCGAGCACTGTCGCCAACGTTTCGGCGATCTGTCCTTTTTGGAAGGCGGCCGGCCCGGCAAGGCGTACCAAGTCAGCAAGCTGCGCATCCGGCCAGTGTGGATCAGCATCAGCCAAGACCGTGCCGAATGCCAAAACGATGCCGTTTTCGCTGCACCACTCCTCGAGTCTAGGAAAAGCGGCCTTGAGGCGGGCAATCGAGGTTGCATCGCCTCTCATCACCGGACGCAGCGAGTCACCGGCGCAAACCCGCCAGCTTTCCGCCTTGTCGCCCGTCCAGCACCGGGCAAGGGCCTTGCCCTGGCAGGCTTCCACACGGTGCTCATGCCACCATCGCGTCCGCTGTAATGCTCGGATCAGCGCATGACGCTCTGCATCACTGGGTAAGCTGGGCAAGGTATCTGCAATCGCATCCAGCAGCAGCGGCAGCGCCGCCTCGCGGCGGAGCGCCTGGTTCCAACGGGTTTCGATATGATCGTCTTCACGCAGTTTTCGCCGGTCGCTCGACACGAAGAAATAGCCGTGCACGAGCAGATCGATATTGTCCGTTCCGCGTTCGAGTGGTTCGGAAAACAGAGGTTCACCCAGCGGCAAGTAAACGGCAGAACGCAACCGCAAGTGGCCCATACCTTCACGGGCAGCAGATCGGCACAGGATTACTGCACCATGCGGATTCGCCTTGGGCGGAATGAGTTTACCGTGGATGTCGAACACCTTGTCCCATCCATCGGCCGTCAACAGTCGCGCAGCTTGCCCATCATGCTTCCATTGCTGGCGTCCGCTGAACGAGAGCTCGAAGCCAGCTCCCTCGACGTTACCGTAAATGCTCGGGGCTCCGCTCTCCACACCCGGGCCAGACAAGCGCCGGGCGCCGCTACGCAGGGAGATCCTGCGCACCTCGCCCGCGACTGGCATGATCTCCACGCTCTCCAGATTGCGGAGGCAGCACAATGTCGCGGCCAATTCCTCACCATCGAGGATATCTGAGATCGCACCGTCAGGGTGCCAGTTCGTATCTGACAGGCACAGCGCGGCCCCGGGACGCAGATGTGGAGTGCGCAGCGGAAGGAACAGCGCCATGCCCCGCTCCATGCCTAGCGCCGCTGCCTTATCGAGTAGCATCTTGGCTTCGGTGGCAGAAAGCTGAGGCCAGTCGCGATGTGCCGCATTAGCTTCAGCAACCTGTTCCCATGGGTTCATAATCAGCGTTTGCGGTCGGCCTTCGCGATCCTCCACCCGGCCAAGCGCAATGAATGCGTCGCACAGATGATAGACTGATTTTTGTCCTAGACCGAACCGCCCCACTGCCGACCGTTCATCCGCTTTGCTCCCGCCGCTGGCGCGGGTGATCGCGTCCATATGCCGGGCAAGGACGGGACCATCATTTGCGATAATCAGCCCAGGGGTTCGCAGCAGCGGGTTAGTCGCTTCATCGAACCCAGCGTGACCGGCCACGACCATCCGGCGAGCACCCGCGTCTTCGGCGTTCTGGAGCAGCTCCTTGAAGATCGTGAAGCCCGAGGCATACCCCTCCCGCAAAATCTGCTGCAGTCGAAGAATGTCGCTTTCAGCTGAATGCACCAAGCCACTAGATTTGATCTCCATCTCGGCTCCGTTAGTTCCGAGTGCGTCAAAACCGGTCGCGCTTCCCTCGGTCACATGCCACACTTTGGCAACTTAGAACTTTGGTTCGGGATCACCCGCAGGACTGCTATTTTCAGCCTCCTCCCACTCAGCGTACGTCCTACCATCCGACAGCCGCCATAGAATTCGGCCGTTAGCTGCAGCACCGGTCACAGTGGCAGCAGCGGCCGACACAGATGCAAAAATATAGTCTGATGTGAAGAGGAGGCCGTCGTTCTGTTCGACCAGAATGCCCTTAGCGAGTAGGTCGGAACGTAAGGAGGCAGTCCCCTTGGGAATTGTATTCGTAGTTTTTATCCGGGCAATAGATCCCTTCTTCACAACGAACTCGCTGCTGGCAGTGATCGACATTTGAGCAGCAAAGCCTTGTCCACGATACGCGAAAATAACATTTGAAGCGGATGGCGACGCCGGGATTTCCAATTTGTTACCATTGGTCAAGTCGCCCGAGACGACCTTGAACAGATCACAGCCGAGAGCACCAACCAGCGTCTTTGTCTGGTCGATGAACTCTTCCATGGCTGCCCGGTCCGGCAGCGGTAGCTTGCCGACCTCGCTTGCTTTCTGGGAATTGAGAAGCGTCCAACGTGGGTTCAGCCCCGCGTCCGCGATCAGCCTGGCTTCGACATAGCGGGCATGGGACTTGGTGAGGTTCTCGTCCTTGCTGACTAGGACAATGGTCTCAGTCCAGAACGGCTTGCTATCCAAGCCTTTGTCGTTCCCGGCATGATACTGCAGCCGATTGGCCACGCCTTCGGACTCCCCGATATAAGCCATCAGCCGATCAGGTTGCGCTTCATCGAAGCCCAGCAGCAGGTACACCCCCGGTCGAGCCAGTTCGGGGAATGTGGCTCGCACCTGTTTCATCTGCAGTTTTCGAAACGCGATAGCCTGGATTGTCGACATCGAGATCTGAGCAACGCGGATACCGTCCGGGTCGCCATCGAGCAGAAATATGTTGATGGAGCGAGGTCTCATTATGCGCGATCGTCCGTCACAGAAGCACCTTGACCGACCACCTCCATCAGCTTTCCATAGTCCGTAACGACGTCATATCTGACACGATCCTCGGTGATCTGCCCATTGATTTCATCGAAGAATTTCCGGGCGCACTCAATTTTTGTTTTCTCGATCTCGCGCAGTTTCATCGAGGACATCGTCCCCTTCGTTTCAGCCACGAAATAGATGTGCCGCACGCTGCCAGCCTTGAACGAAATCGCCCAGTCCGGGTTATAGTCTCCGACCGGGGTCGGGATTAGGAAACCCCGTGGCAGTTTGGCGTACACGACGACCTCGGTGCTCGTGTCCAGCTCTTTGACGAATTCTCTTTCGACATCCGAGTCCGTGATTGCGTAGTCATAGACATGGTTTTTGAGCTTCGCCGAGGCGCGTGAGAAGTCCTGGCCGGTCTGGTTGGCAGTGAATATGTCGACGTCGTAACGCTCATCGACTTCGTCGTAGGCCAAGCGCTCGATGACCATGGCAGCCTTCTGCTCGGCGATGATCCGCGACGCCTCGGAAATGAAGTGTTCAGGGTTCATTTTGAACTGCCCGAATACCGCAGGCTCGGTCTGGCCAAGGATGGTTGCAGCCGTATCTCGCGTCAGCTGTGTGCTTTCGGCGACCTTTCCGACAAGGTCATATTTCACAAACGAGTGGATGGAACCTCCCTGTTCGGTAGTCGTGGCCGTAACCGTGAAGCCATCGCCGGTGCGAAGCTTGTCGTCGGTCAGGTCGTCGTTCTGTTTGCCTTCCTGAATCGTGTATTGCAGCGGCGTAACGCGCAGCTGGCTGTTCAGTGCACTGACGCACTTCCTGACCAGTTCCGCAGAATCGAACTCGACACGGTACACCGCCTTGCGATTGATCCGCGCCCACAGTTCCTGGAATTCCTTCTTATCGAAGTTCGCATTGAGCGGATTGGTCTTGGGCTTACGGCCATCACCCACCTTGGGCAACTGCGCGTCGCTGAACACGCTGTCGATCAGCTGGAACACCTGATCCGCATAGGGTTTTAGCTCGTCGGGCAGTTCCGCCATTGCACCGGCAGCCTTTGCTTCATGGTAAGTGCCTGCAATCTGATCCGCATCGTCGGTGTAGTCGTTCTTCACCAGATACCGATAGATTTGCTTCGCCATCGAGCCGGTCACCTCAACCGGACCTTGCTCGGTGGTGATCGTCTTGCCCGTGAAGTAAGCTTCGGTTGCCTCACGCGGACGCGATGAGAGGGTCTCGGCAATTTCCCTCTGAAGGCCTGTCACGAAGTCCTTGTAGCTCTCGCTCGCGACCACGGTCAGCACGTTGATATCGTGCACCACCGCTGGGTGATCCATACGGTCGCCATGCTGGTCAACGCTCAGCCGTAGTCCTCGACCGACCTCCTGACGGCGCGAAATGGTGTTGTCACTGTGCTTCAGCATGCACATGACGAAGACGTTCGGGTTGTCCCAC
The DNA here is from genome assembly GCF_001591045.1 of Sphingopyxis granuli NBRC 100800. Classification (GTDB taxonomy): domain Bacteria; phylum Pseudomonadota; class Alphaproteobacteria; order Sphingomonadales; family Sphingomonadaceae; genus Sphingopyxis; species Sphingopyxis granuli. The sequence continues at coordinate 32,710 of NZ_BCUA01000003.1, read as the reverse complement.
CCCTCGCGCAGCGCTGAGTGCGAAAAAATGAAACGGGTGGGTTCGGCGAACGAAAGCAGGCGCTCCTTGTCCTTCAGGATCAGGTCGTAGGCGTCCACGTCGTCAGAATCGACCGAGCGGGCCCCAACAGCTGGATCCTTCAGGCGGTTCGTCTTCTTGTCGATCGAGAAATAGCCGTTGTGTGTCTTGGCTGGGTCGATGCCGGCAAGGTACTTCCGATACGCCTTGTTATCGATCGCGAGCTCCGACAGGTACTCAGCCTTCAGCAACTCGTACTCTTCCTCGAAGACCCGGGCATATTCGCCCTTCTCATCGGCTTGGTCGTAGTCCCGGTACTTCACCACCTCGTCAATGAAGAAAAGTGACAGGACTTTGATCCCCTGCGCGAACAGCTGCTTCTCCTTGTCGAGGTGGGCCTTGATCGTCTCGCGGACCTGGATGCGGCGGATATCACGCTCAGACACATCACCGTTGGCTTCGCCTGCATTCAGGACAATGCCGTTTGTGAACTCGACCGTGTCGGTGTTGTAATCGATCTGACTGATCGTGAAGCCGCGATACTGATCCAGATCGCCTGACTCGACGAACAGGTCGTCGCGGAATTCCAATCGCCGAATCTGGCGCTTGATTTCACCAGACTTCAGCTTCACCTCGAGCTCGATCCGGGCAACCGGGGCCTTTTTCGAGATGTCGATGCCTTCGAGATAGAGGTACGCATTTGTGCCTGCGAGGCCTCGGGTCTGGATGCCGCGCACGGCGATCTTCTTCACCAGCTTCTGGTTGTAAGCGTCCAGTGCATCTAGCCGGTGAATGCGGCAATGCTGGGTCTTGTGCGTTGCGGAGTAGCGCAGGACCATCAGTGGCTTGAAGTTCGGCAACGCCTCCATGGTTGCCGCACCTTCCATCTTCTGTGGTTCGTCCAGGATCAGGATAGGCCGGTTGGACGCGATGACGTCGATGGGTTTGCGTGACTGGAAGTCGTCCAGCTCTTCATAGATGCGCCGGTTGTCAGCCCCGCGCGCGGCGAACGCCTGGATGTTGATCACCATGATGTTGATACCGGCATCGGAGGAAAAACTTTCCAGCTCGTGCAGGCGCTTGGAGTTATAGATGAAGAACCGCGCCTTCTTGCCGTAGCTTTCCGTGAAGTGATCGGCGGTAATCTGCAGGGACTTGTAAACGCCTTCGCGGATGGCGATCGACGGCACCATGATGATGAACTTCGACCAGCCGTACCGCTTGTTTATCTCGAAAATGGTCTTGATGTAGCAATAGGTCTTGCCGGTGCCAGTTTCCATCTCGACGTCGAGGTGAATGCGGGTCGCGGCCAGCGCGTCGCGGCGATAGGCTGCCGGCGCGGCAACGCGCTGATTGTTTCGATCGAGCACCATGAACTCGTCCAGCCGCTGCGCGACAGGGAGGTTCTGGCGGCGTTGGACCGCCTGGATGTTCTCGAGAATCTGGGCCTCGCTCAGCGCGAAATCGGCGTTCTTGAACCCTTCCTCGAAAGCGGCTGCCTGTGCCTTCTGGCCAGGGTCGATGCGGTAGGTCAGACCATCGACCTTCGGTTGACCAGCGAAACAATCGACCACCGCTTCAACTGCATTGGTCTGATAGGGCTGGACCTTGAACTTCAGCTTCATGGGTGCAGCCTCAGATCACTTTGACGTCGGTAGACGGCGAAAGCTGGCGGAAGATCTGCTCGACGTTGATCTTCACAGCATCCGAGACAAAGCCGTTGTCGCGGAAGACGACGCGTAAAGGTTCGCGCTTTGCCAGTTCCTTCACCAGTTCCTCAGTCACACCACGATCAAAACAGGCGGCAAGGACATTGTCATCGACGAAGAATACCGTCTTGTTTTGTACAGTTTCGCGGCGGATCGGCAGCGTCAGGTCAACGCCCCAGTCGACCAGAACCTGAAACAGAAGGTCTTCGGACGTCCGGTCATCCTTCACATTGTCGACCATATCAAGCAGGTCTGACTGCTCCAGCTTGTCGGGACGGTAATAGACGTCCTTCATGTTCGAAGAATCCAGCTTAAGGACGCGAAATCCGAAATCCAAATCGCCTGCTTGCGGGAACTCGCTTCTAACCTTTTTAGCACTCAAACGGATTCTCTCCTTACCGATATCTGCGATCGATTTGAAACCAGCCTTTGCAGCCTCAGTGCTTGCATCAATTTCTTCCGGAATTTGAACCATAATAAAACGCCGACGAATTTTGTCCTCTGAAGACATCTGCATAACTGCATGAGCAGTACTGCATGAACCGGCGAAGAAATCTAAGATAATATCCTCATCCTCAACAGTCTTTGAAGAAAGCAAGGTTCGCATAAGGCTGGTTGGCTTGGGGTAAGAGAAATAGCTCTTCCCGCCGAATAGGCCCTCGACCTCCATCCCACCATCGCTTTTGAACGACAAAATCGATCGCAGAAGGAACTGATTCACCTCATCGAGATAGGTAATTGAACTTGGCTGTTGATTGCTATCTTTAGAAAACCAAATTTTTCCGCAGCGCACCGATCCGTCGTGCAGCTCCTCGACAGACACGTATTGCCCGTTTACCCTCTGAGCAGCGGCGTTGAATGTATCTTCCTTCCATCGCCAGCCACGATCCGGAATTTTTACAGCCTCCCTGGTAATAGGGTGCAATACCTCATAGCGGGGTCCGAACGTATTAGCGTTCGGCCAGCTCATATTTATTTTACCCCAGAGGCGATAGTCTTTGTCTAGAGAATTATAAAGCGTGATTCCCCTATCATATCCCTGCTTTCTATACAGTTTCTTTACCTCCTTCTCAGCGTCAGGGATGGGAACCTGCCTTCTTCGGAGTGACGCGAGGAGATCGTCTATCTCTTCTAAGCCATCTTTTCTCATGTAAAATTCGTGACGAACGTCATCATTCTTAACGTAAACCAAGATAAAATCGTGAATGTTGCCTACGCCCTTATCATTCTTGGGGATCCGTTTGTTCCAAGTTATACACTCGACAAAGTTATTTTCCCCAAAAACCTCGTCACATATTTTTCTCAGATTGTGGAATTCGTCATTGGCTATTGAAATGAATATGGCACCATCGTCTCTCAGAAGATTGCGCGCAATTTTGAGGCGCGCATACATCATGGACAGCCAATCAGAATGAAATCGCCCATTGGACTCAGAATTTGCGACGAGCTTGTTGCCATAGGCGTCAGACTGATTGGACTTTATCAAAAATTCACTGCCGCATTTTGAGAAATCGTCTTCATAAATAAGGTCGCTACCCGTGTTGTATGGCGGGTCGATGTAGATTAGCTTTATTTTTCCCAGGTAGGTTGTTTGTAGAAGTTTCAGAACTTCGAGATTGTCGCCTTCAATGAATAGGTTTTGCGTGGCGTCGAAATTTTCACTTTCGGCGATAACGGGCCGCAATGTCTTGGCGATCGGCGCGTTCGCAAGTGCCAGCGCCTCCCGCTTCCCCGGCCAATCCAACCGATATCGCTCCTGGGGCCCGTCCACGATGTTGTCGCTCAACTCCTGACGGAGTTGATCGAAGTCCACAGCCAGACGCACCGCACCCGTCGACTCGTCGCGCGCCTCGGTCACGCAGCCGGGAAACAGGTCTCGGATCTTCGCGATGTTGTCCTGGCTCAGGTCGGGGCTATGCATCTTCAGCTTATCCATGATCTTCCTCTTGATAGTTCGCTACAGCAGCGTCTGCGGTCCCCGCCGTCAGCCGCTCAAATTCCTGTTTGGCCGCGCGCAGCTCGGCATTGATCGCCACACGCTTGTTGAATTGCTTTTCGCGCGCCAGCCGCGCTTTGATCCGTTCGACCTCACGCAGCTGCACCTTGATCGCCTCTGCGAGCGCTATGCGCTCTTCTATCGAGGCGAGTTTTTCGGTCGAGCGATCGGTGTTCACCGCTTCGGCCATGCTTGGGACCAGCCGATTGGTTTGTTCCGTCACCAAAGGTTCGAGCAGGCGCTCGTATAGTGCGCGCATGTTTAGCGCGACTGGGAGCGGCGTGCGGCGTGCGTCCTCGGGCAGCCAGTCTCCTAGGAAATAGTCGCTCACCACCCAACGGGTTTTATCGGCCTCGCTCGGCCGCTTGTAGGCTGCGGCGAGCCTCACGCGGCCACCATGGACCACCTCAAAAATGAGCGGGAAGGGAATAGCCTTGTCGATGGCACGCAGCACTTCGTGGTCCAGAGACGGAGTGCGGGCGGTGACGCGGAAGACCTGAACCTCGGCCACTGACTTCGTTGCCGCCAGGTTGACTGTCTCGGGTGCCAACTTGTGCGACCAGACGATCTGATCAACCTCGCGCACAAAGAGGTCCTTAAGCGCAGTGTTTGCGCCAGCATGTTCGTAGATCTTGTTCTTGGGGATCACGCGTCCGAAAGCGGCAGCGCGAGGCCATTCGTAGAGGATCATGATCCCCCCTCGATGACCAGGAACGCGATCAGCTCGAAGTCGTCCAGCCCCTTGATGGTGTGGGTCAGCGCGGTGGTACGCCCGCCGCTGAACAGGCTGTCGATGTCCTTTTCTTCCTTCACCTCGATCATGGACCGGATCGCGCTGGAGAGCAGGTCGGAATAGAGACCCATCTGGCGCCCGTCATCGGTCCGCTCATTGAAGACCCGGCAAACCTCCCGGATCGGCTCTACCTGCCCCTTACAACTGGTGCGGATCAGATCGAGCAGCCGTTTGACCTCGGTATGGTCGGCGACGATCTCGCCATCGTCACCGATATAGACCAGGTAGAACGGGTGGAGCCGGTTCTGCTGGTTCACATTCACGCTGTCATGGATGTTTTTCAAGGCGAAGATGACGCCCGAATGCAATCCAAGCTCTGGTTGTGCAGGGACGATGGCGTGCATGCCGAAGGGCACGCTCTCGAGGTCACCATGCTCCTTTACGTAGTTGAGCAGGTCCATGCGGAAGTCATTCAGGCCGAGGTCGGTGATGGAAATGCCGGCCTTCACGTCCTCAAGTTCGATGACTTCTTCCTGCATCCGTTTCAGCTGTTCCTTGCGGTAGGCAATGTCGCTCGACTTGGCGGTCAGCACATTGTCGTCGCCCGTCGCCGTGACGTCCGCGATCACCATCCGGTTTTCGACGCGCTCTTTGAGGTTGATGTACTCGTCGAGCGTGATGTCCGGCCAATAGTTGACCAGCTGGATCTGGCTGTTGGGTGAGCCGATGCGGTCGATACGGCCGAAGCGCTGGATGATGCGTACCGGGTTCCAATGGATGTCGTAATTCACCAAGAAGTCGCAGTCTTGAAGGTTCTGGCCTTCCGAGATGCAGTCGGTGCCGATCAGGATGTCCAGCTCGCCCGGCTCATTAGGCAGAACAATGGCCTTGTACTTTGAACGGGGGGAAAACAGCGTCAGCACACCTTGGAAGTCGTAGGATTTTTTCAGGGTGCTCTTCGGTGCATCTGATCCGGTGACCTTGCCGACGTGCAGGCCCAGCTGCTGCGAGAAGGGCGCGAGATTGTCGTAGAGATAATTGGCGGTATCGGCGAAGGCCGTGAAGATCAGGACTTTGCGGTTGCCAGCATTCAGCGGTGCTTCGATCTTCTGACCGATAAGCGAAAGTAGGTGCTGGAGCTTCGTATCATCCCCCGGTGTCACCTTGTCCATCGACGCGATCAGGTCGTCGATCAGGACAAGGTCGGCAGCAAGGTCATGCTTCCACGACGGCAAATCCATATCGCCAAGGCTGATCTGGACCTTCTTGCCGACGGTGAACTCATCGAGGCCGGCCAGATCATCGTCTTCGGGATCAAAGGCGCTCATCTCCGCGAGATGGTCGCTGACGCTGCCAGCGCGTCCAGTTCGCTCAAACTCTTCGATTGCGTTCAGCGTGCGGGAAATATTGCTGCCGAGTGACCGAAGCGTCAGCCGGAATGCCGCGACCGAACTCTCGAGCCGCTTCAGAAGATTGGTGGTCATGAGCGCCTGGAGACTGCGCTCCCGGTCTGCCTGACGCAGTTTTCCGCGGCCGCCCTCGACCTGCGTGTCGTAGATTTCTTCGTACTTCCGCAGACGGCTGGGAAGGATGTAGCTGATGGGCGCATAGACCGCGAGCTTGAGCACCGACAGCTGCGTGAAGATATCGTTCAGCCCCATCACATTGGGGCGCTGCGTAATCGGGCAATGGAAAGACAGCGGCTTCCGACGCTGCGGAAATTTGCCGATATCCTTCGTGTCGTAGAACGTCTCGATGTGCTTGCGGGACCGGGCAATGGTCACGGAGTCGAGCAGTTCGAAGAAGTCAAAATCCAAGGTCTTGAGGATTGACGCCGCCGTCCGCTCCTCGGGAGGCAGCGATGTCCATTCGTTGAAGGCCTTCTGAGCCCGTCGGAAGATCTCTTCAATGCTGGTGTCGGTCTTGAGGTTCTTGCTGAGCCCCTCGGACTGCCCCTCGTAGGCCAGTGCGAGCTGGTTGCGCAGATCGGTGAAGCGGTTGTTCACCGGCGTTGCCGAGAGCATCAGGACCTTGGTCTTCACGCCCGCGCGGATGACCTTGTTCATCAGCTTCTGGTAGCGCGTCTCCCGATCCTTGAAGACGTCATTGTTCCGGAAGTTGTGGGATTCGTCGATGACGACCAAGTCGTAATTGCCCCAGTTTACACGGTTCAACGGGATGCCGAAGGATTCCCCGGAGGTGCGGGACAGATCGGTGTGGCACAGGACATCGTAGTTGAACCGGTCCCTGGCGAAGATGTTGGTGGTCAGGTTGGTGTTGTAGTTGCGCCAGTTGTCCGCGAGCTTCTTGGGGCAAAGTACCAGGACTGACCGGTTCCGGAGCTCATAATATTTGATCACTGCCAGCGCGGTGAAGGTTTTGCCGAGCCCCACAGAGTCGGCCAGAATGCAGCCGTTGTAGGTCTCCAGCTTGTTGATGATGCCGGTCGCCGCATCCTTCTGATAATTGAACAGCTTGTTCCAGACCACGCTATCCCGGTAGCCGGTCAGGTCGTTCGGAAGGACATCTTCATCGACCTCCTCGAGGAAATCCCGGAAGATATTGTAGAGCATCATGAAGTAGATGCGCTCCGGCGCATTCTCTTGATACACGGACTCGATATGGTCACAGATGGCGGCCGTGACGTCCTGCAATTTCTCCGGGTCCGACCAGATCTGATCGAACAGCTGCAGGTACATCTGCGCGTGGCTCGGGTCATCGAATCGCGTTACGAAATTCGAGACTGCGTCACCCTTCTGGTAACCCAAGTCGACCGCTGTGAATCCGCTGATGGGCATGTAGGCCACTGCATCAGCCGCGCCACCCACATGCATGAATTGCTGCATCGGCGCCTTTGTCCCGTTGGACCGGAACTTTGCCTTCTTGCGGATCCACTCGGCGCATTCGCGTGCAACGGCACGCTGCGTCAGCTTGTTACGAAGTTGTATCTCAAATTCGGTTCCATAAAGCCCGCTCTCTCGCTGAGCTTTCGGGATGAAGAACTCCCGTCGCTCCTTGGTGAGCCGATCGGTTGCACCGTTCGGAGTGAACGTAGGCGCGGTAAAAATGAACTTTAGACTGTCAATCCTGGAGAGCTCGGACTTGAGCGCCTCGAAGGCATAGATCGAGAAACAGGAGGCGGCGATCTTCACCCGCGAGCCCTTGGTTAGGGCCCGTTTGAGATCGTCACCCCAAAGATGGGAATTGTTATCAATGATTTGCATGGATCGCCTCCCGATTTAGCAGGACGATCTGCTGATCCTGTGGTGGCCTGGCAGCTGGGTCGGTGTCGAGGCCCAAACGCTTCAGGGCATAGTAAAGGAGTGCCCGCCGCACCGGGATGGTCGTCACGCCCCTTTCCATTCCATAGTCGAGCTCGATCGCCTTGCGCTGACCAGCACTCAACTCGGGATGAGGCGCGATTTGCAGCTCAACCAGCTCTTCCCATTCGCTATCGCCAGAAGGCCTAGCATCTGCCGGCTGCGATGAGCGCGTGTCGGTAATGCGCGAGAGAACAAAGTCCTTGAAAGCGCTGCTGCGTGGGCAATGTGCGCGAGCATGCCATCTGAACCCGTCAAACACCAAGGCATGAGGTTCGATCCAACGCCAAGCAGGCTCAGGGGATGACATTGATTGGTAGAAGACCTCGATCGCCTCGTGCCGCTTGATCGCCGTTACAATGGCCCTCAAAGTTTTGGGCGAAACGCCCCGGGCGGGAGTCGGGGCACAGGCGAAACTCGGCAAGCCTCCGATCCAGCTGTCGTCGGCGGCAATGATTCCATCCGAGAGCGATCTGAGCTGGGAGAGATATTGGGCTGCGTCGGGCTGGTGGAATACGGGGTTGAACGACGAGCTACGAACGTAAGTCCTGGCGCTCTTGTCGTAGACCATGTTCGCTTCAGCTAGGCCGAGGTATCTGTTCAGATCCGTCGATGCCTGATTGATCGAAACGCCGAAAACATCGATCAGGTCACTGCGGTTGACGTGGCCCTCCCAGAAGAGCCTGAATTCGATGAATTCGAGGCGGCTCTCAACTCCGCGCCGCAATCCCGATTCGCTGTCCATGCCCCGATCCCCCAAGAAACTGGGCTAAACCAGTTTCTGTGTGGGTAAGCGTAGTGGATGCTTGATATCGAGGCAACGAGATTCGGAAATGTCCTCGCTGTTATGTTTAGTCGTCCTACCCGCGGCTAACTGTCTCTGAACTCGCCAGAAATGCCGAGACTTTCTGACAGGTTTTTCGGCGTGGCCTGCGCCCGTCCCGTAGGTCCTGAACGAAGCGAGGATCTGCCACGACGTGCCGACCGAAGGTGCTCGGCGACGTCCGGGTTTGTGCCAGATATTCCTCGATCTGCTCCAGAAGCTCCATGGCCGTAGACTCGCTTTACGCTTGCGTTCTTGTTATGTTCTTACTAGGAAGGCTTCCTAGAGTCTAGGATCGATTTTCCTAGGTGCCCGCGATAGGACTGGCAGTCATGGACGACGCACGGAGAGCCCTGGACGAATTGATCCAGCAACGAGGGGTGAATTACTCCTCGGTTTCGCGCCTGCTGGGGCGCAATGCCGCCTACATCCAGCAGTACATCCGGCGCGGCAGCCCGCGGCAGCTGGACGAGCAGGATCGCTCGGTTCTGGCGCGATTTTTCGGGGTCGATGAGAAAATTCTCGGTGCCCCCGCCCGTCGTTCAGGTCCGGTCGTCGATCTGGTCCATGTGCCTTTGCTCAATGTCGAGGCATCAGCCGGCCACGGCGCGCTCGCGGAAATGGAAGCCAAATCAGCGCAATTCGGCTTCGACGAGAAGTGGCTACGCCGGCTGACCGCGAGCAAGGCATCGAGTCTGTCGATCATCGCCGTGCATGGCGACTCCATGGAGCCCACTCTTCATGATGGCGACGAAGTGATGGTCGATCTCGGGGACGGCCAGGCGCGCCTGAGAGACGGGATCTATGTCCTGCGGATGGACGACATGCTGAGCGTCAAGCGGATTGCCCTCGAACCGCAGGGCAAGCGCGCCTCAGTTCTGAGCGACAACCCGGCCTATCCGAGCTGGCGCGGTCTCGAGAAGCGGACGCTCAATATCGTCGGGCGGGTTCTCTGGTTCGGACGAGCACTCTAAGGGAGCCATATGATACTCGCCTTGCTTGCCGCCTCTATCGTCGCCTCCGGACAGACATTCACCTGCACACCGACCCACGTCTGGGATGGTGACGGTCCAGTCTGGTGTGTGGAAGGTCCTCACCTTCGGATCGCCGGCATCGCTGCGCGGGAAATGGACGGCACCTGCCGGACCAATCAGCCCTGCCCAGCTGCCTCGGCGATTGAGGCGCGCGATGCGCTGGTACAGCTGATGGGCGGCGCGCGCGGAACGATCTCGACCGGTCACGTGGTGGTAAGGGGGCCGCGACTGACATGCCGCTCCGAGGGGGGCGCAGGCGGAAACAGGACCGCTGCCTGGTGCCGCCTGCCGTCAGGCGCAGATCTTTCATGCGCCATGATCAAGACCGGCGCTGTCCTGCGCTGGGATCGCTACTGGAAAGGCCCGGCTTGCCGGTGAACAGCACCACGCATCTGACCGGCATCGTCGAGGGGGCGGCCAACGGGCCGGTGCTGCGAACCGATGGTGGCGGGACTTGGGAACTCGACAACACTCGCCAGGTACGCAAGTTTATCGGCTCTCGCGTCGAAGTGGTCGGGGAGCGTTCGGGGTTCAACGGGTTTGTCTGCGAACAGATATGGCCGGCCGATCAGCCTCGTCCGACAGCATTTAAACTTCGCATCGAATTCCTTCTTGCGGCCGGCTTCGTCGCCTATGGTCTCTACGCGACAGTTGGCGCGTTCGTCAGCACGCTAGGCTGATGCTCAGCGACTGGGAAGTCTGGGCCTGCGCCAACCATGTCCTGCAAACCCATGGGGACAAAGCACCTTTGCACGTCGCCGAACAGATTGGTGCTCTTGCACTTGCCGGCGACGAAGCAGGCATTCGGACATGGCAGGCTATCGCTGAGCGGATTGTCCAGCTGAGCTCCAACGCCTCTGACAAGCCAACGCACTAAGCGTCACTGACCAGGTCATCCGATTGGCGAGAGATCGCCGGGAAAGAGACAGGATTGCGCGCCTGGGCTGCCATGGCTGTCGCCTTCGATGGTGAGGCCGCGCATGCGTTCGACCAGATGGCGAGCAAGATCGACCCTGGCGCTGCGCTGGGCGCGTGGGTCATCGGCATTGAGACGGATGAGCGTGTGCTCCGGCGCAACGGCCAGCGCGACTTCGAGATGCGTAAGGAGGAGATCGTCGGAGATTCGGGGCATGGGTGAATGAGAACAAAGAAAGAACTTTTCGTCCACCGGCAGTGTGCGGACGGATGGGGACAGCAGCACGCTATATGCCGATTTCGAAGGGCTTCGTGATCGACCGGTCAAGCTCCGGCGGCTTGCGTTCCGGTGCAGGATCCACACGATCTTTGACCTGCCCTTTGGACGCAGCGTCGCGGAGGAGATCGACCGTTTCCAGCGCCGAGCGCTTCATACCGGCATTGCGCTCGACCGCAGCTTCAAGCTTGCCAGCATTGTCGACATAGAGGGTGAGGCCATCGCGCAGCCGCGTGACTGTCACCAGGAACGTCTGCTGGTTGGCCAGATTACGCTCGCGGCTATCCATGACTGCAATGCCGCGATCGGAAGTAAGCCCCTGCGCCATATGGGCATTGAGCGCATAGGCGAGATCGAGACGGCGGAGCATCGGGTCGCCCTGCTCCAGCCTGTGCTCTGCGCCCAAGGATGTCTTCACCACGACAGCCTCTTTGTCGACTGCGACAATCCGGGCCTGGTCGGCATTGAGCAGGCCGCGCTGGTGATCGGTCTCTGTCCACCGGATCTTGTCGCCGGTGTAAATGTCGAGGGCGCGGACTTCGAACAGGCGCAGCGGATCCTGCTCACCTTGCGGCCTTATCTGACCGGGACGAAACTCGAACTGGCGGCCACGCTCGTTCTCCAGCGTGACCCGCTCGCGAGGCACATCAGTTCCGACCACCCGGTACTCGCCTGCTGCAAGGCCCTGGCTCCGCTGACGCCGCGCGACCTCGACCACCATGCCGGGGGCATAGGTGCTCGCGTATCGCAGCTCCTCGCGGGTGACATTGACGCGCGACAGGGTCTGGAGCCGCATGGTTTCAGGACCGAGCTCACCGCTCGCTTTAAGGCCGGTCTGCACCGCATCGTTCACGGCGGTGCGCAAGTTTCGGCCTGAGGCATAGATTGCGGTTGCCTCGCGCTCAGCGGTCGAAAGGGACAGCCAGGCTGCGGCAGCTTCGACAGCAGCATCGTTCCCAGCCTCGACTACCTGGGGTGCGAGATGGCGCATGGCATCCTCAATGCGCCCTTCTTGCGCTGCCTGTTGGGCTTCACGCAGGCCTTCGCTGCGCGCGCGAAGATTGGTGCTCATCACCGCAGTCTCGATCCCGGCCTGCTGCATCACATCGAACGGCTTGCCGGCATCGACTGCGCCCAGCTGCTTGCGGTCACCAATGCTGGCAAAGCGGCCGAGTTCGAGCAGGTTGGCGAGGCGCACCAGCTTTTCCTTGTCGGCGTTGCCGACCATGGAGGCTTCGTCGAGCAACACGACACTGCCCCGCATATCGGCTCGGGCCTCGGCGAGGCGGTCCGTATCGGCCCCTTCGAGGAGATCGCGGTGCTGCGCGAGAAACCGCGACACCGTCATCGAGGGAATACCCGTATCCCGCTCCAGCATCTGAACCAGCGTGTTTTGCACCGCGAGCCCGAGCACGGCCCTGCCCTCCTCGCGCAGAATGTCCGCGACGGGTTTGAGGACGGTGCTCTTGCCTGCCCCGGCAACGCCCTGGATGGCGACGATGCGGTTGTTCGACCCAAGCAGCAGGCGCCCCGCCCCTTCCTGTCCGGCGTTCAAGGTGAGCCCGTACTTGATCTGGGAGAGTGCCTGCAGGCGGGGCCCGGCAAGGTCGGGAGAGACAATCGCCGGAGCGCCGCCGCGCCCGCTTTCGACTCCGGCGATGATGCGCTGCTCGAGACTGACGGCGTCGCGGGTGGTCAGCAGGTCACGGTCTGCGCCCCTGCCCTTCTCCAGATATCCTTGGCGGAGCAGTTGATCGACGCGATGCTCGACCGCGGCAAGCGATGTAGGGAGCGCAAAGCCAAGTGCGGTGCGGTAGATCTCGGTGCGCGTGAATGCCGCTTCCCGCTCGCCCAGATGCCGGACAGCCGAGGCGACCGCATGAATTGCGGCGACCTGCTCGACACTGCGATTGGTCAGCCGGGCAGGTATCAGAGGATCACCTTCCCGCAGGCCCAGACGCTCGGCAAAGGAAGTTGCGAGGGCCTGAGCATGGCGGACAAGCCCGCGCATCGTTGGACCGATGCCGGCCACTTTCCCAAGATCCTGTGCACTGCGGCCGTTGGCACTTGCAATGATCGTGGCGGGATCAAAGCCAAGCCTGGCGGACGTTTCCTGCCACTGCTGTGTAAGCGCATCGCGATCCTCGATCCGGCCCTTGTTGGCCCGGGTCATCAAGGTTGCGGCATCAAGGACGCTCGGCCCTGAGAAGTTCATTTGAGCTGCTGCCTCCAGGATCTCTGCGCGCCGGGAACTGAAGGCATCGCGCACGGCCTTGGGCACCCCGACAGCTTCGAAATTGCCGTGCTTTCCGAACTCCCCAACCTCGTAACCGAGCTTCTCCACGCCCAACCGAAACCGGGCCATTGTCATGGCATTGAGCAAGGTGTTGTGCTGCCAGAGCTTGTCGTTGCGCAGCGCCCGCCATTTGCCGTCTGGCCCCTGGGTCACATTGGCAATGACGGCATGGAAGTGGGCGTTGGGTTCCTGGTTGCGGTTGGTGTCGTGCTGGAAGAGCGCGATCGCAAGGTTGCCGGTTTGGACGGCTCGCTCCTTGCCCCGAACCTCCATCCTGGTCTCAGCGAGGTTCTTTTCGGCCCAGCGCAGGGTTTCCCGGACGGCTGACGAGTAGGCATCGAGGATCCGTTTGTCGCCGCCCACCAGAGCAAGGACCGACCAGCTTTTCGGCATCGAAAAGGTGAGGTCGGTCCCCGCGCGGTGCGCCCGATTGTCACTTCCAACCCGGCTACCATCCGGCAGCATTCCTTTAAGGACTGCCTCGAACTGCCGCGCATCCACGGCCCCAACCAGCCCCAGGGCGGCAGCGCCTTCACCCAGCCATTCGCCGGAGCGATCAGCGTCTGCGCGCGTGTAGTAGTTGTCGGCAGCAAAGTAATTGGCCGCGCCGCCTGCGGTGCGGATATTAGCTACCGATAGCATCGTTTGTCCCCCGAGGCTGCGGCAATCGGCGGCATGATCACATCTCCATGTCGCCGAGGTCGGGACCCGGGATTGGCGGCGGTTCCTGCTCGCGCAGCCCATCCTCGAGCATCAGCTTGCGCGCTACTGCATCGCTGGGTCGCACGCTCTTGGGGCCATCCTGCTTGCCCTCTTGTAGCGGATTTGCGTCCGTTGTTCCGGCTCTAGCTGTACCCTTGGGAGTAGCCGGCTGCTCCTGCGTCGGGGTGGTCTCGCCGGTAGGCAGGAGCGGGCGGGCGGAGGGGCCAGCCTTTCTCGGCCTTGCATCAGTTCGGGTTTTAGAAACATCCCGGTTGGCCCTGCCCGCCTTCTCTTTCCCGGATCGGGCTGCTCGTTCCTGTTGCTTCGCCGTCTTGCCCGATGTGCTTTCAACAGCCCGCTGCAAGTCCTTTGCGGTCGCCTCGGGCTTCTGCCTCGACCCGGATTCCGGCGCATTGTCGAGAGCCAGTTCTCCCTGCTTGGGCACGACCGGCTTCCCTGCCCCGTCGTCGTTGGCCGAGGGATGCTCATTGCCCGCCGATGCAGCGGATGGCTCAGACTGCTCCGCCGGCGGCCGGGGCTCTACGACGCGTGCCTTGGGCCCTTCCTTCACTCTTGCGATGAAGGTCTCCGCCCGCTTGGGACGGTCGACGGGAATGAGCTTGACGGGCGCGGCAGGGAAACCATCGGGGAACTTGATGTACCCGGACAGGCGCGGCAGGTTCATGAGCTGGTCGGGCAGTAGGAGCGGCTCGATGTGCTTGCGCGGGGTGAGGCTGACCGCATCACGGGCATTGTTGTAGCCGTAAGTGTAGCCCTCCTCCATGTCCCTGACCTGGCGATGGCCGATGAAGTCGGAGCACCAGGTGGCCGTTTCGCGGTCGGCGGTTCCGAGGATCAGTTTGGTCCGGGCCAGCGATGCCAGCGTCATCGCCATGTTCTCGCCGTAGACCTCCTTGAGCTTGGCATAAGCGTGAAGCCCGAGGACAATCGCGCCGCCGAAATTGCGCGCCGTCTGCAAGCCTTTCTCAAGGGCCGGCAGGCGGTGCAATGCCCCCAGCTCATCGACGAAGAACCAGCACTTGAGATCGCGGGTGCGGGGCATCGTCATCAGCGTGTTCATTGCTGTGTCGAGCCAGAGTGTGAGCAGCTGCGCGCAAACACTCATGTCGACATAGCGGGCCGAAATGAACAGGATCGAGCCTTCGCTTCGGGTGCTATCGGCTCCGTCCTGAATCCACTCGCGGACCGAGAAACGAGGGCCTGCAGTCGGTAGCAGCTTGAGCGCCTTGGCGTTGACGTTGAAGACGGCCCGGATCGATTCCGCCATGCGCGCGGCTTCCGGCGCGGTTAGCGGATCGGCGATCGTTCCGCGCATCATGGCATGCACGCGCGACAGGTCCGCGGTCATCAGCTCGCGCGCCAGGGCATCATTGGTTGCCCTGCCCTCCGCCACGAGCTTGAGGCAGAATTCGACAAACAGGGCGCGGGCAGCGATCACCCAGAACTGGGCTTCCCCGCCCCCGTCATGGGGCACGAGGGCATCGGCAGCGGCCCAGAATTCGCCTTCAGTGCGGCATTCGTCGAAGAGACTCCACTGGGGGCAGCGCGCATCGAGCGGGTTTAAAATGATGTCGCAATGGGCGGCATGGAAGTGCTCGATGAAGGCACCGGTCAGATCGAAAACCACGCAGCGCTGGCCCTTGGCTCTTGCCTCCGCAATCATGTCCGAGATCGCCACGGTCTTGCCCATGCCGGTCGTGCCAATGAGCATCGCGTGGCTCTGTTCAAGGCGCCAGGGATAGGCCACCGTGGCGATATGCGATGGCCGGTAGGGAAAGACCCGGGCTATCTCTCGCGGCAGGCTGAGCCGCCACTTCCAGCCCATAGCGGAATCGAGCTCACGTGTGCGCTCGCGCCGGTTGTGGTTTGTCAGTTCATCGACGAGCTCGGGAAGCGTGACCAGCATGGCGCCGCGCTCGTGTTTGCGCTCCTTGGAACGACCACCGAACCGCTCGGCGAACCAGTAGAAGACGGCAAAGGCAGGGACCAGCAGGAACCCCGATCGCCACAAGGCACTGGTCAGAAGATCTGTCAGCTTATCCCACGCATGGACAACCGGTGGATAGTGGTCGAGCTGTGTAATGGGAAACTGAATGGATGCGCCGAAGGCGGTTTCCAGAGTGATACGCTTGGCGGGATCGAACTCCATGAAGCCGTAGATGGCGGCATAGATCCGCATCCAGACCAGGTAGACTTCATGATCGGTGAGGCCTGCCGAAATGGTCCACCATGAGGTCCATGAGATCACAAGCGCGGCAACGATCAACGGGCCCTTGAGCCCCGCCGCGAACATGAAGCTGAAGTGTCCGAGCAGCTGGCTGCCGCGCGTGAAATTGACGAGATTACGCTTCATCGGAACCTCCCTCGCCGGTAGCGGTGGTGAGGCCGAGCTCCTTGCATTTGCGCACGTAAGCCTGGTGTGCCCGACCGCGCAAAGCGTGGTCGGGGTGCCCTGCCAGTAGCGCATCCACACCGACCATGAGGAACACCGAGCGGCGGGAAATACGTTCAATGGAAGCGTCGAGCCGGGAGGCAAGATCGTCCTCGGCGCAGGCATTGGCGAGCAAGGCACGAACCCATTCGCTCATGCTGATCCCCTTGGCCTTGGCAGCCTTGCGGATCAGCGAGCTGAGCTCGGCCGAGATGTAAACCTGGAGACAGATTGGCCGTGTCATGCACGGACTCCTTGTGGTCAGGAGCCCGGTTCACACTGCGAAAGGCAGGGTCGAAGCTAAGTCAGATTCAAGAACATGTCAAGAACATAGAATTCGGCGAAATTCCGCCAATCGCTGCGCTGCTTGGGTCAATTCTACGTGACTCCCCTCGCCCACGTCATTTTTGACGGAGAAGCTACCAATCCAGTATCCCCCACACAAATATCTGTATTTTCGTGGTTTATCGCCCATCGTTCCTGCGACCGGTCGCGTAGGGTGTGCTCAACCGTCCCCAGCTGCGAGGACAGGAACCAGCTATTGAGCCTGTAACGGATGATGCGGTCTGCGATGTCGGTTCGGCCGGTCGCTCTGCAGGTTGCCGATGCCTCGGATCCTAATAGGCACAGACGGGATCGATGCCTATGATGCGGGCATTACCTCGGGCAACAAGGAAGCACGGCATGGGCCAGGTCACATTGAGTGCGACACCGAAGGGCAACGGCTTCCAGGCGACAGTCACTTACCCGAACGGGGTGTCGATCAGTTCTTCCGAGGCTTTCCCGACGCAGGCAGAGGCAATCGAGGCCGCAGCGTTGAAGGTCCTGGATATGCCGGAGCGGCTCACCGATCTCGACCGTTCCGATACCCCCGCCTGAAGCTTGCGACCCGCCTTCCTGTCCCGGCTTAGAGATGCCAAAACAGTCTGCGAGCAAAGAGAAAGGAGGAAGCCCTGACGGACTTCCTCCCAAACCGGCGGATCAGAATTCATCGCTGAGACGGCCCGGAACTGTGTCGATTACCCTGTCCAGCATGGCCTTGGGCAAGGCGCCATAGTCCCCTTCATCGACCGCGATGTATCCGGCCTCGTCATCGGTCAGGACATACTGCGTGTAGTAGCTGTGAAAGGACCGGGCATGGGCCTGATCCAGTGCGGCAACGAAGGCGGCCTGATCTGCCTTGAGACCGGCATCGGCAATGTTCAGCGAAGCGTACATGATCTTTCCTCCTGATGTTCGATGCGTCGCATCAGGGATTGCGAAAGATGTGGGTGACGGGCTGGGTCAGGGACCGCGTCAGCGGCCGCGAAGCGGCGATGGGGGCAACGATTTTTGCCGGGCTTGCCCGGTAAAAATGGTGGGGCCCCGTCGTCCTTGACGCAGCCCCAAAGCCCGCATCAGACTTGGTCTTTCTGCGAGAGAGACCTCTCCAACGTCAGCGGGAAAGCGCACCAATCGCCGCACAAACCATTTTCCTACACGCGTCCGGAATGCCAATATCGTCAGCGGAGGGGACCAACGGCCAGCAAGAAGGAAACCCTATGGCCAGGTCCAAACCCACTGCGCGCGATGCGCTGAAGAAGCTTCGTGAACAGCGTGCGAGGCTCGAAAGCGAGGAAGCTCGTCTTCGTGAAGAGGCAGCGACCGAACTCGGCAAAGTGCTGATCGAGTGCGGCGCCGAGACGATCGAACCGGCACAACTGCGCCTGATCGTGCGCGCATCGATGGCACTGGGGATCGAAGAAACGCTGAAGCGGATCGCTCCTGCGTAGCCCCACCCAGCGGCGGCAAGGGGTTCGATGCCCCGCGCCGCCGCCTAGCCCCAGAGCAAAAGAAAAGGCCCCGATGGCGTCTGCCACCGGGGCCTTGTCGTGGGGTAAGGACATTCAGTCCTCGTCGATATCGGGAGCGCCCTCGTTGCCGCCCGAACGGCCCTTGGTAAGGAAGTCGACCTTGTCGGCGATGATCTCGCAGCCGTAGCGCTTGGTGCCGCTCTGATCTTCCCACTGGGTGTAGTGGATGCGCCCCTCGACCGTCACGAGCTGGCCCTTGGTGCAGTACTTGGCGACGTTCTGGCCAAGGCCGTTGAAGCAGGTGATCCGGTGGAATTCGCTGTCCTTGGCGGTGTAGCCGTTCTCGTCCTTGTAGGTCTTGCCATCCTTGCGGGCGGGACGGTCGGTGACGACCGAGATCGAGGTGATGCTGGTTCCACCCTGGGTGGTGCGGGTCTCGGGGTCGCGAGCGATGCGGCCAACGAGGATAACGAGATTGGTCATGGGCTTTCTCCTGATCGAGCATTCCGGGTCCATCCCGGCTGCAAAACCCGAGCAGAAGCGCCCCATGGCGAAGCGCACCGAAGGGGAACCCGGAACTGGTTCGGGTGGTGCGGGCAGCCGGGCACAGCCCGGCAACTCGGCCGGACCTGATCCGGGTTGCGCGTCTCGACGGGGGGTGATTCAGGGACAGGTTTGCATCGAAGCCGGGTGGAGCTGGATGCCTTGAACAGGTTTGCCCTGCCTAGTTTTCCTCCGGTCTTGGCCGGATCATCCCTCCCGACCTTCCACCGGAGAACCCCTTCCTAGATCATCGTACTGACCGATCCTTCAACAGGTGGCACATCCCTGGACGAAACTGCTTCGCCGCGGAAAGGCATATCGATCGTCACCCCTTCAGCGCCGTCCAGAGGGTTGCCTCGAAGCATCCAGGCCTGCGGCGTGATCAACCGCGCCCAGTCCGCAAAGGAGGGGATCGAGCCCAGGTCTTCGCGTACGTGCTGTTCGCCGACCAGACGCACCGGAACGACCCGGCCATCGGAATTGACGAGGGTCTCGCCGAAGAGTGTTTCGAGCATGAATATCCCCTCGGCATGGTGCCGCAGCGCGCGGTGACGGGGGTCTGCGAGAATAGCCTTCGACTGGTCGAACCACTGGTGCAGAGGGAGATAGTCATCGACCGTGCCGCCCCATTTTCGGACCGACGAGAGGGCGTGGTAGTAACAATGTGCCATGCAGTGTCTCCTAGAGCTCGGCCCTGTGATCATCGGTCGCGGTGAAGCGCAGACTGCAGTCGAGCACGAAGGTCGCCTCAGTCACATCGATCACCAGTTCGCCGCATGCACCGTCATTGATCTCCCAGCCCGGATGGTGGCGTTCGAGCGCCAGGTAGGTCATCTGCTCGAGTGCCTGCCGGAGTGATTGCAGCTCTTCGGAACCGGTACGATCAACGCTGTCTGCTTCGCCTTCCATGAGGGAGACTTCCGGGCACGGGATCGCCGCGCCGGCTGCATCGAGGCATGCACATTCTTCAACGGCACCGCTATCGCCGCAGCCGTCAAAGCGGATCTCGACGCGTGCGATGCCAGCCTCTCGCAACCGCGGAAGAATGGCGGTCTTGAGCTGCTGGATTTCTTCGGCCACTTGCACCTGCCGCTCCGCTTGCCGGACGACAAAATTGGCCATCACGGCCTCGATATTTAAAATGGAATGCCTCCTGGTGAATGAAGCCAACGGCTATTCGCTGGCTCCAAACGAAAGGCGCGCGCCTTTCCTCTGATGGATGACGCCAGCGCCGATTGGGCGCTGGCGCGAGGACCAGCATGACCTCAGTCAGTTCCTGCCGAAGTGCTCTTCGGATTGGTGCCAAGGGGCCCGCGGCGATCGACAACGGTGATCCGCCGAGTCTTGGCCTCGATCACCAAACGTTCGAGTACGCCATTGCCCGGAAAGGCGATGACGTATCGCGGATCGAGGGAGAGCATCCGCTCGTTACGCTTGAAGCCGGCACGGGCGCCCAGCCGCATGTCGAGCGAGAACGTGACCTGCGGGATGCCGCGACGTTCAGCCCAGCTCGACGCCAGGCGGTCGACTCCCTTGGTGTCGCCGCCATGGATGAGCACCATGTCGGGTACACGGTCACGAACCTTGTCGAGCGTTGCCCAGACATTGTTGCCGAAGGTCAGCGCATCGTCTTCGGTCGCATGACGAGTGCGCCCGCCAGCGAAGACGACCGGGGTTCCTTCGGGCACCGCCGCGCGGCGCTTGGCCTCGGCACGGGCACGCAGGAAGTCGCGCCCTTCGACGAGCGCCGAGGTGAGCATGACGCTGTGATTGAAACGCGAACTGGAGACCGGCTTCCAGGAGGAACCGAACTCGTTGAGGTAAAGGGCTGCTGCAACCTCGCGCATCTCCTCGAGCGCCAGCATCGCACTTTCGGCGCACTGCGCCCGCTCGACCTGCGTCTCGAGTTCATGGGTGTGGACCTCAGATCCATCGGCCGTAGCAATCAGCGCGCGGACCTCGTCGGTCGCCCGGTCGACTGCAGTTGATTTACGTTCGGCCGAGCGGTGAAAGATGTTGACGAAAGCCCAGCCAAGATCCTCGGCGTCGGCTTCGAGAGCGGTCCCGGACACCATGGCGAAAAGATCGGACCAGACCGCTTCGAGAGTTTGGACGACCGCCTCCCGGACCGGGAAATCGCTTGTCGATACGGGAGCGGGTCCGATCGAGAAACCGGCAAGATCGAGCCCGGCGAGTTGGTCAGCAAATGACGTGTGCATGGGATATCCTCCTGACTGACGTGACACCGGCGCATCCGTTCATGGCTGCGCCAGCGAGAGCCCGTCAGGGCCAGCATTCAGGCAGGATTGCGCACCCGTCAGGGGAAACCCGGCTTGGCGGGCTGGCGCGGGCAGGCCTTGAGCCTGAAGGGCGAAGGCCAACACGGGCCCGCCCTAGCCGGGTTGCGCAAGACTGGCGGCTGGCCCAGGGCCTCTCTCGCATGGCGCCAGGCCATGGGCGGTCGGAACAGATCCGTAGGCAGGGGCACGCCCTATGCTTCATCCATGCACTGCACCGCCCCGGCTCGGCTCAAGCCGCTCGCTTGGCGTAGACACCCTCTCCGTTCGACATATGCCCGAGACAGTCATAGTCGCCGAACACGGCATCGAAGCGGGATGCGATCTGGGACAGCCAGCGCTGTGCCCGCGGTGAGCGGGCCGTGCGCCAATCGGCGTCCCAATAGGCCCCGTCATCGCGTTCGACGATCCAGACGGCCACCAGCCCGCCGTAGACCGACACGCCGAAATCCGCATAGGCATTGCGCATGAGGATCCGGTCCTCCCGGCCGCGCCAGCCGTCATGCGGGATCAGCGACGGGAAGGCTCGGCCGGCCCGCTCGCGCAGGTCGTCACGCAGCCACTCGTATTCGAATTCCCAGTCGTCCTCGGCTTCGACCTCGAGCACGGTGAAGGCGACGATTGCGCCGCTAGGATAGCTGACTGATCGGCCCATGGCATCCTCCCTCAGGCCGCAAGCGCAGCGTCGTCTGACGCGTCGTCAAACTGTTCGGCCGTGACCCGCCCGCCAAGCTTCAGCAGCAGGGTCGAGGCCTCTTCGGCCTTGGCCGCAGCGGACAGGATGGCGCGGTCGTCATCCTTCAGAAGCTTGAGCCAATGCTCGATGTAGCTCGCGTGGCTGTCGAGATGCGTGACCGGCAGGCCCAGCTCAGCGCCGAGCATGGCGCTCGATAGCTCGGCTACCAGTTCTTCGGCGGCATAGGCCGCCGTGCCGAAGCGGTTCTTGAGATTACGCCCCAGGCGGCTGGCATGGCCGGTCCAGTGCGACAGCTCGTGGGCGAGCGTGGCATAGTAGTGGTCGAAGCCGGAAAACAGGCTGGTCGGCGGCATCGTGACGCGATCTGCAGTGGGTTCGTAATAGGCTTCAGAGCCCTGGTGGCGCAGATTGACGGGGATGGCGGCGAAGAAGGCGTCGAGCTCGGCCTCGCGCCCTTCAGGCTCGACCAGCTCCAGCGTTGCAGCCGGATGGAAGCGCTCGGGCAGACCTTCGATCTGATCGGCATTGAAGACCGGATAGGCCTTGAGCACCCGGCGGGCCTCGTCGGTCTTTTCGCCGGTATCGGTGGCTTCCACCTCTTTGGTGTAGCTCTTGTAGAAGATCGCGATGGTCGACTTCTCGCCCTTGCGGACCTGGGCGCCAAGAGACTTGGCTTGGTTATACGTCATCCAGAACGGCGAGGCATAGCCGCACATATCGGCGACCATCCACAGCCAGAACACATTCATGCCCCGGTACGGAATCCCGCAGGCCCGCAAGGGGCGGGAAACGGGCACGGCGCGCCACGGCTTGATCCACGGCTTCGTGCCAGCTTCCAGACGAGCGATGATTTCCTGGGTGATGCGGGTGGCGGGCGACAAGCCGCCGATCTGCCCCTTGCGATAGGCCATGATGGATCTCCTGATTGAGGCATCTGGACAGTCGGCGACGGGTTCGCCGGTCAGTGCCACAGGGTCCCAAGCCCCCTCTGCTCTCCTTCCAAGAAGGAAGCGGCCCTCCGGCGTAAGCCGAAGGACCGCTTCTCTAGATGCGAGTGGCCTTGCCTGTCAGGAGGAGGTCAGGCGGCCAGCTCGCGGGGGGACTGATGTTCGGTGTCGATACCGGGCTCAGCGTCATTGACGTCAATCTCCGGCTCGCCAGCATCTGGCGCAGCCGAAGTGAAGCGCATGACCTCAGGCACCCAAGCCAGAGCCTTCTCGCGCACCTGAACTTCGGTGATGTAGGTGCCAGCGAAGACACGCTCGGCGCTCATCGCAAGGTCACCCTTCTTGACCGCGGCAAAGCGCGAGGAAAGCTCGAGACCACCGACGTCGGTCAGCGCGTCGAGGATCACCTGCTTCGACACCCGGTCGAAGTAGTTGGCTGCAGTCGGTCGCCACCATTGCGCCATGTCGATGCCGATCAGGCGGCCGAGGTGGTCCTGGAACGGCAGCTGACGCTCACCGGCCATGTTGAGGCTCGCCTCGAGCGACCGGGCAACGACATAGCCAAGCCAGGCTGCGCGGCTGTCATCGGGCAGCGCCCGAAACAGATCGAAGCGGGAGATCGCATCGTCACCAGCGCGCCAGCTTTCGTCGAGACTGGAGCGGAACTCGGCAAGCCCGCTGCTCGCCGGAGCATCCTTGGCTTCGAAGCCGATGATCGGGCCTGCCGGAACAGGCGCGCGCAGCGTACTCGCAGTCCGCGCCCGCCAGTCGTAGGTATCGGCATCGGCGAGCGTGAAGACCATGATGTCGAGCGCCAGACCGGGGTCGGATGCAACGTGCAGCGCCAGAACATCCCGGCGCTGCATGGCGAGCTCGTCAACCAGGCGCTTGGACAAGGTGGTCCGGCGATTGTCCGAACCTTCCCCGCCACCAACGACTTCGATCCCATCGTCGGCTTCGGCGGGTTCAGCCTGACGCTCGCCGTAGAACACCGGCTGGAGAACCGGCGTGCCATCGCGGGAGAGCACCAGGACCATGCCTGCTTCGGCCTTGAGCTCCGCCGCGATGACGGGCGGTCGGGCGCGGATTTCCTGGCACTCGCGTTCGATGGCCTCGATTGCCGCTTCGGCCGCAGCCACAGCCTCCTCGGCACTGTCCTCGTCTTCGAGGATCGCCGCATGTTCGTCATAGGAGGTATCGAGTTCGTCGAGCCTTGCCAATTCGGCTTCGGTCAGCGGCGCCGGTTCGGCAGGAAGTCGGACCAGCCCCTCGACGAGATCGTGGCTGGCATAGGGATCGAGCGTGGGCTTGACCCAGGCGAGACCCTGCTCAGCGGCGAGCGCTTTCGCCTGATCTTCCATCTTCGCTGCGGCGAGGCTCTCGAGCAACGCGACGTCGATCCAGGATTCGCTGTCTTCGTCATCGAACAGTTCGCGCTCGATCCGACCGCCGGCTGCGATGTAGGCATCGCGGCCGACAAGGCGCGCTCGCGGATCGCTGCCCCGGACAGTCCCGGAGAGGACCATGCGCCGGATGCTGTCTGGATTGGGGGCATAGTAGGCCGAGGACAGCTGCTCGAAGACGCGGGACTGGATCTCCTGATCCGAGGTCGCTCCGAAGGCCTTGGCGATGTCGAGGGTTATTTCGCCCGAGGCCAGCGCTTCGAACACGACGGGCGCAAGCGTTGCAAGGCGCAGACGGCCCTCGACGAAGCGAACGGTCAGACCGAAACGGCGCGCAACATCTTCGACCGTTGCGCCAACTGTGACAAGCGTTGCAAAGGCCTGTGCTTCATCGGCGGGATTCATTGCGAGGCGGTGGAAGTTCTCCGCAAGGCTGGTCTCGACCGCGGCCTCAGCGGTGTCTTCGAGCACGAGGCAGGTGACTTCGTGATCGCGGGCGAGGATCTTTTCGTCTGCCAGCGCGAGCATGGCGCGGCGGCGACGCTCCCCGGCTTCGACCCCGAACTTGCCCTTGGCGGCGGATCTGACGATGAGGTTCTGCAGCAGGCCGCAGGCTGCGATGCTGGCCTTGAGCTCGGCATCTGCTGCCGCGTCACTGTGACGGCGGACATTACGGGGAGACTGAACGAGCTTGTTCAGCGGGATCGATTTGATCATGGGACAGCACTCCTGATTTTGAGCCTGGCGCATCGACCATCGACGCCCAGCTGGCTCAATCAGGGCAAAGCCCCCTCCCCTCTATCGCGATCGCCGCAGATCTCTCAGCAGTCACGGACAATGACGAGTGGCAATGATTAGGGACTTTGCTTCCGTTGCAGAGCGATAGGTCGAACGGCAGAGTCTGCCAGCAGCCGGCATTCAGCGGTTGCCCAACCGACATCGCAGAAAGGCAGAAGTTGGGCCGTCACCGGCCTGTCAGCTTTCGTCTGTATCAGAGGCGAGAATGCGGAGTGCAAATTTGGTGTTTGCTGATTGGCTCCGTCAGCAAGGTTGCGCTTATTCGCTCACCTAGGTTCCGTAGACACACGCAGTGTGGGAGAACTTCTCCGTCGTACCGTCCGGGCGATTCAGCCAAAAACAGCGCGTCCCGAAATCTGCCGTGCGAACACTGAAATGCGTTATGCCGCAGCCGATTTTCACACCGGCATCTGGATGCCGGTCGAGGGCGGCGCGAAGAATGACTGCATCGCTGGCGCTTACCTTGTCGCCCAAGTCGTAGCGGTGTAGCATAGCATTGAGATAGGCGACAGCATCTCCTCGCTTCGCGAAGTGCATCGGCCCGAGATCTATTGGCTTAGCGGGCATCCATATTTCTCCCCTAGGTCTGCTCTCCGACCGCTGCCCCATGGTCATCTAGGGGTATCAGACGCTCGCGCAGTTCCCGAACGATGATCAGCGGGATATCCATAGCTTCGAGCTGATCGCGGCGTTCAGCGACCCAAACTAGACAATCGTCTTTGCTGAGATCATCCCGCGCGATCTTTTCGTAAAGTGCGACCGCGCTCATGCGGGAAAGCCCGAGTTCCATGAGCGACAACAGAGTTCGCGACGAGACGCCGAATTCCAGCTGTGTTCCGATATCGAGATCATGCTCGATCAGATCGTCGCGGCCGATCTCGCGCAGGTGCATATGAAGCACATCCATATAAGCTGAGAAGAATTTGGGAGCCTTGAAGCGCGCGATCTGTTCAACGAGATCCATTGTGTCGCGAATGAGGGCAGGTAGCCGATAGCTCCTTCCGACGCTTTGATGCCATTCGATATTACGACGTATCATTGTGGCAAGTGAAAGGCCTCGCAACCAATTTACAACGATGACTGCGTAGCGGCGGTTCACATTCTCAGGGCCGAATGCGGGAAAAAGATGGGTGTGGATCCTTCCCATGATCGCAACGAAGCGATCGAAGCTGTCCACGCTGGCGACATCAGCCGGCAGCAGATTTTCCACATCGCCGGAATAGGAGCGGAAAGTCTCCAGAAGTCGCTGTAGCCCCATTGCGCTCACACCAGGGTGGCGGGCCGCGAGCGTAGCGTCGATGTCAATCTTGGACGCCAGATCTCCCAAAACGCGGTCAAGTCTCGCAAGCGAGGCTTCGTCGTGCCGCTTCGCAAAACTTGCCCCGGAGATCGATCCGATGCGCATGTATGTCGTCAGAAGGTAGGCGCCGACCTGCTCGAATTGATCAGATGGTCCAAGTGACGCCAGATCGGGCGTATCGCGGTGGTCGAGATAGTCGACCAATTCGTCCCCAAGTTCCAGCACAGCGTCGGTTTCGCGCTTGATTGGGTATCTGGCGCGTTGGGGTACGCCGGTCGGCCACGCTGCTTTGTCCTGCGGATTGATACAGATAATGTTACCCTGAAACTCATCACCCCAACGGCCAGCACGGCCGGCCAGGTTCCAGAAGTCGTGCGGCTCCATCGGATGACCCATGCCCTTGCGCGGACCGCGGAGGACGATGGTGCGGCAGGATAAATTGACGCCTTCAATCAGGGTCGATGTGCAGACTAGGAACCGGATCTTGCCCGCACGAAAGAGGCGTTCGATCTCCAGTCGGATAAGTGATGGCATGTTGCCGAAGTGAAAGGCGACACCACGTTCAACGAGGGGCGCGAGCCGAAAATGGGGATGCACGCCTTTGCGTGCCAAATCCGCTAAAGCTGCGAGTTCTGGGTCGATATCGACCGTCGCAGGAAGCAGCTGACTGATCAAATCGGCAACCTCCTCGGACTCCCCTGCCCCATTGGCATAGACAAGGGTGCCTCCACGCTGGCCGATCGCAGCGGCGATGAATGCGAGACGCTTGCGCAACCCGTCTGGCTTGCTGGGTAGCTCGAGGGTTCCAATCGGAAGAAGGGCCTCTCCTTGCCGGGCCGCCAAGTGCCAAAGTTTCGGTTTTCGGGGGACCTGGTCAGCAACGATTACGTTTTGCAGCACCGTAGGCGCGTCACTGTCCACCGCCACAGTCTCGATTTCCGGAGGGGCGTCGGTTAGCAGTTCTTCGGGATTTTGTGTTGCCGGACTGATGAAGACAATCTTCAGCTTGGGATTGGCGCGTGTCGCACGCTCGATTGCATCTTGAAGAATGACGCCGCGCTGATTGTCTCCGATCTTGTGGGCTTCGTCGACAATGACGAGGTCGACGTTGAAGTCGTCTCCCAGGATGTTTGCAAGAAGGTGCATCCGTTCCTGCGTGAAGACCAGGATCAGCCTCCGATCGCCGCTTCGCGCAGAATCAAATTTCTCACGCAATGGAAGCGACGAGACTTCGATTGAGTCGTTTTTGCCAAGGATCCTGGCGATGTTCGATTCGATTTCGGACACCAAGGCTCGTGTCGGCGCGAGGTAAATGGCAATACCCGCACTGCCCACGGCCATCTGGTCAACTAGCCATTGGAGCACGAGAAAGGTTTTTCCCGATGCGGTGGGCGCGGACGCCGAGAGCCAGTTCTGCCCCTTTGCATTATTCCAAAAGCGCTGCTGGAAGTCGTTGACTTGAAGCCATGCACCGCTCGACTCGACAAGAATTGAGCGCTCCATCTCGCGCCGCTGTGCTTCCAGCCGAAGCGCGACCCCCAACCGCCCTTCAAGATCTTCTGCTAACAAGTTCCGCTGACGGGCAAGCGTGACGGCGCGAAAGTTTGATAATTTTCCGAGCAGGACCGCCCCGGCGTCGCAGATTGCCTGATCTTTGCTCAAGGAAAGAGCGGCGGTTGCAATCCGCAACGCGGTCTCTTGGTCAAAGCGCTCGGCCGAGCGCGCAAGGATGCTTCCGGCCAGCAATAGGCGCGACCAATCGATCACCACCTCATTCGCCTCAGGCAACAGATTGTCGAGTTCAGTGCGAACCGTCATCCAGGTGATGGCATCTAGGTCGTCACGTATTCCCTCGTCGCGCAGCCAGGATTGTAGGTCTGCTAGACTCATTCGCCTTTCAGTCCCATCGATTTGAGGAACGCTGCGCGGAAACCCTCCGCGGACGGGAGCGGTATGCAGAACAACTGGATTTCCATGTCGCTCAGCTTTTCAGCCAAAAGACGGGCGCCGATCTTGTCCCGCCAGCCCGTCAGCGCATCGAGCGACGCAGCAACAATTTCGTCGGCGACCGCCTGCACATTATCCGCCGGATAAAACGGCGCGTCGAAGCCGACCAAGGCGATCCCGCAGTATTGAACCCGTGTAGACAATACCGAGGATCGATCGAAGTAGCGCCGGAGCGCGTCGGTTAGGGCCGGATCGGTGAGATCGGCCTTATCGCTCAGCAGCATGAGGTCACGTTCGCGTTCGGCCCCTTCATGCTCTGGCTCGATAAGAAAGGGCGCCAGCGAGGCGAGGCAGTCATGGATGGCTGAGTCCGCGCTTTTGTAGACTTTCGACTCGCCCCAATAGAGCTTGAGTGTTCCGCTCGACGTCACACCGGCATAAACCCCGTCTGCGCCGTGATAGTGCATCCGGCTGTCTGTCTTCAGATCCATCTTACAAAGAATCTGAGGTAGCTGAAGGAATCGTTCCGCCAGAAGGAATAGCAGCATCTCGCCGCCCTCGCCGGTCTTTGCGATGTCGGTAAACGACCGCTTGGCGCGCTCGACAAGCTCAGCGATGGCTTCGGTGCTGTTAAATTTCTGGTCGCGGATCTTTGCATCTGCAACCTTCGAGCGAGGGATGGCGTAGTCGACAACTGCATTGCGCATGAACTCGGCAAGTCGTTGGAGCTGGACACGACCATTTCCGTCAACTGTCAGGCAATGACAGTGGACTTTTACCTTGTGGCCATCGATCGAGATGTCGCGTTCGACCAGTGTGAGGTGAACGTCGATGGCTTCCGGATTGCCGGTCAAGATCGAGATAAGATCGGTTTCAGTCAGCTGCGACAGATGGCCCCCCATTGGCTCGTCCACCCAATTCGTAAAAGGAAGACTGGATGATCGTAGGGTGCTGAAGGGAAGACGTCCAGATAAGTTAAAACTAGGCCATGGGACGCACTGCTGCCAGTTTGCTCAATGAAGCGCGAAGAGCAAGTTTCTGCATGAGCAGCCGTTCTGGTACAGGCCTTGGAACAACTGATTCTGAATCGGTCATTGCCATTACCGCGGCGAGATCGAGTGCGTCAGTGGACGCGCTTGACAGCGATTACTATCCTACACAGCCATGTTCCACCTCCACTGCACCAAGAAGCTGCTAGATCGGATCAAGCCCGAGATCGCTGAGCCAGGACAAATCGACACCGCGCTGGGCAACTGGTATGCCACCGTCCTGTTCTGGAAGCCGCAAGTGGCTTTGCTGGTTTCGGAACGCACGCTGCTTCCCGTGCTTATGCCGCTGGCCCCGGCGGCCACGCTTGCTCGAAGATTCCCCGCACAATTGGCGCTGGTTCTGAAGGAGCATAGCGTCCCAAGCGAATTCATTGCCCAGGAAGTCTGGCGGATGGACAAGGTCCAGTACTCGAAAACTGCGAACCGGAGCGTCGTGGGCATCCTCAATGAGTTCGTTCGACAAGCCGAGTTCTGGCTGGCCGCCTATGCCTATGAAAAGGGTGATGATGACGACCTTCTGGCGATTTCCGCCAAGCTAGCGGAGACACCATGTAGCCCGCTGTACAAGGGCCCGGTTTCGCCGGACAAGGCCCTCGACGAACTCGTGAAGGCTGGTTCGCAGATTTGAGACTGCTGCCCGGAAACTGTGCTTGGAGATCTTACAGCACTCGGCCGGAAGCCCAACTCATGCCGTCAGACGGGATCGGGCGGCAAATCGACAATCCGGAAGACAGCGCCCGATCCGGCATCACGGACCAGATCAACGCGCTGGCCATCCCAGTGATAATCGAGGTGCCGTCCCTGCAAGGGGTTTGACGCGCAGTCCGGGTAGAAGAGGGCGACGCACTCCCCACCAGAATGCCGCATGCTCGGGTAGAGAATGCCGTCGGATTCCGCGCCCCTGAGAATCGCAGCCAGAGCTTGGGATGCTGCGTAACTTTCAGGATCCAGCGCCGGCGCGGGTTCTACATCTCTGAGATCATGAAGGTCTGCATCGACCGCCATGACAATCTCCCGGAATTGCGAGGTCCAGCCAGGCGCTTCCTTTGTCCGTGCCATGAAGCGGGCGTGGTGGTGGATCGTCTCGAACAGCGCGGTCTCGAACCGGTCGCCCACGTAGAGCACGCCGTAGCTGCCATCGGTAAAGCGGCTCGGCCGGTCCGTGCTGACGTGGGTGAATGGCGCCATGAGGTAAGAGGCCCCGTTGCCGCCGACGCGGCGGTCAACCGGAACGAGGTCGAGATTGCCAATTGTCGCCATGATGCGGGGATTGGTCTTCTGCTCTGCCGAGATCAGCAGCGGCCAGTCGGCAGGGTCAGCGATATCCTCGAACAGGTCGATCGGTGGAAAGGCACTGCGGATGATCCTGACAGCGCCCTTCCACTCAACTCGAGAAACGGGGATATCTGCCGCTCCGCTCACCAGCCACCACGTTCGGCGTCGAGGTAGCGACGCACCCGCATGATGTCGGTGAGTTCGCCCCCGAGCATCAGGTCGAGCGCGCTGGAGCCCGCGAAAGCCTCATTCGCCACCCTGATCCACGCGTAACCACGGGTCGCCTCGGAAAAAATGATCCGGAGCGCCTTGTGGATGCCCATGAGGTTGGAGAGACGCGCACGCCCGTCGCGCGAAATACGCCCGGGTCCTTCTGCCTTCCATCGGCGATAGGAGCGCACTGGCATGTCAAGCAGCGTTGCCGCCTGCTCGTCGGTCAGCTCCCATTTGCCGAACAGATTGAGGACCGCCCGGAACATGGCAGCGGCCTCGTCCTGGGTAATCGGATCGGGCCGGAAGGCGGTAACGGCAGTATCAACGGGTTGCAGAGCCAGCATGGCATTTCTCCATATGGCATCATATATTCTAAATAATGCCATTTGGCAAGGGCTATGCCGATGATGCCAGTCTGGCAATCACGCTCGCTGCGCCTTCGATCGGCACGAAGAGCCGGGTCTGATAGCGGATGATCTCGGTAAAGCAGCCTTGCGCCTTGTACCAGTCGAGCCGAGCAACACTCCATCCGGTGAGTTCAAGTCGCTGTGAGCCATTGACCAGGCTGCGTTTGACCATGAGCATTTCGCGGCCGGCCAATTCCATGGCCCGGCCATTTGCCAGGACGGTCTGGACAATGTCATCGGCGGACAGCGTCTGCTCGCGCTCGAGACCCAGCGCCCGGCAGAGATCCAGCACGCAATGGGCCGGAACCTCGCGGCCGAGGAGCGAACGACCATCCGCTGCCGATATGCGGTTCACCCTCACGAAATCAGACGGGAGCTTGTCCCAGACTGGCAGCAGAAGGCCCGTGGCAAGATAGAGGCGTTCACGCTTATGACTGGTCCGAGCTTCCTCGACCTCGACAACCCATGCATCGCGGAAGGCATCTATGGAGATATCCTCCCAACTGCTCTCAGTGAGCTGATCCTCGGTGATGTGACTGCGCTTGAGCGGACGCAGCAATTCGAAGCGAGCAATGCGGCTGCCGTCGTCAGCGAGAATGCTGCGAGCGGGCACAAGCAGGGCGACCCGACCTGAGCGGGCGTTTCGAACAAGCCGCTGCCGCTGCCCCGCAAAGCCATGAAGCTCCTCGAGCCGCTTGAGCGTGAGCGGCTTCAAGGCTCTGGCAATTTCCAGTTCCAGCAGATGGGTGGTTGCGCCAGATGCCGGATCGGTGCGCAGCAACATGTCCGACAGCACCGTGAAGTCCTCGACCGCGATAGTCTCAAGGCCGAGATCGAGTGTGCCAGCCTGCCGCGCGGCATCGATGCGCGCTTCGACCAGCCCCATAAACTCGTCAAAGATCGCGTTCTGTAGGGCTATGGGAAGCGCAAGGATGCGATTGAGCCAGCGCTGGATCGACGGCAGGTCATCGACCATTGAACCATCGGGTGCCTCGACCCTCAGGCCCGTCAGCTCCTGAAAACGCCCGAGACTGACCGCTTCGAGCTTTCCCGTGAACAACAGGCCGAACCAGCGATGGAGCGCCTCCTTCGCGTAGATGCTTTCGAGATTGTCGGCCGGATCGAACAGGTTCTGGCCGCCGGTCTGGCGCTGCCCGCGCGTCAGAGCGCCAAGACTGTCCAGTCGGCGCGCGATCGTCGAGATGAAGCGGCGTTCGCCGCGCACGTCGGTCGTAACGGGCCTGAACAGCGGGGCCGATGCCTGGTTGGTGCGATTGGTCCGGCCAAGCCCCTGGATTGCGGCGTCGGCCCGCCAGCCCGGCTCGAGCAGAAAATGGACGCGGCGGGCCTGGTTCTTCGCCGCCAGATCGGCATGATAGCTGCGCCCCGTTCCCCCGGCGTCGGAAAACACCAGGATCCGCTTGGCACCGGCCATGAATGCCTGCGTTTCAGCGACGTTGGCACGCGGCGACCGGGATTGCAGCTTCTGACGACCATCGCGGCCGATGATAAGCCGGCGCGTCCGACCGGTCACCTCCGCCACCTGGTCGACGCCGAAGCGTTCGATGATGGCATCAAGCGCGGTGGCAATCGGCGGCAAGGCGCAGAGCTTTTCGATCATCCGGTCGCGCGCTGCAAGCGCAGAGCGGCACAACACGGGAGCGCCTTGCTCGTCACTCATGGGCTCGGAGCGAGGATTGCCGTTTTCGTCCATGAACACCGCCATCAGGCGAACAGGAAAGCTCTTGGCGAGATAGTCGATCACA